>NZ_AP027274.1:1200000-1530063 GCF_030295705.1 Polynucleobacter sp. TUM22923
CGCCCGGGTTACCAATGCCGTAAATTGCCGATACGGTTGAAACAATAATGACGTCGCGACGCTCTAATAAACTCTTTGTGGCCGAGAGTCGCATTTGCTCAATATGTTCATTGATGGACGAGTCCTTTTCAATAAATAAATCGCGCGTAGGAACGTAAGCCTCAGGCTGGTAATAATCGTAATAGCTGACAAAGTACTCGACTGCATTCTTAGGAAAGAATTCCCGAAACTCACTATAGAGCTGCGCAGCTAAAGTCTTATTTGGAGCAAAAATAATGGCAGGTCGACCTGTTCTGGCGATCACATTGGCCATCGTGAAGGTTTTACCCGAGCCCGTAACGCCCAGCAGCGTTTGAAAGGTCAGACCATCCTCTATTCCAGCCACCAGTGCATCGATTGCGGCCGGCTGATCGCCTGCGGGCGGAAACGGCTGGTACAGATGAAAAGGGGAATCAGGGAAGGAAACGAACTTTGCAGGATCGAGATCGTGACCTGCTTCACCTAAGGGGTCAGCTTGTATGGTGGATTGGGCTTTGGGGGCTATCGCACTTTCTGTCTCTAAGGAGGATTTTTTAGGGTACTTTGGGGGCATCTCAGCTATCATTTCACATGTAGCTTTTAGCCACAGCGAATTTTTCACAAACAATGATTTTGCCGTTTTTATGCAGAAATAGCTAAACCTGATGCCAAAATACAAAGATTGAAATAAATTCTATCGACCTTAAACCGATAAAGCATTGATTTAACTAATTATTTAACCCTGAACACCTACTTACTGACCTCCCAATGACCTTGTTTGCCTCCGTCCAGCTAGCCCCTAAAGATCCTATTTTTGGCCTTACCGAAGCCTATGTCGCCGATCAACGTGCAGACAAAGTGAACTTAGGTGTGGGCGTGTACTACACCGACGAGGGCAAAGTACCCCTTTTAAAGGCAGTAATTAAGGCGGAAGAGGCGATTGTGGCTAAGCGCTCCCCGCGCGGCTATATCCCAATCGAAGGACCAAATCCTTACAACAGCGCAGTCCAAAACCTCTTGTTTGGCGCTGACTCTGCACTGATTGAAGCGGGTCGTGTCGTGACTGCTGAATGTCTGGGCGGCACGGGTGCATTGCGTGTTGGCGCTGACTTTATTAAGCGCCTGAACCTCAATGCGCCTTGCGCTATCAGCAACCCCACCTGGGAAAACCACCGCGGTATTTTTGAGTCCGCTGGTTTTGAGGTGCTGGAATATGCCTACTTCGACGGAGAGACTCGTGGTGTCAATTTTGATGGCATGGTCAAATCGTTAGAGTCATTCCCACAGTTCACTACCGTGTTACTGCATGCCTGCTGCCATAACCCTACCGGGGCTGACATTACTGAGGCGCAGTGGCGTCAAGTCATTGCTATTTGTAAAGCAAAGCAGCTCATTCCTTTTCTGGATATGGCTTATCAAGGGTTTGCGGAGGGGATCGAGCAGGATGGCGTAGCCGTGCGTTTATTTGCTGACTCTGGCATGTCTTTCTTTGTCTCCAGCTCTTTCTCTAAATCGTTCTCACTCTACGGTGAGCGCGTAGGCGCCCTCTCTATCGTGACTCAAAGCAAAGATGAATGCACTCGCGTTCTATCTCAGTTAAAGCGGGTCATTCGGACGAACTATTCCAATCCCCCAACTCATGGCGCCGCTATTGTGGCGGCCGTGCTCAATTCGCCTGAGTTGCGTCAACTTTGGGAAAATGAGTTAGCCCAGATGCGCGATCGTATTAAAACCATGCGCCAAGGACTGGTGCAAAAACTGGCTGCCGCTGGGGTAAAGCAAGATTTTGCCTTTATCGAAAAGCAGCGTGGCATGTTTTCTTATTCCGGGTTAACTGCCGCACAAGTAGAGCGCTTACAGAAAGAAGATGGGATTTATGCCCTCTCCACAGGTCGTATTTGCGTAGCTGCCCTCAATACTCACAATATTGACAAAGCTGCCGTAGCGATAGCCCGCGTTTTAGCCTAAACAGCAGTTACACTGAGTTAACAGGAGGCAACATGCTATATCAACTTCATGAGTTCCAGAAATCGCTACTAGAACCAGTCAGTTCTTGGGCGCGTGCTGCTTCAGCTGCTTTTATTGATGCCTCTAACCCAGCATCCAAAATTCCTGGCTCTGAGAGATTGTCTGCGAGTTACGAGTTGCTTTACCGCCTCGGCAAAGACTACAAGAAGCCAGAGTTTGGTATTCGTACAGTGCATGCACACGGTCGTGAAGTTGCCATTCAAGAAATCGCTACTGTCACTAAACCATTTTGTAAATTGATTCGCTTTAAGCGCTACTCTGATGATGTTGAAGTCATTAAGAAGCTGAAAGAAGATCCCGTCGTTTTAGTGGTTGCGCCTATGTCTGGCCATCACTCCACCTTATTACGCGACACCGTGCGCACCTTATTGCAAGATCACAAGGTCTACATTACTGATTGGATTGATGCTCGCACTGTTCCGTTAGCGGATGGTGAATTTGGTTTAGATGACTACGTACACTATGTACAAGAATTCATCCGTACCATTGGCGCAGAAAATCTTCATGTAATTTCAGTGTGTCAGCCTACAGTTCCGACTTTAGGAGCCATTTCTTTGATGGCTACTGCGGGTGAGAAAACTCCAGCATCCATGATCATGATGGGCGGCCCAATTGATGCCCGCAAGTCTCCAACGGCAGTGAACGACTTGGCAGACCAAAAATCATTTGAGTGGTTTGAGAGTCATGTTATTTACAGCGTCCCACCCAACTATCCTGGTGCAGGTCGTAAGGTCTACCCTGGCTTCTTGCAGCACACTGGCTTTATGGCAATGAACCCAAGAAATCATATGCAATCTCACTGGGATTACTTTCAAAATCTAGTGCGTGGTGATGAGCAAGATGTCAAAGCACATATTCGTTTTTATGATGAGTACAACGCCGTCCTTGATATGGATGCGAAGTTTTACCTAGACACGATCAAAATAGTCTTTCAAGATTACGCTCTGCCTGATGGTAAATGGAAAGTGGCAGGTAAATTAGTGAAGCCTCAAGATATTACCGAAACTGCCCTACTGAGTATTGAAGGCGAGTTAGATGATATTTCTGGTAGTGGCCAAACACGCGCAGCCCATGCGCTTTGTTCGGGTATTACCAAACCCAATAAAGATCACTATGAAGTTGCTGGGGCCGGGCACTACGGTATCTTTGCCGGTCGTCGTTGGCGCGAGAAAGTCTACCCAAAAATTAAATCGTTTATTCGTGAGCACCAGACTGTTCAGAAGAAAACCCGAGCGCGGCCGCCAAAGCTGGGAAGTAAGAAGTCTGCATAAACTAGCAGCGCGACCTCAGGGTCGCGTTTCTAGTTCTAGAGCATTCAGATCAATATGCAAAGCCAGCAACAGCGAACACTTGCCGATCGTCTCGAGAATCTACTCCCCCAGACCCAATGTACTAAATGTAGCTACCCCGACTGCAGGGGATATGCTGAGGCAATGGCCTCTGGTGAGGCCTTACCTAATCGATGTCCACCGGGCGGTGTAGAAGGCATCAGGCGCTTGTCTGAGTTGCTGACACCCATATATCCTCAGGCTACCTTTAAACTCAATCCCACGATCGATACTGACTGCGGACTAGAGCGCCCCAGAACCATTGCTTTGATTGATTCAAATACATGCATCGGTTGCACGCTCTGTATTCAGGCTTGCCCTG
Source organism: Polynucleobacter sp. TUM22923 (assembly GCF_030295705.1). NCBI lineage: Bacteria > Pseudomonadati > Pseudomonadota > Betaproteobacteria > Burkholderiales > Burkholderiaceae > Polynucleobacter > Polynucleobacter sp. TUM22923. The sequence goes on from NZ_AP027274.1 coordinate 1,203,697, forward strand.
TTGATGCCATTGTGGGGGCTTCAAAACAAATGCATGTAGTCTTGAGTGATTGGTGTACTGGCTGCGACCTTTGTATTCCACCCTGCCCCGTTGACTGCATCACTATGATCGATGTCACCGGCGCTCAGACTGGATGGGATGCCTGGTCTGCGCCATTGGCCGACATAGCGCGCACCCGTTACCATGCTCGTGAAAAGAGATTGGAGCGCGAGGAGCAAGACAATGATGCACGTCTTGCTAAAAAAGCTGCGGCTAAATTAGATGAAGTTAATGCACAATCTCCTCAGTCTGAAGAGGCAAAACAAGAGCAAGAGCGTAAGCGAGCCATCATCGCTGCGGCTATTGCGCGCGCTCAGCAAAAGTAATCATGAATCCCGAAAAGCGACAGGCCTTTTTTGAGCAACTTAGGGCAAATAATCCCAACCCAGAAACTGAACTGGAATACAGCTCGCCCTTTGAACTCTTGATTGCGGTATTGCTATCCGCACAAGCGACCGATATTTCGGTAAACAAAGGTACAAGAGAGCTATTTAAGATCGCCAACACTCCGCAAGCACTATTGGATTTAGGTGAAGCAGGGGTCAAGCCTTTCATCCAGCATATTGGGTTATTTAATGCCAAGGGTAGACACATTCAAGAGACTTGCCATTTATTAGTAGGGCAATATGGCGGTGAAGTGCCGCAAGTTCGCGAGGACTTAGAGTCCCTTCCAGGTGTCGGTAGAAAAACGGCGAACGTTATTCTCAATACGGCTTTTGGACATCCGACTATGGCAGTAGACACGCATATCTTTAGAGTGTCTAATCGCACGGGCTTAGCGCCTGGAAAAGATGTTGTGAAGGTTGAAGAGCAACTACTCAAGCGCATACCCAAGGAGTTTTTACAAGACGCACATCATTGGCTTATTTTGCATGGGCGATATACCTGCAAAGCACGCAACCCTGAATGCGAGCAATGCATAGTCGAACCCCTCTGCAGCTTTAAGCAAAAAACTGGTAAAGGAAATGTACGTGGCCCTATTTAATCCGACACGTGAAGAGGTGCGGCGTTTTTTCTGTGATACCTGGAAAAAGAAAATAGATAATCAGATTCTGGCTCCGATGGAAATGATTGCCAGCGACTGGATGATCCAACATCCCGAATATCACACATTGTTACTAAACCCAGAGAACGCTGTAGAGCAAGACTACACACCAGAGCGCGGGGAAACCAATCCCTTTTTACATCTCTCCATGCACTTATCGATCAGTGAGCAAGTCTCCATCGATCAGCCACCCGGGATTAAAGCAATCTCGGCGCAGCTCTGGAAGAAACTAGGAACAGAGCACGAGTCTCAACACGCCATCATGGAATGTTTAGGGCAGGTAATGTGGGAGACACAACGCGAGGGTCAGCCCCTTAGCCCCGAAAGATATCTCGAAGCACTAAAAAAATTGGTTTAGCGTAATGCCGTAATCGCAGATTTAACAGCTGCTGATAGATTTTTTGCTAAGAGCTGACGCGCTTCAATTGCAGATGCTGATGTTTCCTGAGTCCTTTGCGACCACGCTGATCCTGGAAAGAAAGCATCGTCCCTATACCGAGGGATAACATGCCAATGAATATGGGGCACCATATTTCCTAAGGCAGCTAAATTGATCTTATCGGGCTTCATCACTTGACGAATCGCCTGCTCCACCGCAAAGACAAGCGTCATTAAGTGCTCACGCTCACCATAACTGAGATCCGTCATCTCAGCGACGTGGTGATTCCATATGACCCTACAAAATCCAGGTAAGTCTGCGTCGTTTACCAAGATTACTCGGCAGTCATCCCCAAGCCAAATTAACTCACCCTCCTCGGATGAGGGGGCTACTGTACAAAGGGAACAAGTATTCATAGGCAGAATGTATATGAAAAAGGCACCTAAGTCACTCTTATGGAGCTATTTAGGTGCCGATAAACACTAAAACTAGGGGATGTACTAAGTTAGTGGAACTGCTCTTCTTCTGTTGAGCCTGTCAAAGCGGTTACTGAAGATTTACCACCCTGTATTACAGTCGTGACATCATCAAAGTAACCGGTGCCTACCTCTTGTTGATGCGATACGAATGTATAACCCCGATCACGCGCTGCAAATTCTGGTTCTTGTACTTTTTCGACATACGCTGTCATGCCACGTTGCATATAGTCTTGAGCCAAATCGAACATGTTGTACCACATGGAATGAATACCAGCGAGGGTAATAAACTGATATTTGTAACCCATCGCACCCAATTCACGTTGGAATTTAGCAATCGTTGCATCGTCTAAATTCTTCTTCCAGTTGAAAGAGGGTGAGCAGTTATACGCCAGCATCTTGCCAGGAAATTTAGCGCGAATGGCCTCTGCAAACTGTCGAGCAAACTCTAAGTCAGGAGTACCTGTCTCGCACCACACCATATCGGCATAGGCGGCGTAAGCTAAACCACGAGAAATGGCCTGATCCAAACCCTTGCGTGTTTTATAGAAGCCTTCTGGAGTGCGCTCTCCTGTTAAGAATGGCTTATCGTTTGCATCGTAGTCAGAGGTTATTAAGTCGGCAGCTTCAGCATCTGTTCTAGCCAAGATAATTGTTGGTACACCCATAACATCGGCTGCTAGGCGAGCTGAAATCAATTTTTGGACTGACTCTGCTGTTGGTAATAAGACTTTGCCGCCGAGGTGACCGCACTTCTTTACTGATGACAACTGGTCTTCAAAGTGAACCCCCGCTGCACCCTGCTTAATAAGCGCCTTACTGAGCTCAAAGGCGTTCAATACACCACCAAATCCAGCCTCAGCATCCGCTACGATAGGAGCGAAATACTCTATGTAGCCAGCATCCCCTTTCTGAATTCCTTTAGCCGTTTGAATTTCATCAGCACGCTGAAAGGAATTGTTAATCCGCTCAACCATCTTAGGAACAGAATCTACTGGATAGAGTGATTGATCTGGATACATTGCAGCAGAAGAATTCCCATCGGCAGCTACCTGCCAACCTGACAAGTAAATCGCCTGAACACCTGCTTTTACCTGTTGCATTGCTTGACCACCAGTTAGAGCGCCTAAGCAGTTGACATAAGCCTCACTGTTTACTAAGTCCCACAATCGTTCAGCCCCATGTTTGGCCAAAGTGTACTCAATCTTTAATGAGCCCCGCAGACGAACAACATCCTCAGCGGTATACCCACGAGTGATGCCCTTCCAGCGGGGATTAGTATCCCAATCCTTTTGTATTGCTGCAATTTCTGCTTTGCGATCTGCCATGGTTTTCTCCCTAAATTAAACAAAATATTGAGACGGTAAGTCTTATGTCTTATATAAGAGTTTATATAGAAAACGAATGCATGCAAGATTTATATTCAGTGTTATTAAGATTTAATAATTCAATTAAATCAATAACTTAAAATCAATATTTTATAATGTGGAAAAAAAGGATCAACAGGTGAAACATTTCACCGTTACAGCTAATAAGCAAGTTTTATCAGCAGAAACGGTGTTTCATATTGTGAAATTAAATGACTGACTTGGTTTTAAGGGTCGTCAAAGAAGCCACCTTAAATCCAGTCAAGATAATCATCAACTGCAACAGTGCCACGCCCACAAATAATAATTTAGGTAAACCGGCGTCTAAGAAGATGCCAAATACCAGCGGGCTGAGAGCGGCGCCCAAATCAATTCCTGAATAGATAATGCCATAGACTCTGCCAGATGCCCCTGCTGGAGTAGCGGTACGAATCATCAAATCTCTTGAAGGTGCAGCAATACCTAAGCCGGCACCGATAACAATAAAGGGAATGACAATTCCATCAAAGGGAACCCACCCTGTCGCCAACAATAAACCCATCAAAATACTACTCGTAAAGCAGATGGTGATGATGCGCTCCGGATTAGCAAAACGCTTAGCAAAATAACCACCCAGCAGCATCCCACCGGCTCCGCCCAAAGACATTAATGTCAAAAAATAATTACCCGCACTGACAGGTAGCGCATAAATTTGAAAAAGAGCACTCGGGGCAAATGACTGCATGCCGGTAGTGGCGGACATACTAAAGAAAAAGAAAATCCAACACAGCCATACGGCAGGTAGCTTTAGAAAAGCAAAAGTAGTGAGAGCCCCAGTGCCGGGGTTTGCGGCAGCATGAGTAGCCGCAGATTCTGCTTGACGCTCTTTTACATTATCAATGAGCCGTTCACGGCTTAACCACAGCACTAAGAGTATTAACGCCTCAAGAACCGCGGCCGATAAGAAGGCAATTCGCCAGTCAGCAAGCGTTGCCATTGCAACCATAAAGGCTGGGGCAGCAGCCCAGCCCAGATAACCGGTTACGCCATGAATAGAATATGCATAAGGCAAATTTGGCGGGGAAATTTTATGATTGATTAAGGTGTAATCCACCGGGTGAAAAATACCATTACCGCAACCAGCAATCACTGCACCCATCACCAACATAGCGTACCCATTACTTTGCGAGTAAGTTAATGCAGCAAGGGCAAGTAGCCCAACCCCAACAAACAGTACTGGGCGAGCGCCGATACGATCGACTAAAAATCCAGAAGCTGCCTGAATGATGCAGGAGACGACAAAGAAAATCGTCATTAACAAGCCTAGCTCTGCATAACTAAAGCCAAACTCTGCTTTGAGCCATGGGAACATCGGCGGCAAAATTAAATGAAAAAAGTGGGAGCTGCCGTGAGCCAAGCTAATTAAACCAACTACTCGGACATCACTGGCACGCCTTATTTGTAGCGCATCAATCATGTACCGAGTTTACTGCCAATTACTTAGTGAAGATAAAGTCACCCTTTTGATCGATATCGACTGGTACGGTGTCTTCAGGACCAAACTTTCCCTCCAGAATCATCTTCGAAACGGGGTTCTCGATATATTGCTGAATCGCTCTTTTTAGCGGTCTTGCCCCAAACACCGGATCAAACCCTACTTCTGCAATCTTCGCTAGGGCCGCATCGGTAACATCAAGATGCATATCGATTTTCGCAAGCCGGTCAGACAAGTTTTTAAGTAAGATCTTCGCAATATCGGCGATGTTGCCCTTATCTAGGCCGTGGAACACAACGATCTCGTCAATGCGATTGAGAAACTCTGGACGGAAATGCGTTTTAAGCTCTTCAAAGACTGCATCTTTTATCTCAATCTGCTTCTTACCGACCATAGACTGAATGAGATGCGAACCGATATTACTAGTCATCACAATCACGGTATTTTTAAAATCGACTGTGCGCCCCTGACCATCTGTTAAGCGACCATCATCCAATACTTGCAGTAGTACATTAAACACATCTGGATGCGCCTTCTCAATTTCATCAAACAAGATGACGCAGTAAGGATGACGTCGCACCTTCTCCGTTAGATAGCCGCCCTCTTCATAACCTACATAACCAGGGGGCGCTCCGATTAAACGCGCAACACTATGTTTCTCCATAAACTCACTCATATCAATACGAATGAGGTGTTCTTCGCTATCGAATAAGAAACCGGCCAGAGCCTTACAAAGCTCGGTCTTTCCAACGCCCGTTGGCCCCAAGAATAAGAATGAGCCATAGGGACGATGTTCTTCAGCAAGGCCCGCACGTGAACGACGGATCGCATCTGATACCGCACGAATAGCCTCTTCTTGGCCTACTACTCGATGATGAAGTAACTCCTCCATCTTGAGTAATTTATCGCGCTCACCCTGCATCATTTTGGACACCGGAATACCAGTTGCACGAGAAACTACCTCGGCAATTTCTTCTGCTCCTACCTGAGTACGCAACAACTTATTTTTAACTACGCCATCTTTACTAATATTAGCCTCTGCAGCAGCGGCAGATTTCAGCTTAGCTTCTAGCTCTGGCAATTTAGCATATTGCAATTCAGCAACTTGCTCCAGCTTACCTGCACGCTGCAGCTTCACTATGTCTGCGCGTACCTTTTCAATTTCTTCCTTGATGTGCGCTGCGCCTAAGACAGCGCCCTTCTCCGCCTTCCAAATCTCTTCTAAGTCAGCATACTCGGCACCTAAGCGCAAAATCTCATCTTCAATTAACGCTAAGCGTTTTTTAGAGGCATCATCCTTTTCCTTCTTGACGGCCTCCCGCTCAATCTTCAGCTGAATGAGACGGCGCTCTAGCTTATCCATGACTTCTGGCTTAGAGTCAATCTCCATACGAATACGAGAGCCTGCTTCATCTATTAGATCAATCGCTTTATCGGGCAAGAAGCGATCTGTAATATAGCGATGAGAAAGCTCAGCAGCCGCCACAATCGCCGGATCCGTGATTTCAATACCATGATGCAGCTCATAGCGCTCTTGCAAGCCACGCAAGATGGCAATCGTTGCCTCTACAGTGGGCTCTTCCACCATGACTTTTTGGAACCGGCGCTCTAAAGCAGGGTCTTTCTCAATATATTTACGATATTCATCTAAGGTAGTGGCGCCAATACAATGCAATTCACCACGAGCCAAGGCCGGCTTGAGCATATTGCCCGCATCCATAGCGCCATCGCCCTTACCAGCCCCCACCATCGTATGAATCTCATCAATAAAGATAATCGTGCGACCCTCATCTTTAGCAACATCACTTAACACTGCTTTCAGGCGCTCCTCAAACTCACCCCGATATTTAGCGCCCGCCAAAAGTAACGCCATATCTAATACCAGGACACGCTTTTCTTTTAGGGTTTCGGGTACCTCGCCATTAATAATCCGCTGCGCTAAACCCTCTACAATCGCAGTTTTGCCAACCCCAGGTTCGCCAATTAATACAGGGTTATTTTTGCCGCGACGCTGCAGTATTTGAATGGTGCGACGAATTTCATCATCCCGCCCAATCACTGGGTCTAGCTTACCCAAGCGTGCTCGCTCAGTTAAGTCCACTGTATATTTTTTAAGGGCTTCCCGTTGTCCTTCAGCATCGGCACTGTTCACTGACTCTCCTCCGCGGACTACATCAATAGCCGCCTCTAATGATTTACGATTCAAGCCGTTCTCACGTGCAATCTTGCCAAGCTCACCTTTATCGTCAGCCACTACCAATAAAAATAGTTCGCCCGCAATAAACTGATCGCCTCGTTTCGTGGCTTCTTTTTCACACAAGTTAAACCAATTGCCTAAGTCACGGCCAACCTGCACTTCGCCATTTGTGCCCTGCACTCCAGGAAGATTGTTAATCAGCCTCTCAGAAGCTTTTTCTAGGCTGGCTACATTGACACCGGCACGGGTGAGTAAGCTTTTTGCGCCACCATCAGAATCTCGCAGCATGGCGATGAGCAGATGCGCTGGCTCGATAAATTGGTTATCTTTAGAGAGAGCTAAGCTTTGTGCCTCACTGAGCGCTTCTTGAAATTTAGTCGTGAACTTATCTATTCTCATTTTGATTCCTTATTGGATCTGTAGATATCTACCTATAGAATATAAGGACATTATTGAAAATTTCAAGTGTATTACCCTACTTAAAAGCGAATTTAACCCTACTTTGACTTGGCTTGTTTACCTCCTAGAGTGCGCTGATGGCAGTTATTACGCTGGCATTACCAATCGCCTAGAGCATCGGTTAGAGGCCCATAACTCAGGTGAAGGAGCCCGCTATACCCGTTCACGTCGGCCGGTAGCAGTGATAGCAACCCAAAGTCACCCGGATCGATCTGAAGCCTCGAAGGCAGAAGCAAGATTAAAACGCTTGCCTCGCTCCCAAAAGCGGGCGTTTTTCGAGGCCTAAATTTAGCAGGCGCTTGATCTTTGCAAGTAATCGCCAAAACTAAAGATTGAGTTTGGTCCGAGTGGCACTTGCTCCACTTTCTTGAAGGTAGTCTTAACGACCCTTTGCACCTCACCCTTAGCCAATTTTTCAGGCTTAGTCTTGGGATTAATAAATGATAGGCGCTCTGGTGCAGACTGAATCTCACTAAAGCGAGGAACATAGTCTTTGATTGCAGAAGACAGAGTGACATTAGCCATGCAACTAAGCATGTAGGCTTCCAAGGATTGATATAGTTCGCTGGCAATGTCGCATGCCTCAACCTTACGTTTTTTGATGTAATTCATCGCTAAAACAACATCCTTGATGGTCACCATTCCAGGGTCTTGCAGCAAGATATAGCCCCCACGACGTCCCTTGGTGCCCTTCACTATTCCAGCCGCACGTAGTGCGCTGAGTAAAAGCTCTATTCTGCTGATCGACAGATTTTGTCGCTGAGCTAACTCCAATCCAGTTACGGGCCTAGCACTGTTTGAGTGAGAGGCGATATCCACCAAAGTATTGAGGGCTGCCTTTACTGCTGTTGTGATATCCATATTGAATTTGTCAGAAATGTAATATTAATTAATAAAGGTGAGTTGAATCACGAGATTTCAGTATGAAACTAATTTCATCTAGCTGCTGAGGCTGCCTTAGTAACCCTTTTCAGATGATGGTTTGGATGCGATTAAGCGAGGCGAGGCCTTAATTCAGAAATCAACATTCTTAGAGGCTCTGGCCGTAAAAACTGACCTAACTCAACCCGCTGCTCTGATTGTTCGATATAAAATACTTTCTGGTGCTCTAACGGAGGAACCACTCTAGCCCACTGCGTATTGAATTCAAAACAAGTTTCTTTGTAGGCAATAAATTTTTTAACTATTAAGCGATTTCCATTGATTTCAATCTCTTCAAAATCGAGTGCATGGCGGCAATAAATTAAAAATCCAAGCGTTACTGCAGTGATTTCAATGGTTGTGAACACCAAAATCATTTTTACCCCAACGAGAAAAAACCCAATGCCAACCGTCAAGGAAAGGCAGACCAGCGCTAAATAAAATTGCAGCAACTGACGGGGGGACAATGCGCAATTACGTCGCATTCGCCAGATTTTCATTTCATCTCACTTGCTGGTGCTGGGTTTGGTGTGGCTACTAACTAGTAGAAGCACTTTTCATATTTCTGGCTTTCTCAATTTGATCAGCGCTACGTTGCTGAAAGTCAACCATTGAGTGATGCCCCATTTGATAGCATGGGCAGTGCTTTCCTAAAATCCAACGGGCCAACTTAATACGTAATTTTTGAATCATTTTATTCTCCAAATCAAATAGATTATTTAGTAGGTCAACTGGCCTTGGTGCTGTCATTTACCGAGGGAGGCTCAACGCTATTGCTGTCCTTCATGATGAGCTTTGGTGCACTCATTTTTTCCCCGTCCCAGATCTGGCCGCACCAGCACTCTCCTGCATCATTAATAATGCATACGCCCGATCCACAACAAAATCCTGCCGGTGGTTTCATCATTAACCTCACTGAACCTTAAAATAAACAATTAAGTCTATTCTAGAGTTTTTATCAAATTCCTGCTCTTACCCACCCTAACGAATGAATGCACGAAATTTACCCCTTGAAGATCTGGGCTCTGGCAGCTTGATACCCGTATTAACAAGGGATGGCCAAGCACACTACCTTAGCACCGTCTTTCCTCCAGACCAAGCTGACGACTTGTTTCAGACTCTCATCGAGTCTGTTTTATGGCAGCCAGATCAAGTTATGATGTTCGGTAAGCTAGTGACGACCCGCAGAAAAGTGGCATGGATAGGAGATCCTGATTGCAGTTATACCTATTCCGGAATTGAACGTCAGCCTCAAGCCTGGACCCCAGCGCTATTGCTGATTAAAGCAAAAGCAGAAGCGTTGTCGGGATGTCAATTTAACTCCTGTCTAGCCAACCTTTACCACAGCGGTGACGAAGGTATGGGCTGGCATAGCGATAATGAAAAAGAATTAGATTCCAATATGCCAATCGCTTCATTTAGCCTTGGCGGAAGAAGAAAGCTCGCCTTTCGTCATCGAGATGATCAAGAAACCGTTGCTTTATTTTTAGAGCATGGCAGCTTGCTGATCATGCGCTCCCCGATTCAGGAGCACTGGCGCCATAGCCTATTAAAAACAAAGACACTGGTGGCTCCCCGAATTAATCTGACATTCCGAAAAATACGGTGAGATTAATAAATGACTGGTCTTTCGGTTTTTGGCTTTAGTTTTTAAGCTTTATTCCATTTAGCGATTGCAGTGTCATCGGACACTCGGGCATCTACCCATCGACCACCCTCAGGCGTCTCTTCTTTTTTCCAAAAAGGAGCTTCGGTTTTGAGGTAATCCATGATGAACTCGCAGGCTGAAAAGGCTTCACCTCGATGTGCGCTAGTTACTGCCACCAAAACGATCTGATCTTCCGGTAGTAGTGGGCCCACGCGATGAATAATTAATGCTTTACGAATATCCCAACGCGATCTTGCTTGCGTAACGATGTCTTCAAGGGCTTTTTCAGTCATCCCGGGATAGTGCTCTAGAGTCATGCCTTGCACTTGGCTGCCGTCATTCATATCTCTGACGGTGCCTAAAAAAGTGACCACTGCACCTACCTGGGGATCATTTTTACGCAATGCTGAGATTTCACCAGTAAGGTCAAAGTCCGCCTCCTGAATACGAATGATGGTCCCTGACATCCTATCCGCCAGTCACTGGAGGAAAGAAGGCTACTTCAGCCCCCTCCTCCAAAGGAGTAGTGTCATTGACCATTTGCTGGTTCAGGGCACAGCGAATCACTTTGCTGCTCGCCAGCACTTCAGCCCATGGGTCACCGCGAAGTATTAAAAAGGCCCTTAAGTCTGCAATCGTTTTGATGTGGTCAGCAACGACAATACTTTCTTCTGAGAGGCCAAGGCCTTCACGCAAAGAGGCAAAGAATCGTAATTGGAGTTTCATGGAAAGCTTAGGGTTCAGATCGGGGTTGGGGTTGAGGTCGGAGTCGGGGTTTTGCTAAGTCAGTAGCGCATTAAATGGAATGTACTTAACCATATCACCAACCTGAATCATCTGACCCGGCGGGCAATCAAGCAATCCATCGCCCCACGAGGCGCTGGTAAGCACCCCAGAGCTCTGATTAGGAAACAAATCTAAGCCGCCTTGGGCATTGATTTTTACGCGCAAGAACTCATTACGACGATCAGCCTTGGGCCAATTAAAATCAGCGCGCATAGGATAAGACTGCGGTGTCACTACTGGGCGCCCTTGAAGCTTCAGAATGAAGGGCCTCACAAACAATAAAAAGGTGACAAAGCTAGAAACGGGGTTGCCCGGCAAACCCATAAACCAGGCCTCACCACCATCTAACTGACCCGACTTACGTACCGCACCAAAAGCCAAAGGCTTGCCTGGCTTAATCGCAATTTGCCATAAATCTAAACGGCCTTCAGCGCTAACTGCTGGCTTAATATGATCTTCCTCGCCAACCGATACGCCGCCAGAGGTGATAATCAAATCATGATCCTGACTTGCTCTTCGCAAAGCGTCACGAGTGGACTCAAGACGATCCGGAACAATGCCTAAGTCCGTTGGCTCGCAACCCAGTGATTTAAGGCAGGCCAATAAAGTGTCGCGATTGGAGTTGTAGATACCCCCCGGCTTGAGCGGCTGCCCAGGAAGCGATAACTCATCCCCTGTAAAAAAAGCGGCTACCTTCACGCGGCGCTTGACATCCAAGTGGGTCAAACCAGCCGAAGCTGCTACACCCAACTCTTGAGGACGCAAAAAAGTACCTGCAGTAAGCGCCGTTTTCCCTGCTGTGAGATCTTCACCACGACGCCGAATCCACTGACCAGCAGTTGGTGCGATTGTTACCTGAACCTGATCGGAATGCGTTTCAGAGATGATGCAGTCTTCCTGCATCACTACTGCATCGGCACCCAAGGGTATTGGGGCGCCTGTAAATATCCTAGCAGCAGTGCCGGGAGTTAATTGAACCCCCATTGACCCCGCAGGAATACGCTGCCCAATTTTGAGCATGCTTCCTGGTGTCGCCGTATCAAGACTACTCACTGCGTAGCCGTCCATGGCAGTGTTATCGACTGGCGGTACATCCACTAAGCTATTGACGTCTTGCGCAAGAACTCGACCCAAAGCCGATTGCATCGCAACGGTTTCTTGCCCTTCTACTGGTTTGGCCTGTGACAGAAGATGCTCTAAGGCCTCATGCGCAGTCAACATCGGGGGCTTTTTGGTCATGAGTTAATGAGTAAACTGGCTTACTAAATTAATCGAGATGCGTCGCAAGGAATGTTTTGACTTGATTGACATCTGCATCTATATTTTCGACCCACTGAGGTTTAGACTTGATGTCCTTAAACGCTTCTGGGCACTCGGCAGGGCGACCTAAAGCTATCTCGATCGTCTCTTCAAACTTAATAGGAAGTGCCGTTTCCAAAACAATCATCGGAATCCCGGGCTCTAGGTAGTCTCTTGCGACCTTCACACCATCGGCAGTATGCGTATCAATCATGATGTTGTATTGCTGATCTACATTTCGTATCGTATCTAGGCGATTTTGATGGGTGCTTCGGCCAGATTGAAAACCGTACTGCCCCATCTCTTGAAAAATGACTTCTTGAGAAATATCAAAGCCACCAGCGGTATCCACTTGTTTAAACATCGCCGCAGTTTGTGCGCCGTCTTTACCAACGAGATCAAACACAAAGCGCTCAAAATTACTGGCCTTAGAAATATCCATTGATGGACTTGAAGTATGCAAGGTCTCTGCTGACTTTCGTGCGCGATACACGCCAGTAGTGAAAAACTCATTCAGTACATCGTTTTCGTTAGTGGCCGCAACTAAATGGGCGATTGGCAATCCCATCATACGGGCAATATGTCCTGCACAAATATTGCCAAAGTTTCCTGAGGGCACCGTAAACGATACTTTTTCTGAACTTGATTGAGTAGCTAGTAAGTAACCTTGGAAGTAATACACCACTTGCGCAACAACACGGCCCCAATTAATCGAGTTAACTGTGCCAATACGATACTTCGCTTTAAAGGCATGATCGTTACTAACGGCTTTAACAATGTCCTGACAGTCATCAAATACACCGGCAACTGCCAGGTTAAAAATATTGGGGTCTTGCAAAGAATACATTTGCGCAGATTGAAACGCGCTCATCTTGCCACGAGGTGAAAGCATGAAAACGTTCACGCCTTCTTTGCCACGCATGGCATATTCAGCCGCACTACCAGTATCACCAGAGGTTGCACCCAAGATGTTCAGTTTTTGTCCTGAGCGCCTCAGGGCATACTCGAAAAGATTACCAAGCAACTGCATCGCCATATCTTTAAAAGCTAAAGTAGGTCCATTAGAGAGACTTAACAAACCTAAGCGAGTACCACCTTCTTCTCCCAGCCAATGTAAGGGTGAAATATCTTTTGCATTGTCCGCTTTACGTCCATTGCAATAGACTTGCTCTGTATAGGTCTTACGCAACAAAGCACGTAAATCCTCTTCAGGGATGTCATCGCAATACAAGCTTAATACTTCGTATGCCAGGTCTGCGTAAGACAAGCTTCGCCATGAATCTAATTGTGCTGGGCTCACTTGTGGGTATTCCACTGGCAAGTACAAGCCTCCGTCTGGGGCTAAGCCGCCAAGCAGAATTTCTAGGAAGGATTGCTGTGGGCTATTGCCCCGAGTAGATTGGTAACGCATGTTTTGTAATCAATCTTTTCTATGACAAATTTTCTAAACGGATCTTAATAACCTCACCCGCTACTGTTTTCAGATTCTGAATTTCACGAATAGCTGCCAACATATGCTTTTCTTTAGTCTCGTGCGTCAGCGCTACAAGATCAGTTTGACTTTCGCCTTCATCTGCCTCTTTTTGCAATAGAGCATCAATCGAAATATTGTGGGAAGCTAAGATCTTGGTAATGTCAGCCAACACTCCGGCCTGATCAGCTACGCGTAATCGCAGATAGTAGCTGGTAGTAATTTCACCTATTGGCAAGACGGCAATATCACGCACTGCATCTGGCTGGAAGGCTAAATAAGGAACGCGATGCTCAGGGCTTGCACTGTGTAAACGGGCAATGTCTACCAGGTCAGCAATCACTGCTGAGGCAGTTGGCTCTGAGCCAGCACCCTTGCCGTAGTACAAAGTGGTACCTACCGCATCACCAAACACTTGCACCGCATTCATCGCACCCTCAACGTTTGCAATTAAACGCTTGGTTGGGATGAGTGTGGGATGCACCCGTAGCTCTACACCTGTTGAAGTTTTCTTAGCGATACCTAGTAACTTAATGCGGTAACCCAGCTGTTCGGCATATTTAATGTCGATCGCATCTAACTTCGTAATGCCTTCCACATGTGCTTTTTCAAATTGCATAGGAATACCAAAAGCAATCGCACTCATGATGGTCGCTTTGTGAGCAGCATCTACACCTTCAATGTCAAAAGTGGGATCTGCCTCTGCATAACCTAGGCGCTGAGCCTCTTTAAGGACAGTTGCAAAATCTAAGCCTTTGTCACGCATCTCTGACAAAATAAAGTTGGTAGTGCCGTTAATGATGCCGGCAATCCACTCGATGCGATTTGCAGTGAGGCCTTCGCGTAGCGATTTAATGATCGGAATTCCGCCAGCCACTGCCGCTTCAAATGCCACCATTACACCCTTTGCATGCGCTGCTTTAAAAATAGCATTACCGTGAACGGCAATCAGGGCCTTATTCGCCGTAACGACATGCTTGCCTGCTGCAATCGCTTCAAGCACCAAGTCTTTGGCAATACCGTAGCCGCCGATAAGCTCTACAACAATGTCTATTTCAGGATTATTAATGACTGCACGCGCATCACTGACTACTTGAGCGTGGTCCTGAACCAATTCTTTTGCGCGCTCGACATTGAGATCGGCAACCGTATGGATTCGGATACCGCGACCTGCACGACGCACGATTTCCTCTTGATTGCGTTCCAATACTGTAAATACGCCAGCACCTACAGTGCCAATGCCTAATAGGCCTACTTGAATCGGTTTCATAACGCCTTTGATACTGTTGAGTTAGCTACTTTGCGGCTATGTTTTTGACGATAACGCTCCAGAAAACGTGCAAGACGACCTATCGCCTCTTTAAGTACATCCTCATGGGGCAAGAACACTAAACGGAAATGATCTGGTTTGCCCCAGTTAAATCCGGAACCTTGCACCAGCAACACTTTTTCTTCTTTAAGTAAGTCCGCAATAAATTGCTGGTCATCTTCAATTGGATACATTTGCGAATCAAGCTTAGGGAATAAATACAGGGCAGACTTTGGCTTCACACAAGTGACGCCGGGTATTTCGGTAATGAGCTTCCAGGCAAGATCACGCTGCTTCGCTAAGCGACCACCTTCAGCCACCAAATCATTAATGCTTTGATAGCCACCTAAAGCCGTTTGAATCGCATACTGGCCAGGAACGTTGGCACAAAGGCGCATAGATGAGAGCATATTCAGGCCCTCAACATAGTCACGAATCATTTCTTTATCACCGGAGACAACCATCCAACCAGCGCGATAGCCGCAGGAGCGGTAGTTTTTGGATAAGCCATTAAAGGTGATGGTGACAACATCGGTAGATAACGACGCTAGGGAAACATGCTTCTCTTGGTCATACAACATCTTGTCGTAAATCTCATCAGCGAACAGAATCAAATCATGCTCACGAGCAATTTCCGTGATTTCTTTTAAAACCTCAGTAGAGTAAATGGCGCCCGTTGGATTGTTAGGATTAATCACCACAATCGCTTTAGTGCGAGGCGTAATTCTCTTGCGCAGATCGGCTAAATCTGGCGCCCAATCTTTTGACTCATCACAGAGATAGTGAACCGGTGTGCCGCCAGATAAGCTTACTGCGGCAGTCCATAAAGGGTAGTCAGGGGCTGGCACCAACACTTCATCGCCATTGTTAAGCAAGGCATTCATTGCTAAAACGATTAATTCAGAAACTCCATTGCCGGTATAGATGTCGTCCAAAGTGACGCCTCGAATCCCTTTTTCTTGGCAATAATGCATGATTGCCTTGCGAGCAGCAAAAATTCCCTTGGAATCGGAGTAGGCTGAGGCATTACCCAAATTACGAATCATGTCCAACTGAATCTCTTCAGGGGGATCAAAGCCAAAAACACCTACATTGCCGATGTTTAATTTAATGATCTTATGACCCTCTTCCTCCATACGCTGAGCAAGCTCCAGCACAGGTCCACGGATGTCATAACAGACATGATTGAGTTTTTCGGACTTAAGGATCGGTTTCACAGTAAATTCAGAGTTAAGTTCTTGAAATCTAGGAAAAAACAGCTGGCTATAATCCCTTAATTATGACAGAGAGTCCCTTATGAAGCTTCAATCAGACCCCCATTCTGGTATTAATACTATTACCGGTTACGGTGATGGCTATGTAGAGATCAATAAGACCCCATACAGCCATGCGGTTTTAGTCAGCTCAGGCGGGGGCATATTGGATTGGCCGGTCACTACGTTTGATGACCTCACTGCAACTGATTTCTCTCAAATGGCTAGTTTGAAGCCCGAATTAATCCTCATCGGCACCGGTAAACGCCAGCGCTTTCCTAAGCCAGAGCTCCTAAAAACACTTATTGATGCCAAAATTGGTTTTGAAGTGATGGATTCTCAGGCAGCCTGCCGAACCTACAACATCTTGGTAGGTGAAAGCCGCCAAGTGCTGTTGGCGCTAATTGTGGAAGCCGACTAATGCAATTTGGCCAAAGTAGGCAGTCTGCCGCCTTCAATCCAGCAACCCTCTTGATTCTGGTTCTGATCTACGGCTTGCTATGGTTCGGAACCCTTAATTTTCGCCACCTCATCCCCTCTGATGAGGGCCGTTATGCTGAAATTGCTCGAGAGATGCTCGTGACGGGCGATTGGGTTACCCCTAGGTACAACGGCTACAAGTATTTTGAGAAACCCCCCCTCCAAATTTGGGCTACTGCCGCCGCATTCAATCTTTTTGGAATCGGCGACTGGCAAGCTCGACTTTGGACTGCATTAACTGGTTTTCTCACCATCCTATTTGTCGGTTTTACGGGTGCCCGCATCTTTAGCCCTCGGGCGGGCTACTTAGCGGCACTCGTACTGGCATCTAGCCCAATGTGGGTCATCAGCGGTCATGTGAATTCTTTGGATATGGGGCTTTCAGCGTTTTTGGTCGCCGCTTTATGCAGTCTTTTATTGGCTCAAACTTCCGCGCATCAGCACGCTCGTCGAAATTGGATGTGGGCTTGTTGGGCATTTATGGCCCTAGCAACGCTATCTAAGGGGGTAATTGGCGTAGCTATCCCAGGCATGGTTTTTGTCTTCTACTCCGTTACGGCATGGGACTGGAAAATTTGGGAACGCCTTCATATTGTTAGCGGGACATTACTGTTTCTCGTGATTACTGCACCTTGGTTTGTATTGATTGCGCAACGCAATCCCGAGTTTTTAGAGTTCTTTTTTATTCATGAGCACCTGCAGCGCTTTACGCAAACTGCACACAGCAGAACTGGCCCGATCTACTATTTTCTCCCCTTACTTCTACTGGGATTTTTGCCGTGGATAGCCCAAATTCCTGGGTCCATTAAGCAGGCATGGCAAGAGCGCAATCGCGAGTTTTCTAGCGCCTGGTTGTTAACTTGCTGGTTTGTTGTCATTCTTGGATTCTTTAGTATTTCTCAATCCAAGCTTCCCGGTTACATCATCCCCATTTTCCCAGCCCTAGCCCTTTTAGTAGGCAACAGCTTAGATCGCCGCTTGGAGCTTAACAAAGGGCTCGGGCTACCTTGGCAAGTGCAAACCCTGTGCTTTGTTGTTCTGGGCGGTGTTGGATTTTTCTTCTTAGGTGAAGTTGGTAGACAAGCCAGACCTGATGAAGTTGAGTCATACGCTCAATACACCTACTGGGTTATTGCGGCACTGATCACGCTAATGTCATTTAGTTTGCTGGCATTCGCGCAAAGTAAGCGTAATAGCTTGGCCAGCATCAGCAGTTTTGCAAGTGGCTTTTTCTTGTGCGCTCTTATTGCGGGTACGGGACACGAAACTCTGGGGCGCGCTGTCTCTGGGATCGACTTAGTTAAGCAGGTGAAAGCAGGCATCCCTGAAAATACTAATTTTTATTCCGTCAGAATCCTCGATCACACGGTACCTTTTTATTTAGGCAAGACCATGATCATGGTGGAGTTTTCAGATGAGCTTACATTTGGCGTGCAACAGCAACCCGATTTATGGATGCCAACACTGGCATCATTTATTGAGCGATGGAAAGAAGACGTAACAGCGTATGCATTGATGGTTCCCGAGCAATATACGGAATTGCAAAAGCTCAATGTGCCGATGCAAGAGGTGGGTAGAGACTCGCGACGAGTGATTGTGAAGCATCCTGAAGCTGTTAACCCTGCTCCATAATTCAATCTGAAAGCCCGCCATGTCGAGTCACGAAAAAACACTTCCCATTACTCCCTTCATCCCCTTTACTAGGCCGCATTTCAACCAAGAGACGATCGATGCCGTTGCTGAGGTACTACGCTCAGGCTGGGTTACTTCTGGCCCTAAATTAGCGGAGTTTGAAGCAGCCTTGAGTGACTACTTTGGCGGGCGTCCCGTACGTTGCTTCGCCAATGGCACGGCCACGATGAAAATTGCACTACAGGTAGCCGGTATTGGGCCGGGTGATGAAGTCATCACTACCCCAATCTCCTGGGTTGCCACCTCAAATGTGATTCTCAGTGTTGGGGCAACGCCAGTATTTGTAGATATTGACCCCGTGACCCGCAATATTGATTTGAATAAGGTAGAACAGGCGATAACCCCCCAAACACGTGCCATCATGCCAGTCTATTTGTCAGGGCTGCCCGTTGATATGGATCAACTGTATAGCCTTGCAAAAACGCATCAGCTACGGGTGATTGAAGATGCAGCGCAAGCATTTGGATCGCAATGGCATGGACAGAAAATCGGGAGTATCGGTGATCTGGTGAGCTTTAGTTTTCAGGCGAATAAGAACTTATCGACTATTGAGGGAGGTTGCCTCGTATTTAATAACACTGAAGAAGCCAAGCTCGCCGAGAAGTTTCGATTACAGGGTCTTACTCGCCATGGTATCGACGCAATGGATGTAGACGTGCTGGGCGGTAAAGATAACCTCACTGACGTTAACGCCGTGATTGGCCTACATCAACTTTTAGAGCTTCCCAAATTTCAAGCAAGAAGAGGTGCGCTAGCCCGCCAATATTTTGATGCGATTCGCAGTGAACTCAAAGCTGCTGGTTTGGAGAACCTCCCCTTAGAATTGCCGGTAGAAAACTTTGGCGATACGAACTGGCATATGTTTCAGGTCGTGTTGCCGCTAGAGCAACTACAAGTGGATCGCGCACAAGTGATGACGGAGCTGAAAGACCTTGGTATCGGTACCGGCGTTCATTACCCAGCCATTACTGGATTTACGCTCTACAACAATCTAGGTTATCAACTTAGCGATACTCCGATTGCGCAGCGTATCGGTCGCTCCATTTTGACCCTACCCCTCTTCCCTGGAATGGCTGATGAAGATATCGGTCGCATCGCCGTTGCCCTGGTAGGCATTTTGAAGAAATATACAAATAAGTAAGCGCTGGAAGTGAGTTCTGAGACGGCGAATTCTTCAGAATTGAGTGGAAATACTAAGATCAGGCAAAATTAGGGGATGACTGCAAATTTAGCGACCCAAGTGAGCAATCCCGTACTGAGCATTGTGATCCCCGTATATAACGAGGAGGATGGCTTACAAGCACTCTTTGACCGCCTATATCCCGCCCTAGATACGCTTGCCTCTAAGCGCAATCTTGCCTATGAAGTTGTTTTTGTAAATGATGGCAGTAAAGATCGTTCGGCAGGGATTTTAGCTAGGCAAGTCGAGCTTAGACCTGATGTAACTCGCGCCGTGCTTTTTTATAGCAACTTTGGCCAACACATGGCGATCATGGCTGGCTTTGAATATGCCCGCGGTCAATACATCATTACTCTAGATGCTGATCTGCAAAATCCGCCCGAAGAGATTGATGCTCTTACCCATGAGCTGCTCAATGGCCATGATTATGTTGGCACCATTCGCGCCGATCGCCGAGATAGTTTTTTTAGAAAAATTGCCTCACGCGCAATGAACCATTTACGTGAAAAAATTACCCGCATCACAATGACCGACCAAGGCTGTATGTTGCGCGGCTACAGCCGACGTATTGTTGACCTCGTTCGACAATGTGATGAAAGCAATACCTTTATTCCAGCGCTCGGCTATACCTTCTCCGCTAATCCTAAAGAGATTTCCGTCAAGCATGAAGAGCGCTTCGCCGGTGAATCTAAGTACAGCCTTTATCAATTGATACGCTTAAACTTTGACTTGGTTACAGGCTTTTCTGTAATGCCACTGCAAATCTTTTCTATTTTAGGTATGTTGCTGGCCATGGCCGCTGGCAGTCTCTTCATCTACTTACTCGTGCGCCGATTTATTTTAGGTGCGGAGGTAGAGGGGGTCTTTACCTTATTTGCTCTAACCTTCTTTTTGATTGGCGTCATGCTATTTGGCTTAGGCTTACTCGGTGAGTACATTGGCCGCATCTATCAACAAGTACGACAGCGTCCCCGCTATGTTGTACAAACTGTTTTAGAGAAAAAATAATTGCGCGCAGTCGTTTTTGCTTATCACGACGTTGGCGTCAATTGCCTGAAGGAGCTCCTTGCATCAGGGGTTGAGGTAGGCCTTGTTATTACTCATCAGGATGATCCCGATGAGAATATTTGGTTTGGGAGTGTTCTAGCACTCTGCCAAGAACGGCATATTCCTTATGTCACGCCAGAAGCGAGCGAACTCAAAAAACTTATTCCGCAGATTACTGCATTGGCCCCGGATTATGTATTCTCTTTTTATTATCGCTATATGATTCCAGCCGATATTTTAGTTTGCGCCAAGATTGCCGCCCTGAATATGCATGGCTCCCTACTCCCGAAATACCGAGGACGAGCGCCAGTCAATTGGGCCATTTTGCATGGTGAAACCCGAACTGGTGCCACGCTACACGTCATGGAATCCAAGCCAGATGCGGGCGATATTGTTGGTCAATCTGCGGTAACTATTGGACATGATGAAAACGCTACTGAAGTTTTTAGCAAGGTGAGTCAGGCAGCAGTAACGGTTCTCAAGCAAGCGCTGCCGGAACTCATGCAAGGCCAGGTTCCAAGAAAACACAATCATCTGTCCCAGGGTAGTTATTTCGGTGGCCGCAAGCCCTCCGATGGGCAGATTTTGTGGGCGCAGACAGCTAAACAGATACATGATCTCGTCAGAGCTGTCGCCCCACCCTATCCAGGTGCTTTTACAGACTGGCAAGGAAGAACGATGATTGTTGCTAAAACAAGCCTGGAGGGGCCTTTTCCGGCCGAGCTAGATCTTGGGACACCCGGTATCCAAGTGGTTGATAATCAAGTATTCGGCGTTTGTGGCGACCAAAGATCGATAGCAATATTAGAGTGGTCTCCCAGCAAAACACATTAGCTTAAAACGAGGCAGTAAAAATGAAAAAAGTACTCATTCTTGGTGTAAACGGCTTTATTGGACATCATCTATCTAAGCGCATCCTAGAGACAACCGATTGGGATGTTTACGGCATGGATATGCAAAATGATCGTCTTGGTGATTTAGTCAACCATCCACGGATGCATTTCTTCGAAGGTGACATCACAATTAACAAGGAATGGGTTGAGTATCACATTCGTAAATGCGATGTGATCTTGCCCTTGGTAGCTATTGCTACACCCGCTACCTATGTTCAGCAGCCATTGAAAGTATTTGAGCTCGATTTTGAAGCCAACTTACCTATCGTTCGCTCAGCAGTGAAGTACAAAAAACATTTAGTTTTTCCATCTACGTCTGAAGTTTATGGCATGTGTGAAGATGGTGAATTTGATCCCGCTGAATCGAATATGGTTTACGGCCCCATCAATAAACCACGCTGGATCTATGCCTGCTCCAAGCAGCTAATGGATCGGGTCATCTGGGGCTATGGCATGGAAGGCTTGCGCTTTACGCTCTTCCGCCCATTTAACTGGATCGGCCCCGGCCTCGATAGTATTTACACTGCCAAGGAAGGCTCCTCACGTGTTGTCACTCAGTTCTTAGGTCACATTGTTCGTGGTGAACCCATTAACTTAGTAGATGGTGGTGCCCAGAAGCGCGCTTTTACTTTCATTGACGACGGTATTGATGCATTAATGCGCATTATCGATAATAAAGATGGTGTTGCTAACGGCAAAATCTATAACATTGGCAATCCAAAAAATAATTTTTCTGTTCGTGATCTCGCTAATCAAATGTTAGCGATTGCACGCAGTATTCCAGAGTATGCAAAGACGGCAAATGATGTCAAGGTTCTAGAGACGACCTCAGGCGCTTACTATGGCGAGGGTTATCAGGACGTACAAAACCGAGTACCTGCTATCGACAACACCATGAATGAACTCGACTGGAAGCCAACTACCTCCATGGACGATGCCCTCAAGAATATTTTTGAAGCTTATCGAAACGATGTAGAAAAAGCACGCCACCTAGTCGACAGCGAATAAGTAAACCGGTCTATGGCAAAAATTGCACTCAAGGTTGATGTTGATACCTTACGCGGGACTAAAGAAGGCGCCCCTAATTTAGCGCGCACCTTCAAGCACTTTGGCCTAAAGGCTACCTTTCTATTTAGCTTGGGACCAGATCATACCGGTTGGGCCCTTAAGCGGGTCTTTCGTCCAGGATTTTTGAAAAAGGTCAGCAGAACCTCTGTTGTTGAGCATTACGGCATCAAAACACTGCTTTATGGCGTTCTGCTCCCCGGTCCCGATATCGGCAAGCAAGCGGCCGATGAAATGCGCTCAATCGATTTGGCTGGGCATGAAACCGGGATTCATACCTGGGACCATACTGCCTGGCATGATGCTGTCCGTAACAAAGATGCCCATTGGACAAAAACCCAAATGCAAAAAAGCTGGGATCGCTTTGTAAAGATCTTTGGGCATGTACCCGCTACCTATGGCGCTGCCGGCTGGCAAATGAATGAAGCCGCATTTGAGCAACTGGATCAATGGGGGCTGAAGTACTCCTCAGATGGAAGATCTGCACCCAATCTCATGCCTTATCGCTTGATGTTGCCATCAGGGAAAGCTAAGCATGTACAGTATCCAACCACTTTGCCAACCTTTGATGAGCTCATTGGAATTGATGGCGATAACGCATTCGACGCTGTTCAAAAGCTACTGAAGATCACCCAAAGCAATCCGAATGATCAAGTATTCACCCTGCATGCCGAGCTTGAGGGGCAGAAACTATTACCCGCATTCGAGCAGCTATTGGCGGGCTGGTTAAATCAAGGGCATGATTTAGTCACAGTGGGAGAGCTTCATCAGTCCTGGGAAGCAACTAAACAACTTGATAAACTCGCCGTTCAACCGGTAACGTGGGGTGAGATTGCCAATCGAAGTGGTGAGCTGATTTTGCAAGCAACTTAAGTTACAGTAAAAATACAACATTAGAAAAAATTAAAGAAAGAAATTATCATGACTGTAGCAATTGGTAAGCCAATGCCTCCATGCGCAATTCCAGCAACGTCGAATCTAACCTTTACGCCAGATTCTGCGAAAGGCAAGAAGTTAGTAATCTACTTTTATCCTAAAGATATGACGCCAGGATGTACGGCCGAGTCTGGTGAGTTTCGAGACAACATTGAAGCCTTTACTCAAGCTAATACTTTGATCGTTGGCGTTTCTAGAGACACCCTAAAATCTCACGAAAATTTTCGTAGTAAGTTAGAACTGCCTTTTGAGTTAGCCGCCGATACAGAAGAAATCCTCTGCCAACTTTTTGGCGTTATGAAAATGAAAAATATGTATGGCAAGCAGGTACGCGGTGTTGAGCGTAGCACCTTCCTTTTTGATTCCTCAGGTACTTTAGTGAGAGAGTGGCGCGGCCTCAAGATTCCGGGACATGTGACAGAGGTATTACAGGCAGCTCAGGAAACAAATTAATTTTTAGAACAATTTCATCCGGGGCACTTGCAAAGACTTCGATTTGGGGTAAAGTTAGTAATATGCACCGAAAGCGATGTGGAAGATCAGTGGTTCGCTTAACTCAGCAGCTTGGACATCACAGTACAAGCCTAATGAGCGCCTCACCCCGTTTAATCGATCGTTTTAAAGTGAATTTCGCTATAAACCGTCACTGCAATTTGCATGGCGGTTTTTTCTTTTAGGAGAGTTACATGCCATTACCCCCCATTCCCACTCAAATTGCTGGTCAAGTCAAGCTGAGCGCTAAGGACACTCCTAATTTGAAGAGGCCTCCCGCCCCGGTAAAAACACTTGTGCTGGAAAGCGATAGTCCGGCTTGGGCGAATGATGCTGAAGATTTTTCTGAGGTAGAGGTTGTGCTCGAGCAAATGAAGAGTGATCAACGTCCCCCACGAATAGAGCGTACTGGAAATAAACCTGTCATTGCCCCAGAAAAACAAAGGCGCATGACTCGTTCCGGGCCTCCAAGTCTGTTTGTCCTGGATACCAACGTGCTCATGCATGATCCAAGTTCTTTATTCCGGTTCTCTGAGCATGATCTATTTCTTCCGATGACCACTCTGGAAGAATTAGACAATCACAAAAAAGGAATGACTGAGGTTGCTCGTAATGCTCGCACTGTCAGTAGGTCACTAGATCAATTAGTGGCTGGAACTAGTGGCACATTGGATGAAGGTATCCCTCTGAATAAACTAGGTAACCAAGACGTATCGGGCCGACTGTATTTTCAGACTAAATTAACTACGCTGACATTACCAGAGGGTCTTCCTGAGGGTAAGGGGGACAATCTTATTCTGGCAGTAGTGAGCGAACTTCAAAAAACACGTAAAGGCCAAGAGGTAGTGTTGGTATCAAAAGATATCAACATGCGCATTAAAGCGCGTGCCTTAGGATTGCCTGCAGAAGACTACTTTAACGACCAAGTTCTCGAAGATCGTGACTTGATGTACTCGGGTGTTTTAGCGCTACCAGCAGACTTTTGGCCAAAGCACGGTAAAGACATGGAAAGCTGGGCCGATGGAAGATCTGGCACGATGTTTTATAGAGTATCCGGCCCCACCGTTCAAAGCATGCTGGTCAATCAATTTGTTTACCAAGAAAATCCGGATGGCTCAACACCCTTTTATGCTCAGGTACGAGAGATCAACGGCAAGACTGCATTACTACAAACTTTGAAGGATTATTCACACCAGAAAAACAATGTCTGGAGTGTGACGGCACGAAATCGTGAGCAGAACTTTGCGATGAATATTCTCATGAACCCTGAGGTAGACTTCGTTACTTTGCTTGGTCAAGCGGGTACCGGAAAAACACTTCTTGCATTGGCAGCAGGTCTAGAACAGGTTCTGGATAGCAAGCGCTATAACGAAATCATCATCACGCGTGCAACTGTCCCCGTTGGCGAAGATATCGGCTTTCTACCGGGCACCGAAGAAGAGAAGATGCAGCCTTGGATGGGTGCGTTTGATGACAACCTTGAGGTCTTACAGCGTAATGAAGATAATGCTGGTGAATGGGGTCGCGCTGCCACCCAAGAATTAATTCGCTCAAGAATTAAAGTGAAGAGCATGAACTTTATGCGAGGTAGAACTTTTGTAAGCAAGTTTGTCATCATTGATGAAGCGCAAAATTTAACGCCTAAGCAAATGAAAACTCTGGTAACGCGTGCCGGACCTGGAACCAAGATTATTTGCCTTGGAAATATTGCTCAAATCGACACACCTTACCTCACTGAAGGCTCCTCAGGTCTGACCTATGTTGTAGATCGTTTCAAAGGCTGGCGTCATGGTGGTCATGTCACCTTGGCCCGTGGTGAACGTTCTCGCCTTGCAGATCATGCTGCTGAAGCACTCTAAGCAAACCTCCTTATGCCGCACTCTGATCGGGTGCGGCATCACCATCAGTCTCATATTCGGAATACAAGGCTGCAGCTCATTCAATGCCCGCTCCAATGCCAGCAAGGTGAGTCAATTTAAACAAGATGCTAGCGCTGGAACAGAAGATATTTCTATTGCTGCGATAGGCTTGGTAGGTGTTCCCTATCGATATGGGGGGAATAATCCTAAGGCAGGATTTGACTGTAGCGGTCTTATTGCTTACGTTTACAACAAATCGGCAAACATTAAACTGCCTCGCACTATTCAGGAGATGAGCAGCAAAGGCAAAAGTGTCGACAACCAAGCCCCCGCACCAGGTGACCTCATCTTTTTTAATACGACAGGTGAAAAATACTCCCATGCCGGAATTTATGTTGGGCAAGGTAGATTCGTGCATGCGCCAAGCGCGGGTGGAACAGTACGCCTGGAATACATCACGACACCTTATTGGGCCGCTCGATTTACTGAGGCCAGAAGATTAACCTCAGCAAATCAACTGAACTAAATTACAAGCCCGCCATCTAAGTAGCAATGACTGCCTTCCCGTTTAGATCATATAACAGCTACATGCCGCTACTTATATGCATAGAGAGTAAATATTCGAGTTTTAAGGTAAGAGCCCATTCACTCCAAGGCTAATACCTCTTTAACTAATAATCAGAAATAATAGTTATTATTATTTACAAACTCCTTACTTAATCATCAGGAAAATCCTAATGCAAGACATTGATTTAAATCACATTCAACAGATTTTAGTAACAGTTGGCACAGATGTTGGCCTCAAGATATTAGCCGCCATTATCTTTTGGGTTATTGGTAGATGGTTAATTGGAGTTGCCTTAAACATTCTTCGCAGGGGATTGGAGCAGCAGCATCTAGATCCAACGATTCTTCGTTATGTTGGTTCCGTTGTTTCGGTTACCTTAAATATTCTGCTGGTGATTGGCATCTTGGGTTATTTTGGAATTCAGACAACCAGCTTTGCCGCTTTAATAGCAACTGCCGGTATTGCAATCGGCGCGGCATGGGCCGGCCTACTGTCTAATTTCGCAGCGGGTGTATTTGTGATTGTGCTTCGCCCTTTTAAAGTCGGTGACTTTATTACTGCCGGTGGTGTTACAGGAATAGTCAAAGAGATTGGCTTGTTTTCATCGACTATTTATACCCCTGACAATATCGCCACCATGATTGGTAACACCAATATTTTGGGCGGTACTATTCAGAACTTTAGTCATAGTCCTTATCGCCGCGTTGATCTCAAATGCCAGATTTCTGGGGCTGCCGATCAAATAGCTGCAATGCAGCTATTACGTGAAAAGATCTCCGCCATACCGAATGTATTGCAAGATCCAGCCGTGGAGGTCAATATTTTAGAATTCAATCTGGTTGGCCCGGTATTGGCAGTGCGGCCATACTGCAGTAACGATCATTATTGGCAGGTGTATTTCGATAGCAATCGCGTCATGAGTGAATCATTGACTGCTGCCGGCTTCCCGGCGCCGATTGCCTCACAAAATATGATCATGAAACAAATTTAATTTCGCAATAACCAACCAGGAGAAGTCAAAATGAAGAAAATCATCATCGCTTTGAGTATTGCCCTAAGCTTTGCCATTCCCTCTATAGCATTAGCCGATAAAGCAGCCTGCGAAGCGAATGCAGTTAGTAAGGAAGGTAAGCCTTTATACGGAGCCGCTAAAGATGCATCCATTAAAAAATGTATGGGTGGCGCAGCGATTGATAAAGGCTGTGAAGCCAAGGCAGTGAGCAAAGATGGAAAGCCACTCTATGGCGCAGCTAAAGCAGCCTCCATCAAGAAATGCGAAGGCGCTTAAGCTTTATTGCATATTAGTCGCAAAAAGCCTCGCTATCAATGCGAGGCTTTTTTTATTTTACGTGGTCATGGAACTTAGAAAGGTTCGTACCCACCACTAGAGTAGCCGATAGAACCTGCTGCCAAATTATCAAACTTGGTATAAGGACCTTGCCAGCTTAATCGTACAGTACCAATCGGTCCATTACGCTGCTTGCCAATGATGATCTCTGCCATTCCTTTATCAGTTGTCGTATCTGGGTGATAAACCTCATCACGATAGATAAACATAATTAAGTCAGCATCCTGCTCGATCGCACCCGACTCTCGCAAATCAGACATGATTGGCCGCTTATTGGGACGTTGCTCAAGACCACGATTTAACTGTGACAAGGCAACAACCGGGCATTGCAATTCTTTTGCCAGGGATTTGAGGGAGCGTGAAATCTCAGAGATTTCTGTTGCACGATTCTCAGAACCTGATCCACTCATGAGCTGCAAGTAGTCAATGACAACGAGGCCTAGCGTGCCACCGAAATTGCGAGCAATCCGCCGCGCGCGCGCGCGCAACTCTAGGCTCGATAAAGCGCCAGTCTCATCAATCAAAATTTGGGTATTACTGAGTCGTGCGATCGCATCCGTAACGCGTGGCCACTCATCGTCCTGTAATTTTCCCGTTCGCATTCTGCTTTGGTCAACGCGCCCTACAGAGCCCAACAAACGAGAAGCCAGCTGCTCACCTGACATCTCCATCGAGAAAACCACGACTGGTAGACCTTCGGCTAATGCTACGTTCTCTGCAATATTTAAGGCGAACGCAGTTTTTCCCATGGAGGGTCTTCCAGCAACAATGACGAGGTCACCTTTTTGCAGGCCGCTCGTTTGCTTGTCCAGGTCAATAAAACCAGTGGCAATACCAGTGATATCGCTGCCGCCTTGACGGTTGTAAAGCTCATCAATACGGGCAACAACAGTTCTTAAAAGGGGTTCAATTTCAAGATAGTCAGCTTTGCGACTACCCTCTTCACCGATTTGCAAAATACGAGATTCCGCCTCATCCAACAGTGTTCTGACAGAACGCCCTTCGGGGACAAATGCGGAGTTGACAATATTGTCAGATACTTCAATCAAGCGACGCAGAATACTGCGATCACGCACAATATCGGCATAGCCTTTAATGTTTGCGGCACTTGGTGTGCTTTGCGCTAGGGAATTTAGGTAATCTATCCCAACCAAATCACCACCCTGCTCAGACTTAACAGCCTCATGAACAGTAATGACGTCAGCAGGATGATTATCACCAACCAAACGTTGAATGACCTTATAGATCAAAGCATGTTCAGGGCGATAGAAATCTTTATCTGTTAACACTCCGCCTAGGCGATCCCAGGCTGCGTTATCGATCAGCAGACCGCCGAGCAAAGACTGCTCGGCTTCTACAGAATGTGGTGGTACTTTTAAAGCCTGAATGACTGGATCCCCAGACCCCATCATGCCGGAATTAGGCATAAGGGGACGGGTGCGGGATTCAGCCATGAGGCTAGCTTACTGATTAAAAAATTACGCTTGCTCACCAACAACACGAATAGTGATGTCGACCACAACGTCGGTATGAACTCCAACCGCTACAGGGTGATCACCAACCATTTTTAATGGGCCAGTAGGCATACGTACAGAAGCCTTTTCAATCACAAAACCTTTAGCTTTTAAAGCATCAGCGATGTCATGATTGGTTACAGAACCAAACAAACGACCGTCGACACCCGCTTTTTGACGAACCTCGAGAACTAAGTCTTTGAGCTTTGTGCTGACCACTTGCGCAGCAGCTAATTTCTCAGCAGCTAACTTCTCTAACTCGGCGCGACGAACTGCAAAATCAGCAATAGCTGTTTCAGTAGCACGACGGGCTTTGCGTTGAGGAATAAGGAAGTTGCGAGCGTAACCATCTTTAACGCGAACGATGTCGCCAAGGTTACCCAAGTTGATTACTTTTTCTAGAAGAATAATTTGCATTGAGGGCTCCTAATTATTTCTTGTGTTGATCGGAGAATGGCAATAAAGCCAAGTAACGAGCACGCTTAATAGCAGTGTCTAGTTGACGCTGATACTTTGCTTTTGTACCTGTTAAACGTGCAGGAGTGATCTTGGCGTTTTCGCCAATGAAGTCCTTCAATGTATCGACATCTTTGTAGTCAATCTGCTCTACACCAGCAACAGTGAAACGGCAGTAACGCTTACGCTTGAACAATGGGTTCTGAGCTGGTTTCTTTTTGAAATCGGGTTTCTTTCCAAACGCCATGATGATTTCCTCTTTAATTTTTCAATTGAATATGGGTGATATGGAAAACTAGTCTTTGATTGCGTAGAGACTTTGGCGCTAAAAATCCTTCAAATACTGCCTGGGCTCCTAAATCCATTTGCTCTAGACCCTTTTGTATTGGGCCGATTGCTATGGCTTCAACGTTCATCTGAATTTTCCTAGCTACTCCTACTTCGCTAACTTCGCCGCTATGTTCTAGCTGGCAATGCATGACGGGTATTCCGGCTGGGGTAAATCGAATGGCGTCTTTGGATACCAAGAGTGCAGTAAGGCTGAAATGATTCAAAGCCGCTCCAATACTCTGATCCGCTCTCTAATCCTTGTCTTCCTCTTCAAATTTCTAACTTAAGCCGCTGCTGCTGCAGTAACTGCAGGAGCTTCGGTTTGAGCTGATTTGCGCGCTTCTTCACGATTCACTTCTTTCATCATGATCGAAGGCTCAGTTTCAGCTTTCTTCGTCTTGATAATGAGGTGACGCAAAACAGCATCGTTAAATTTGAATGCATGCTCGAGCTCATCCAGTGTTTTCTGGTCGCACTCAATATTCATACAAACGTAATGGGCTTTAGCAAGCTTATCAATCATGTAAGCCATCTGACGACGACCCCAATCTTCGATACGATGGACCTTGCCACCGGCTGCAGCTAATGTCGCTTTGTAGCGATCAATCATTGCAGGTACTTGCTCGCTTTGGTCCGGGTGGACGATAAAGACGATTTCATAATGACGCATCAAACACTCCTTAAGGATAAAGTCACCTGGTGTTGTTACTCATTTCTGATGGTTGTGAAATGAGCGCCAGTGTGACAAGGTAGTAACAAATTGTAGGTATTGCTTACAACGAATTAACTGCATTGTTACTGCATATTTACTGCTATTTTTACTGCCCTACCGAATTACTGGTAAGTTCGCTATTCTAGCAAAAAAATCCTGCCAAGTCAGGGCTTTACCGGCTATTTTTGCTTGCTGTGCTGCGTAGAGTGCCAGTTGCAAGGCAATTCTGGCCCTGGGAGCAGAAAGCGCCCCTGAAGCCATGCATCCCGCTAAATCTATTTCTGGGATATTGGCTAAAGTATCCCCAGCCCCCGTCCTACTCGTTCTAACTAAGGCAACTTGTTTTGAAAGGGCCCCTTCTAAAGGGATTTTCCAGGCATCGTGAAACCCCCCTGAGCCAGAGCCCGCCAGAATCAATCCCTCAACCTTGCTTGTAAGCCAGTGACTAATAGTTTGACTGCGAGCACCGGCATGACTGGTCAAAATCTCTACCCAGGGCCAATCACCCGCACCAGGAATCGGAAAATCTTCGATCCAGGCAGCCTGAACCGCCTTCACTCCAGAAAGCCATGAGGGGTTAATCAAGGTTACAGAGCTAGAGGGGGAGCTCTGTATGGGGGCATTCAAGGCTGTAGCATGGCGTTTTGATAAATCCATCGCCAAACAACCGCGCCCACTGAGCACCGCATAAATTCCGCCCGGACAGTTTTCGGGCGGGGTGGATGCCCACCTTAGGGCATCCAGTAGATTGGATGGTCCATCAGCATGTGGTGCGTTACTCGGAAGCATAGAGCCAGTCACAATCACCCTCTTACTTTGCTTAAGCGCTAATTTTCCACATGTCGCCTGAAGAAATAGACCCGTCTCTTCCATCGTATCGGTGCCATGAGTAATGACTATCCCTTTTACCGCAGCATCATTGAGGGCCTGCTGAACCACCAAACCAAGCTCCGTCATAAGCTCTTCGCTCATATTTCGGCTATTGATGTTAGCGACTTGGCGAGTAATCAGCTTTAAGCCAGCAGGAACAGCCTCTTCAATCTGACTGACTAGATCTTGAATATCGACCTGTCCAGCACGGTATTGCAAGGGGTTCTGCTCAGGGTTTGGGGCAATCCCTGCAATAGTGCCGCCCATACCTAAAATCAAGATATGGGGGGATTGCTCAGTATTTGGTGAATATAGACTCATATCGCATTATCTTCTGCTTCTTCCCCTCTAAACTCCTTGAATTATCAATTTGTGCTGTATACAATCCCAGTATGGATATAAATACAGTCGAATTTACTGAGGAGCTGACTGCCCTCCCAAAACTGACTTCACGCCAAAGTCAGATTCTGGACTTAATTACCAATGCCATTGATGAAAGCGGCTCCCCACCTACGCGGGCAGAAATTGCCACCCAACTAGGGTTTGCATCGGCTAACGCAGCCGAGGAACATTTACGAGCCTTGGCAAAAAAAGGCTATATCGAGTTGACCCCAGGAACCTCTCGTGGCATTCGGATTCCACAGCGCTTTAATCAATCGCATAATCCAAATAAATATCGCCAGATGTCTTTGCCCTCTGGCGCGCTTCAACAACTCACACTCCCCCTTATTGGTCGTGTCGCTGCAGGCTCTCCCATCATGGCCATCGAGCATATTGAAAAACAAGTACCGATTGACCCAAGCTTATTTAGCAAGGGTGCAGACTACTTGCTGAAAGTTGTCGGAATGAGCATGCGTGATGCAGGGATTTTGGATGGCGATTACTTGGCAGTAAAGAAAACTACTGAAGTTCGCAATGGCGATATTGTTGTTGCTCGTCTAGACGATGAAGTTACCGTCAAACGTTGGAACCAAAAGCAAACTGCAGGCGGTATGGTGGTGGAGCTACAAGCTGAAAACCCTGACTTCAAAAATATTCTCGTGGATAGCCGTCAATCAAATTTTGCTATTGAAGGACAGGCAGTTGGGTTAATTCGGGCTGGCGGGCTGTAAGCCGCAGACTCTAAAACAAAAGGCCTCATTAAGAGGCCTTTTTCAATTGCAGGGAAAAGTTACTTTTTAATCGGCGCAATCACATTGGCATTTTTAGGCGATGCGGTAATAGTGATGATGGTCTTTGGACCAGCAAAAGAACCCTCAGTCACTTCCACCGTAGATGTGCGATCACCTTTAGTAAAAACCAAAATACTAGTCTTAGACTTCACCGCACTAATCGTCGTCCAACCTACCTTGGGGTATTCCGCCTGAAAGAAGGCGTAAATGTCTGTGGGAGATTGCACGCCCGATAAGACAACTCGACCCACCCAACTATCGCCGCGCCCAATGATTAGCGAATCAGAGCCAATAATCCTGGATGCCGCAGGTAAAGGCATGTCACCCAACAGTTGTGCTTGTATTTCTTGTACTTCACTTGGAGTGCCGGTTGGCGAATCGCCTGAGGATACACAGGCAGGCAACAGCAATGCAGCTACTGCCATTGCAGCAATGGTTTTTAATTGACGTAATTGAATCATGCTCTTGCTCCAATAATAGATATGACGAAATACTTTTCTTAAAATATTTTAGGTGCAATATCATCACCGCCAAACTAAATCACTGGAGGCGCGTGAGGGAATCGAACCCCCGTACGAAGCTTTGCAGGCTCCTGCCTAACCACTCGGCCAACGCGCCAGAAACTAAAATCAAAAATGGGAAGCTTTTCAGGGCTTCCCATCGAACTTGGAGCGGGAAAGGAGGTTCGAACTCCCGACCTATACCTTGGCAAGGTATCGCTCTACCAGCTGAGCTATTCCCGCATAACAGGGCGACAGTTTAACAAACATTTGGCCAAAGGTCACTAATACTTGCAAAGACAAGCAACATTAGGCCTGCATTATTTGCTAGAGCCTTTTATAAATTGAGGCGACAGCCTTTATTGGGCTTTATCAATCAGCTGAGGTAAGGCCTTCTTCAAGTAATAGAACATCGACCAAAGCGTTAAAAAACAAGCAATCCAAATAAGCCAAGTCCCTAATCGGGCGCAATCTAGCCAACCAAATAAAGTGTCATTCAGCAATAAAAAAGGAATGGCGATCAGTTGTGCAGTCGTTTTTAACTTCCCCACCAGATGAACGGCAACACTTTTTCCAGCTCCCAAGAGCGCCATCCACTCCCGAAGAGCGGAGATGGTGATTTCACGTCCAATAATAATGAGGGCCACCCAGACCTGAACGCGATCCATATTGAGCAGTACTAATAGCGAGGCAGCAACGATGAGCTTATCCGCCACAGGATCAAGAAATTGACCAAACGCCGACTCCTGCTTCATGCGGCGCGCCAAGAAACCATCCAACCAATCAGTCAGTGCAGCGAATACAAAAATAATCGTGGCAACAATATTTTTCTCAAAGGGAGAAAGCCAGCCATTGGGAAGATAGAACACTGCAACCAAAAGCGGGATTGCGGCAACGCGCAACCAAGTCAGCGCAATAGGTAGATTAAAAGGCATAACTCAAGGATAAACCAATGGACTGGTCTGGGGAAGTCAATGTAGCTGTCGATAAATTTGCCCAGCCAAGGCCGTAGATATGCCTTCGACACCAGCTAGTTCCTCAATCGTGGCATTAGATACACCGCGCAGCCCTCCAAAGCGGGCGAGCAGCTTTTGGCGACGCTTTGCGCCAATACCCTCAATCTCCTCCAACTGTGAGACCGTTCGGGCTTTTGCGCGCTTCGCCCTCATCCCTGTAATAGCAAAGCGATGGGCTTCATCTCGAATTTGGGCAGCCAGCAATAAGGCGGGGCTATCAATACCCAACTCTAGAGATTTACGGCCATCAGCAAATATTAAGGTTTCTAGGCCAACCTTACGCCCTTCCCCTTTGGCAACACCCACAATCAAACTAATATCCATACCGAATTCAGAAAGTACTTGTCTTGCCATCTCTACCTGACCTTTACCTCCGTCCACCAGAATGACTTGAGGCAATTTCTCAACCGGCAGCTCCTGAAAATTTGCATAGCGTCGCTGCAATACTTGGCGCATCGCTGCGTAGTCATCGCCCGGCGTGATGTCGTTAATGTTAAAGCGACGGTACTCACTATTTTGCATCGTATTTTTTGCATACACCACGCAAGAAGCTTGCGTTGCCTCGCCTGAGGTGTGGCTTATATCAAAACATTCAATTCGAAGTTGCTCTAGACTTTCTAACTCGAGCCCTAAAATATCAGCTAACGACCTTGCTCTGGCTAATTGACCGCCAGTCTCTACTAGCCGTTTAGCGATAGCAATCTTGGCGTTCCCTTCTGCCATTGAAAGCCAGTGGCGCCTCTGTCCTTGAGGTTGATGTAAAAACGTAATGCGCTTACCCGCCTGCGCATTCAGAAGATCATGCAAGCTTTCTGGAGGCGCCTCATCTAATACCACCCCATCATCGCCTGCTCTTTGTAAAGGGTGATTCAATATAAGGACTGGGGGTATGAGATTAGTCGTAGCTTCACTATCCTCCACTTTGTCTTCTAAATAATGCTGAGCAATGAACGCCTCTAAAATTTCTGTGGGCGGAGGTAACTCACCCGCTTGGGAGCGTAAGCCTTTCGGAAAATAAGCGCGATCGCCTAAATGACGCCCACCTCGAATCATGGCCAAGTTCACACAAACGACACCCTCCATTTGCGCAACGGCAATGACATCCACATCACCCTCACCATCAGCTACTGTATCCATCGATTGTTGCTGTAAGACACCAGAGAGATCAGCAATCCGATCCCTTAAGACTGCAGCCATCTCAAACTCCATTGCTTCGCTGTAGACGTGCATTTCTTTTTCAAGCTCAGATAAGACTCGGCCGTGATCTCCCTTTAGGAAACGACTTGCTTGCGCTACGTCTTGGCCGTATTGCTCAACACTCAAGCGCCCTACGCATGGTGCACTACAACGATGAATTTGATGCAACAAACAGGGGCGACTGCGGTTCTTAAATACTGAATCTTCACAGGTGCGCAGGCGAAAGACTTTTTGTAAAATTTGCACACTGTTCCGTACCGCCCATGAATTGGGGAATGGCCCGAAATATTGATTCCGCTTGTCAATCTTTCCTCGATAGGAAGTTAATCTCGGAAATTGATGCCCTGTTAACATCACATACGGATACGATTTATCATCTCGAAATAAGATATTAAAAGGCGGGGCCAACTCCTTAATGAGATTGTTCTCAAGAATTAATGCTTCTGTTTCTGAGCGTGTTACCGTAGTTTCATAGCGAGCAATCTTGCCCACCATCAACTGAATACGGGGCGAAAGCTGCGTTCGCTGAAAGTAGCTAGAGACCCGTTTTTTGAGGTGGCGCGCTTTACCGACATACAAAATATGTCCCGCTTCATCAAAGAAACGATAGACCCCCGGCAATCCGGGCAGCCGTTTAACATCCTGATAAAGGGTTTCAAAAAGCGAATTACTCATGCGTTGGGATATTTTCTGTCAAATCGTCGATAACTATGGTGATGCTGGTGTTTGCTGGCGTCTAGCGAGAAGCTTAACAAGCCTTCACGGCCAAGAAGTGCGTATTTTTTGTGACGACCTGCAAACTCTTAATTTACTCGCTTCTGGTGTGGATGATCAACTCAAACGATCGATCCAATTACTACCCTGGGAAGCAAGCTTAGATCATAATCGCCGCCCCATTATTACGCCCGATATTGTTATAGAGGCTTTTGGATGCAAATTACCCGAGCGTTATGTTGCAGGCCTTCTCATTGCCCCCAAAAAGCCCATCATCATTAACTTAGAGTATCTCAGTGCCGAACCTTGGGTGGTGGATTTTCATGGAAAGGCTTCCCCGCAGGGGCACGGCCTTTCTAAATATTTTTTCTTTCCAGGCTTTCAGACGAATGCCGGCGGTATTTTGCTCGACCCCATTCCGAATCTGTCGGAATTAGTTAAAGCGCCCACACCGCAAAGTCTTAAAAAAGGCTGGTCAAAATTACGGCCTAATACCAGGCGGATTAGCATCTTCTGCTATCCAAGCGCCCCTTTACTAAAGTGGCTAAGCGACCTTGGCGCATTGGGTGAAAACATAGATATTGTCTTAACGCATGGTCAGTTAGAGCAATTAAGACTGAGTGCCGGCAACACCATCACACTCCCCGATTGCCTCAAACTGATTTCTATTCCCTTTGTATCCCAAGATGAATACGACTGGGTACTCTCGCAATGCGACTTCAACATCGTTCGAGGGGAGGATTCCTTTATTCGGGCACAACTAGCAGGCAAGCCCTTTATATGGAACATCTACCCACAAGAGGATCGCGCTCATGAAGTCAAACTGGCCGCTTTTCTGGATTTATATTTAAAGGAGAGTCCGCCAGATCTGAGAATCGCAATTACCGCTGCAATGACATGGGCTCTACCCAGCCAGTGGATGCGCTCTTTAGAGCCTTGGAATACCCATGCGCAGGCTTGGCGCGCTGATTTACTGAAAAAACAGGCTGATGGTGGTCTAGCTGCCCGTCTACTTAGCTTTGTAGCCTGATCTTGTGCAGATTAGGCTGCTGGGCGGTTACAATCTTGTTTTTGAGACAAACCGCAGATCATTTACTCTGCAATCAGGACTAGCACGATGAAAACAGCACAAGAACTCCGCGTAGGTAACGTAGTAATGATCGGCACCGATGCCATGGTCATTTTAAAAGCAGAATACAGCCGCTCAGGCCGCAACTCTTCTGTTGTGAAAATGAAATTTAAAAACTTGCTTTCTGGAGCGCCAAACGAAGGCGTATTTAAAGCGGATGACAAGTTTGACGTTGTGATCCTTGATAAGAAGGAGTGCACCTACTCTTACTTCGCAGATCCAATGTATGTCTTTATGGATACCGAATACAACCAGTACGAAGTGGAATCTGATTTCATGGGTGATGCATTGCATTACCTAGAAGAAGGTATGCCATGTGAAGTTGTATTCTATGAAGGTAAGGCTCTTTCTGTAGCGATGCCGAATTCTTTGGTTCGTGAAATTATTTATACAGAGCCAGCAGTCAAAGGTGACACCAGCTCAGGCAAGGTACTAAAGACGGCAAAATTAGCTACAGGCTACGAGCTACAAGTGCCTTTGTTTTGCAACACAGGCGACAAGATCGAAATCGATACTCGTACCGGTGAATACCGTAGTCGCGCCAACTGATCGGCAGCGCCTAAACTCATCAGCAGAAAGCCCGGCATGCCGGGCTTTTTTAATGCTGCATGGCTTATCGACTATTGATTACTGAATAAGCTTAAGCTGCTTGAGTAGGCCCTTAGCGTGTTGGTACTCAGCCTCCATCTGTAGAGGACTCCACAATAGCGCTGTAGATTGAGGCATCAGACGATTTAAACGAGTCATCGACTCAGCTTGCTTCGCTTTTGTCACCGTGAGCTCATTGAGTAATTGATCGGCGAGATCGGGGCGGTTACAAATGAGCACCGCATCACATCCAGCATCAAGCGCTAATTGGGCACCTTTCACAACAGAGCCCGCAACACTAGCACCCTCCATCGATAGATCATCACTAAAGATTACCCCCTCAAATCCCAAGTCTTGACGTAATACAGAATGCAACCAAACCTTAGAAAATCCAGCGGGATGTTTATCTACCTTTGGATAAATCACATGCGCTGGCATGACAGCCGATAAACTTAAATCTAACCAATCATAGGGCTTGGCATCATCATTGAGGATCTCATTTAATGAACGCTCATCTACTGGAATAGCCACATGAGAATCGGCCTCAGCCCAACCATGACCCGGAAAATGCTTTCCACAATTGGCCATGCCGCCCAAGCGCAAACCCTCATTAAGACTTTTAGCCAAGGCAAATACAATTTGTGGATCACGACTAAAAGCGCGATCGCCAATGACTGCGCTACGACCAAAATCTAAATCCAAGACTGGGGTAAAACTAAAGTCCACACCACAAGATCGCAATTCAGAAGCAAGAACATAACCACAAGCAGTGGCTGCAGCCATTGCAGTAGCTGCAGATTGAGCAGGATAGATACCTTTAGCCTTGGCCGTCCACAAATCACCTAATCGACGCATGGCTGGTAGGTGCGTAAAACCATCAACCCTACAACGCTGTACCCGTCCACCCTCATGGTCAATGGAGATCAATACATCGGGGCGTAAACTTTTGATCTGTGCCGTCAGCTTACTCAGCTGCTGACGATTGGCAAAGTTTCTACCAAACAAAATAACGCCACCAGTCAGGGGATGTTTTATGCGGCGGCAATCCTCTGCATTCAGTTCAAGACCCATGACATCTAGGGTAATAGGGCCCGGCTTCATAGTAGATTTACTCATTGATACTCTTCAATATTAAAAGGATTGCTTATCTATGTTTACTTTTGAATAACGATGACATGCGCAATTGCCATATTCAACTCATCACTAACAGTTACCTGAGCCTCCCAATTACGCTCTTGCATAAATATTGCCAGAGCCCCTAGGTAAGAGGTGATCGGTTTACCACTTGGCTCATTGAGTGTTTGCAAGGAGCGCCATGTCATAGGCATTCTCATGCCTAGACCAATAGCCTTGGAGAAAGCCTCCTTAGCGGCAAAGCGTGTGGCTAAAAAAGCAATGCCTCGCTTGTGATTTCTAGTAAGACGTTGTTTGAAGACGATCATCTCATCGGGCCCCAATACCTTTTCAGCAAGACGCCCTTGAGTTCGATCATAAGCAGCCTGAAGGCGTTCAATCTGCAAGATATCTGTACCAATACCAATAATCATGGGGAGATAAAAATCCGTTAAGCGTGCGCGCGGCCTTGGGCCATGAGCAACGCCATATCTGTAATCGCCTTTTGCCAACCCTTAAACAAGGCCTCGGCAACAATGGCATGTCCAATATTGAGCTCCGATAGCTCTTGAATACCGGCCATAGGTATTACATTACCTTCATGCAGACCGTGCCCGGCATTAACCCTTAAACCAATACTCACACCAAACTGCGCGGCTTTACGAATGCGCTCTAATTCCTGCTTCTGTTGATCGCCATTCAAATCCGCATAACGACCCGTGTGTAATTCCACTACAGTAGCCCCCGCATCTTTAGCGGCTTGTATTTGCTTTTGTTCTGGATCAATAAAGAGGGATACCCGAATACCGGCTGCTTTGAGTTGAGCGGTAGCCGCTTTCACAATATCAAAATGGGTCAACACATCAAGGCCGCCCTCAGTAGTGACTTCCTCGCGTTTCTCAGGAACTAGGCAAACATCATCAGGCCTCACCTCACAGGCAATACGAATCATCTCTGGAGTAACGGCGCACTCTAAGTTCATGCGGGTTTTAATTAAAGGACGTAAGGCTAATAGGTCTGCATCTTTAATGTGGCGACGATCTTCACGCAAATGTAAGGTAATTAAATCGGCTCCTGCTTCTTCTGCCAAACGAGCGGCCTTTAAAGGATCAGGATAAACAGTGCCACGTGCATTGCGCACAGTAGCCACGTGATCAA
Organism: Polynucleobacter sp. TUM22923; assembly: GCF_030295705.1. Taxonomy (NCBI): domain Bacteria; kingdom Pseudomonadati; phylum Pseudomonadota; class Betaproteobacteria; order Burkholderiales; family Burkholderiaceae; genus Polynucleobacter; species Polynucleobacter sp. TUM22923. The sequence goes on from NZ_AP027274.1 coordinate 1,243,849, forward strand.
TATTGATTCCGAGCTCTAGTTTTGAGATAGTAGTTGATGTCGTATGCATATCAATAGATTACTAGATTTTCTTGAGGTCAATTAAAATTTGACGGGTTGTCAACACTTGATCTTGCAAATGTAGGCCCAGTAAAAATCGCATCAGCTGCTTACTCTCAGCAAGAGTATCCACATCAGAAAAGTCACCCACAGTAATGGCCAACAAAGATCTGCCGCTAAGAACGGGCCAATGGCCGGGATCATCACTCTGTGCTGGCCTCACACCACGCTCGGGTTGATAGACATACTGCTCACTCGATATCGGGGCGCTGTTGGTCTCGACGCAGCGATCTAAGGCTGCAGCATAACCCGTCTCCTGCAGCAGCGTTAACTCAAATGGACGCAGAATTTCTTCTAAACCCTTAGATTGAAACTCGAGATTAGACAGTGCAGAGATGGTGTCGGTGTAGTGGTCATACAGTCTTTCGTAATCATCTTCACGCGCTAGAAATTTCACCAGCAATTCATTGAGATAAAAACCACAAAGTAAGGCATCGCCCACCAGAGAGGGGGTGCCGCCTACCCACTCTGATTTAGTCAACGTTCTGAGCTCTGATTTACCACTCCAGGAAACTAACAGAGGCTGAAATCGCTGTAAAACTGGGCGCAATACAGAGTGTGGGCGCTTAGCACCTTTAGCAATCAAGGCCATACGACCATACTGCCGCGTAAAAACATCCAGAATTAAACTGGTCTCCTTATAAGGAATGCTGTGCAGGACAAAAGCAGGTTCATCAGCAACCCGAATAGAAGCCATAGAATTTACTCTAGACCCTGTGCTCGCAATTCGGCGCGGTCATCCGCCCAACCTCGCTTTACCTTGACCCAAGTTTCTAAGAATACCTTGCCGTCAAATAATTTTTCCATATCAATACGAGCATCGGTAGAAATCTTTTTTAAGCGCTCACCTTTTGCACCAATAATCATCGCCTTATGACTATCTCGATCTACTAGAATGGTTGCTGCAATACGGCGCATTTTGCCATCCATCTTAAATTGATCAATCACAACTGAGCTGGTGTAAGGGAGCTCCTCACCTGTGAAACGAAATACTTTTTCACGTAAGATTTCTGCTGCCAAAAAACGCTCACTACGGTCAGTGACCGTATCACCATCGTAAACAGCTTCGCCTTCAGGCAGGTAGCCCTCGAGTACATCAAGTAAGCGCTGGACGTCCCCAAGGCTTTTTGCACTCATCGGAACAATCTCGGAAAACTCACACTTGTTTTGATCCTCGTGACCACCAAGGTCACTCCAAGGCTGGCTCATTTCTTTCATAAAATTGAGCAAGGCTTGATCACGCTCAGAAGGCGTCTGAAAACGACTATTGAATAAATCCAATTTATTAAGCACTAGTACCACTGGCAAATCGTTAGGCAATAAGCGCAATACTTTTTTATCATCCTCACCAAAGTATCCAGCCTCAACGACATAACAAGCAACATTGACATCTTGCAATGCAGTGGTCACTGTGCGGTTCAAAGCCTTGTTTAATGTATTCATTAACCTAGTCTGAAAGCCCGGCGTATCAATAAAGATAAACTGCGCCTCCTCGCGATTCTGAATTCCCAAAATACGATGGCGTGTGGTTTGCGCCTTACGAGAAGTAATACTTATTTTTTGGCCAACCAAGGCATTCAATAAGGTAGATTTACCCATATTAGGCCGCCCAACAATGGCGATGGTGCCGCATCTAAACACGATTAGCCCTTCAGCTTAAGATTTAACTGCTCTTCTGTTGCTACTTTTTTTGCTGCATTCTTTTTTGCAGCGCGCGTTTTTTTCGGCTTACCCAGCTCCTGTAGCAAGGCTTTTTGTGCCAGCACTAATGCCAGTTTTGCAGCAGATTGTTCCGCAGCGCGACGTGACGCGCCGTCACCTTTAACCGATACCTTCAAGCTGGGAATTAAACACTCCACCTCGAATTGCTGATTGTGTGCCGCGCCAGTAGTTCCGGTAACGTTATAGGTTGGCAAAGGCAACTGATAGCTCTGCAGACACTCTTGCAACAAAGTCTTGTCATCCTTTCCTAAAGTCTTAGGATCTACATTAGCCAAAATAATCGAATAGAGCCGACGCAAACAGATTTTGGCAGCATCAAATCCACCATCCAAGAAGATTGCCCCAGTAACAGCCTCTAACGTGTCAGCCAGAATGGATGGTCGACGAAATCCGCCACTCTTGAGCTCACCTTCCCCCAGACGTAGATAGTCTGATAAGGAGAGTGATTGAGCGATCTCATACAGAGCCTGCTGCTTAACTAAGTTAGCACGCACACGTGAAAGGTCACCCTCATCTAAATCTGCATAGCGCTCGTAGAGCATTTCTGCGACGACGCAATTAAGAATGGAGTCTCCTAAAAACTCTAAACGCTCATTATTTTTCTTGCTATGACTACGATGCGTTAGGGCCTGATTAAGCAACTCTAATTTTTTAAAGGTATAGCCCAACTGGGCCTGCAAAGGACCAGTTGCCATCACGGCTCGAGCATTCATGGCCTTACTCAAAGCCACCGATACGACCTAAGTTACCGAGATTAAGCCAAACAAAGAAAGCTCTACCCACAATGTTTTTATCGGGCACAAATCCCCAATAACGTGAATCTGCGCTGTTATCCCGGTTGTCACCCATAGCGAAGTAATGCCCCGCTGGTACCTTACAAGTAAGGCCCGCATTTTGATATTCGCAGTTCTCAAACCCTGGAAAACGTTCGGTCGGAAAGCTGCCGGCTGGGCGATCAGGATCATTCAAAATCTCATGCCGATTACCCCCCAAATCCGCCGGGAAGGATTCTGTAAAACGCTTGGCATAACGCATGTTTTCAGGATCGAGATAAGGTTCACCACCGCTGTACTGCAAAGGCTGACCATTAACCGTTAAACGCTTGTCCTGATAATGAATCGTATCGCCTGGCAGAGCCACAACACGTTTAATGTAATCCACTGATTCATCGCGGGGATAGCGAAAGACGACGACGTCACCCCGTTTTGGTGAGCCCAACTCCACTACCTTTTGGTTTATTACTGGTAAGCGAATACCGTAAGTGAATTTATTCACCAGGATAAAGTCCCCAATCTGCAAAGTCGGAATCATCGATCCCGAAGGAATTTTGAATGGCTCCACAATAAACGAGCGCAATACAAAGACAGCGCAAATCACCGGAAAAAATCCTGCCGTATATTCGAGCCACAAAGGCATGCGATCGATGCCTACAGCACGTCGTTGCGGAGCGAAGTAAAGTCGATCAGCAACCCAGGCAATACCAGAAATGATCACCAAGATAAACAGAATGAGTGCAAAGTTCATTAGTCGTCTACCTGCAAAATAGCTAAGAAAGCTTCTTGTGGAATTTCCACATTACCCACTTGCTTCATGCGCTTCTTGCCTTCCTTTTGCTTTTCTAACAACTTACGTTTACGGGAGATATCTCCGCCATAACATTTAGCTAAAACATTTTTACGTAAGGCTTTGACGTTTTCACGGGCGACAATATTGCTACCAATTGCCGCCTGAATAGCGACATCAAACATTTGACGAGGAATAATATTGCGCATCTTAGCAACTACCTCACGCCCACGATGCTGGCTATTGCTACGGTGAACAATCACTGACAGAGCATCGACTCGTTCGCTGTTAATCAAAATATCTACCTTCACTACATCAGCCGGTCGATATTCCTTGAATTCATAATCCATCGAGGCATAGCCGCGTGAGATAGATTTCATTTTGTCAAAGAAATCCAATACGATCTCGGCCATAGGTAACTCATATGTGAGTTTCACCTGGCGACCAAGGTAGTTCATATCCATTTGAACGCCGCGCTTACCAACACATAAAGTAATGATCGCGCCCACATACTCTTGCGGCATGTAAAGATTAACCGTGACTATCGGCTCAAGAATGGTGTTAACTTTGCTCGCCTCTGGCATCTTCGAAGGGTTGTCCACCAGCGTGATCGAACCATCAGAATGCTCGACCTGATAAACCACCGTTGGCGCAGTAGTAATGAGATTCATACCGTACTGGCGCTCTAAGCGCTCTTGCACAATCTCCATGTGGAGTAATCCCAAGAACCCACAACGAAATCCAAAGCCTAAGGCCTGCGAAACTTCTGGCTCGTACAGCAGCGAAGCATCATTTAATTGCAGCTTTTCTAAGGATTCGCGTAATTGATCGTACTCACTGGACTCAACAGGATATAAGCCTGCAAATACTTGTGGCTTAACCTCTTTAAAGCCAGGCAGCGGGCCTGTGGCAGGGACTCTACCTTGCTGTCCAGGAGAATGGGTGACAGTATCACCCACCTTTGCGGCTTTTAACTCTTTAATGCCCGCAATGACAAATCCTACTTGACCGGCGGATAGCTCTGGACGATCAACAGACTTCGGACTAAACACACCGACATGCTCGACTAAATGGCTTGAGCCATTTGCCATAAGGGTGATTTTTTCTTTTGTTTTGAGAGTACCGTTGACGACACGTACCAGCATGACTACACCGACATAATTATCAAACCAAGAATCAATAATCAGTGCTTGCAATGGGTCCGTGGGGCTTCCTTTTGGAGGCGGGACGAGGGCGATCATTTCTTCAATAACTTCTTGAACGCCTAAGCCCGTTTTGGCCGAGCATGTCACTGCATCTGATGCATCAATCCCAATGACATCCTCTATTTCTTTTTTGGCGCGATCTGGATCAGCCTGAGGTAAGTCAATTTTATTCAGTACTGGTACAACCTCAACGCCCAACTCTAGGGCCATATAGCAATTGGCAACGGTTTGCGCCTCAACACCTTGACTAGCATCCACCACCAATAAAGCACCCTCACAGGCAGACAGTGAACGACTCACTTCGTATGAAAAATCGACATGCCCAGGGGTATCAATTAAATTGATGTTGTAAGTGTTGCCATCTTTTGACTTATAAGACAAGGCTGCTGTTTGGGCTTTGATGGTGATACCACGCTCACGCTCGATATCCATCGAATCCAAAACCTGGGCTTCCATCTCTCGATCGGAAAGACCGCCACACAACTGAATAATCCGATCAGCAAGCGTCGATTTACCGTGATCAATATGGGCGATGATAGAAAAATTGCGGATTAAATCCATAGCGTCTAAATAGTCATTCAAAAAAAACGCTTTTTCAGAACGCACCCCAATGATGCGCTGCAAAAAGTCGTCTTAGGTTGATTGTAATGGGTGGCGCCAAATTGGCGCCAAGCCCATTTTTTTACTTAAAAAGGGTTATTAATGCCTATTTTGGCTTGACCGGAATGATTAAAGTGCTGTCAGCTCGTCGCACAAAAATAGGTACGGTTTTATTGACATCTAAACCCTTTAATAGAGCCTCAAATTGCTTAACCCCCGTGATGTCGGTATCCGCAATTCGAATAATCACGTCCCCGGGACGGACCCCTCCCCGGACTAAGGGGCCTTCACCTATGCCGGTAACCTCGACGCCGCCACGAATATTGAGCTCTCGCCTCTTTCCGTCGGATGGCTCTGCTACCGCCACACCAAGGGCACCAACATTGCCAGCACCGGAATTTGAGCTATCCGCCTTCTTAACAGGGCTTTGACCAGCATCCGTATCAATAACGCTCACCATTAAGTCCTTCGTAGCCCCTTTGCGCCAAACCTGTACCACCGCGCTGGTGCCAGGCTTTGTCTCTCCGACAGTTCTGGGTAAATCAGTGGACTTGGCGATATCACGTCCATTAAAACTGAGAATGACATCACCCGATTCAATGCCGCCAGCAGCCGCTGGACCGCCCGGCTCAACATTGCGGACATAGGCTCCACGAGGTCTACCTAGGCCCAAGCTCTCTGCGATTTCTTTCGTCATTTCACCTAAGGCCACACCAATACGGCCGCGAGTCATCTTACCGTTAGAGCGTAACTGATCCGCAACCCGCATTGCCTCATCAATCGGAATCGCAAAAGATATGCCCATATAGCCGCCAGAACGGCTAAAAATTTGAGAATTGATACCGATCACTTGACCGGCAGTATTGATTAAAGGACCACCCGAGTTACCTGGGTTCACGGCGACGTCAGTCTGAATAAATGGCAAGTAATCGCCTGTGTCACGACTCTTAGCCGACACAATGCCAGCAGTCACAGTATTTTCAAGCCCAAATGGAGATCCAATGGCTAGAACCCACTCTCCCACTCGCACCCTTGAGGAGTCACCTAAAGGTAATCTAGGCAGATCACGAGCATCAATTTTGAGAACGGCTACGTCAGTACGCTTATCCATCCCCAATAGTTTGGCCTTAAATTCTCGTTTATCAGTTAAGGTGACGTAAATAGTATTGGCGCCCTCAACAACATGGGCGTTGGTCAGAACTAAACCATTTGAGTCAATAATGAAGCCAGACCCAACGCCGCGATCAGACTCTTGTGGCTTGCCAGAGTTGGGTTGTGCTTGCTTTGGCCCCCCTGGTAACCCCGGAATGGGCACGCCAAAGAAGCGACGGAAAAATTCCGCTTGATCTTCAGGCATTCCCGGAATACCACCCTGTGATTGCTGGGCAGCCACCTTTTCTGTCACGCGGATATTCACCACTGCAGGGCTAGCTCGCTCAACGAGATCAGCGAAATCCGGTACAGATACCCTCGGCGCCTGCGCAAAGGATGAAGAAACCATAGGGATTTGCCCAAAACTAACGATAACTAAGAGCGCAATTAAGTACTTTTTCATGATGCAATAGGCCTACTTGGTAAAAACCAATGATAAATAAATGAATTAAGGGAAGAAACTAAGGTAGATATTAGGTCAATTTGCCAAAAATCAAGGTGCCGTTAGTACCCCCAAAGCCAAAGTTGTTTTTAACGGCATGCTCAATTTTTACGTCACGAGCGGTGTTGGCGCAGTAGTCCAAATCACATTCGGGATCTTGATTGAAAATATTGATCGTTGGCGGGGATTTCTGATGATGCAAGGCTAGGATCGTGAATACAGACTCCAACCCACCTGCGCCACCCAAAAGGTGACCGGTCATAGATTTTGTAGAGTTAATCAGGACCTTCTTGGCGTGATCGCCAAGGGCCGCCTTGATAGCGCCAGTCTCATTTTTATCACCCAGTGGCGTAGAGGTGCCGTGGGCATTGATATATTGAATTTGATCTGGGTTCAGGCTGGCATCACGCATTGCGTTAACCATGCAACGACGTGGGCCATCCATATTAGGGGCAGTCATATGGTATGCATCACCACTCATACCAAACCCTAAAAGCTCACAGTATATTTTTGCGCCGCGTGCTTTGGCATGCTCATACTCTTCAATAACCAGGACGCCAGCACCCTCACCCAAGACAAAACCATCGCGGTCTTTATCCCAAGGGCGCGATGCCGTTGCTGGGTCATCGTTGCGAGTAGACAAGGCGCGAGCCGAGGCAAAGCCACCAACACCCAAAGCAGAAATAGTAGATTCGGCGCCACCAGCGACCATGACATCGGCGTCACCGTATTGAATCAAGCGTGCTGCCAAACCAATACTATGTAAACCCGTTGTGCAGGCGGTGACTGCCGCTACATTTGGGCCTTTTAGCCCAAATAAGATGCTTAAGTGCCCGGAAATCATATTAATGATGGATCCCGGCACAAAGAATGGAGAAATACGGCGAGGACCGCGTGCCAACAATTCAGCACCCGTAGCCTCAATCATTGGCAGACCGCCAATACCGGAACCAACCATGACACCAATACGCTCTGCATTTTCTTCTGTGACCACAATCCCACTGTCACGAATAGCTTGTGCGCCAGCGGCGATGCCGAAATGAATAAACGTATCCATGTGCCGCGCTTCTTTAGCGGACACGTATTCCTCAACGTTGAAGTCCTTAACTTCGCCAGCGAAATGCACGCTCAGCGGTGTATGGTCGAACTTAGTGATGGTAGCAATGCCCGATTTGCCCGCTAGGACATTCGACCAAGCTACATCAACAGAGTTACCAACTGGAGAAATCAGACCTAAGCCGGTAACAACTACCCGGCGTCGGCCATTTGATGCTGACACAGTATTTGCTTTGAACTAAGCTAGGGAATTAACCCTGAGCTTTGGATTGAGCGAAGTCGATAGCGAGCTGAACTGTAGTGATCTTCTCAGCCTCTTCGTCCGGAATCTCAATACCAAATTCATCTTCCAAAGCCATTACGAGCTCAACAGTGTCAAGAGAGTCTGCACCCAGGTCATTCACAAAAGAAGATTCATTCTTGATGTCTCCTTCAGCGACGCCCAATTGCTCAGCGACGATCTTCTTAACGCGTTGTTCGATGTTATCCATTAAATCCCCCAAGGGTTGTAAAAAAACGATGAAAGAATTTTATCAGCTTGGCGGGCTAAATTAGTAAATCCGCCAAAAAATGACCAAATTCCTAGTTAAATTTAGGCTAAATAAAGGCCGCCATTGACATGCAAGGTATTACCAGTAATGTATCCCGCAGCTGGAGAGGCCAAAAATGCCACTGCCTGTGCCACATCCTCGGGGCTGCCAAGGCGCGCTAAGGGGATATTGGCTTTCAGGGCATTTTGCTGCTCTTCACTTAAAGCACGTGTCATATCGGTGTCAATAAAGCCTGGGGCCACGCAATTAACGGTGATGTTGCGGCTACCGATTTCGCGAGCTAAAGCACGAGTCATACCAGAAACACCTGCTTTGGCAGCAGCATAGTTCGCCTGCCCAGGATTACCCATATGACCAACAATCGAGGTGATGTTAATAATGCGACCCGTACGTGCCTTCATCATCGGCCGCATCACTGCTTGTGACAAACGAAACACCGCACTTAAGTTAGTATCGATGACATCGGTCCACTCTTCGGCCTTCATTCGCATAGCCAATTGATCACGAGTAATGCCCGCGTTATTGACCAAAATACCAATTCCACCGAAATCCTTCACGATCAAATCAATGATGGCTTCACATGCCTTTGGATCCGTGACATTTAATACTTCGCCCCGGCCACCGCTTGCTTGTAAACGAGCGCTGATCGCCTTAGCCCCATCCTCCGAGGTGGCTGTACCAATCACCTTAGCACCACATTTCACAAGCTCATCTGCAATCGCCTGACCAATACCACGCGATGCGCCGGTCACTAGTGCAATTTGTCCGCTTAAGTCGAGATTCATTTTTTGTCTTTCGTTCTTACTGAATGATTATTTCACTACTGCTAGCGCATCATTGAGGCTAGCCTCATCAAACATTGGTACACCGATAGCACTGTCATTAATACGCTTGGTTAAGCCTGCCAGTACTTTGCCAGGTCCACACTCCACCACTTGAGTCACACCCTGTTGCACCATCGCATTAATCGTTTCATGCCATCTCACTGGCATCGCAGCTTGGCGTACCAAGGCATCCTTGATAGCGTTAACATCCTGCAACGTTTGCACATCTACATTATTGATAACTGAAATAGTGGGCGCATTAAACTCAACATTGGCGAGATAGGATTTGAGCTTTTCAGAGGCTGGCTGCAATAAAGATGAATGAAAAGGGGCTGAGACAGGCAAGGGCAGCGCACGCTTTGCACCAGCCGCTTTCAACAACTCACAAGCCTTGGCAAGCGCATCACTACCGCCAGCAATCACTACCTGCCCTGGCGCATTAAAGTTTACCGCCTCAACCACTCCGCCAGAGAGCGCTGCCGCCTCTGCGCAAAGGGTGCTTACGAGGGCATCATCTAAGCCCAGAATTGCAGCCATACCGCCTGTACCCACTGGTACTGCCGACTGCATTGCTTCTGCACGAAAGCGCACTAAAGGCACCGCATCTTTAAACGAAATAACACCGGCTGCAACCAAAGCGGAGTATTCACCGAGGCTATGCCCCGCGACTATTTTAGGGATTGCGCCACCAGCCGCCAACCAGGCACGATAAAACGCAATTGCCGCCGTGAGCATGACAGGCTGTGTATTGGTAGTTAAAGCCAACATTTCTGCTGGACCTTCCGCAATCATCTTTGCGATATCTTCGCCCAAAGCTTCAGAGGCTTCTTGTAAGGTGGCGCGCACTTCAGGACGACTGGAAATTGAATTGAGCATTCCAACAGCTTGGGAGCCTTGGCCTGGAAATACAAAAGCAAATGTCATAGGATTAGTCGCTAAGCTTTATGGGTGGTTATGCAGATTGATAGATAAATAAATAGATCGAACGTAGCTCTTTAATACTTAATGGCCACTGCGCCCCAAGCAAAGCCACCGCCAACACCCTCTAATAAAAGATGTTGACCGCGCTGAATTTGCCCAGACCGAATACCTGCATCCAGGGCAAGTGGAATAGAGGCAGCCGAAGTATTGCCATGCTCATGCACCGTCACAATGACCTTATCCATAGACATGTTCATCTTGCGAGCCGTACTCTCCATAATCCGGATATTAGCTTGATGTGGCACTAACCAATCAATCTGCTCTGGCTTGAGATTCGCTTTTTCAAGAACCTCATGGGCAACTTGCTCAAGTACCTTCACTGCCAACTTAAATACTGCCGGCCCATCCATTGTCATAAATGGAGAGCCGTGCACTTGACCGTGGCCAGCACGACCAGGAACACACAAAATATCTCGCTGGGAACCATCCGCATGCAGAGCAGTGGCCAATATGCCAGGCTCAGTAGACGCCTCCAAGACTACGGCGCCAGCACCATCCCCAAATAGAACTGAAGTAGTACGATCCTCGAAATTCAAGATACGAGAAAACGTTTCCGCGCCAAGTACCAGTACTTTTTTATAACTACCTGTACGAATAAAGGCATCTGCAATTGCTAGCGCATAAGTAAAGCCAGCGCAGACAGCCTGCACATCAAAAGCTGCGCAATGATTATGAGCACCTAATTTATCTTGAACAACACAAGCGGTACTGGGAAATCCGCCCAAATGATCCGGAGTCGAGGTTGCCAGAATAATCAGGTCAAGATCTGCAGAGGTGCAGTCTGCACTCATCAACGCTGCTTCCGCTGCCTTCACCGCTAAATCACTAGTGAGTTGATTGTCAGCTGCAAAGTGACGAGCAGCAATCCCACTGCGAGTCATGATCCACTCATCGCTCGTTTCAATACCGATCTTTGCTAGGCGCTCGACAAGGTCTTGGTTGCTCACCCGTTGCTCTGGAAGATAACTTCCTGTTCCTGCTACTCGTGAATAGGTATTCATAACAATGTATCCGTAACAAAAGCCTGCGCAATCCGCTCTACCATACGATTTTTTGCTGCTTCATAGGCGCGGTCCAGAGCAAAACCAAAACTAATCCGATCTGCGGAGCCATGACTTTTAATAACACAACCACGCAACCCCAATAGTACCGCCCCGTTGTAGCGCCGATGATCTACTCGTTTGCGCACGCGCAGCAAAGGCACCATGGCAAAGATAGCCATTAGCTTAGTAAGCCAAGATCGATTAAATTCACTTTTAATCAAGCCGCTCATCATCTTTGCGAGACCCTCGCTCGCCTTAAGCACAGCGTTACCCACAAAGCCATCGCACACTACGATATCTGTGGTGCCCTTAAAAATATCATTGCCTTCAACGTTGCCATAAAAGTTTAAGCTGCTTGCGCGAAGAAGTTCCCCTGTCCGCTTCACAACCTCGTTACCTTTAATCAACTCTTCCCCGATATTCAAAAGGCCAATAGAAGGGTTTTGCTTACCTTCCACCACTTGCACCATCACGTTAGCCATTTGCGCAAATTGCACTAAATGCATTGGCTCGCAATCGGCATTGGCACCAAGGTCAAGCATGGTGGTGCCTAAACCTTTTTCATTAGGGATCGCAGCAGCAATGGCTGGGCGGTCAACGCCATCCAATGTTTTGAGAATATAACGAGAAATTGCCATCAAGGCACCGGTATTTCCAGAGGAAATAATGGCATCAGCAACGCCGTTCTTCACTTGCACAATAGCCACGCGCATTGAAGAGTCTTTTTTGCGGCGTAAAGCTATCTCAATCGAATCATCCATTAAGACAACTTCGCTAGCGGCAACAATTTGAATGCGCTCGGTAGGCGCTTTGGGAAATTGATCCAGGGCTTGACTGATCAAATCAGCATCACCTACTAAGATCATGCTTACATCAGCATGTTTTTCAAGAAAGTCACAACAGGCTGGGACGGTCACGATTAACCCATGATCTCCGCCCATAGCATCGATGGCAAGTGTGACACTCATAAAATCGTGGATTGAAACAATTGGTTTGTTTAAGAAAAAAGCGGCTTTAAATGGAGCCGCTTCTATCTTTTAGACTAAAAAATTAGTCGTTTTTTGTTTTTACTACTTTACGGCCACGGTAGTAGCCATTAGGTGAGATGTGATGACGCAAATGCGCCTCACCTGTTGTGGCCTCAACAGCCGTAGCAGGTGCGGTCAAAAAGTCGTGTGCACGGTGCATGCCACGTTTGGATGGGGATTTTTTATTCTGTTGGACGGCCATATTGAACTCCTAAGCAAGCCGACATTCTAGCATGGAAATTTCAATTAATCTACGACTTTTCACCACCTCAAATGAGTCACTATCACCCCAAAAAATTCCCTTTTAAGAATTTTTCTTCATATTTTTCAATATGTTAAAAGGATTTTCTTGTTTCTCGGTCTTACTCGAGGTCTCACCAAAATCTCCAAAAGAGGAGGCATGGGCCTTACAGGCACTATCGGTGTGGATGGGGATTAAAGGCAAGGAGAGGAGTATTTCATCCTCCAAAAGCTCTAAAAGGTCGAAATGCTGGCTGGCTACTAAGGACTCTTGTTGATCATCCTCCATGGAAAAAGCGTCCGCCTCCTCTTCCGTGGCTACTAGAACAAATTGGCGCCTTTCCAGCAAGTTCACAGGGCAATCTTGAAGGCAGCGTTGGCAAATTAAATGAATTCGCCCTTTTAGATCCAGCTTAAGCACTTGTGATCGTTCCGCAATAGCAGAATCTACAAAATGTGTACTGATATTCCAATCAAAGCCATCCCCCACCACAACAGATGATGCCTCAACATGTAAACGTGGCATTGTCGATATCTCCAAGAAACCAGCCCCTTTGTAAGACACGGGAGCGCAAAAATCTACCCTGCGCAAAGCGCTTGGATCTGTAGATAGTTCAACTTGAGGTGAAATTTGATTACGATTCATAGTGAGAGTCTAAATGATGGTCTTAATGAAAGCACCAGAAGTAATGAGTAATTCTGAAAAAAAATTGATATTGGCATCGACCTCCGTCTATCGCTACGAACTTCTGATGCGCCTTGGCATCCCCTTTACCGTCATAGCGCCGCAGGTTGATGAAACCCCATTGCCTCATGAAAGCACCGCAGAACTGGCCTTAAGGCTTGCAATAGCAAAAGCTACAGCGGTTAGCAAAGATCATCCCCAAGCTTGGGTTATTGGCTCTGATCAAGTGGCTGATCTTTATGGGGCAGCGATTGGTAAGCCTGGAAACTTTGAGCGGGCGTTGGCTCAGCTGCAATTGATGCGAGGTGCCAAAGTAACTTTTCATACGGCGCTTTGCCTCATGCATGGTGAATCAGAGACAAGCTTAAATATCCCAACGGAAGTGAAATTCCGTAATTTGCCTGACGAAACTCTAGAGGCCTATTTAAGGGCAGAAGAACCCTATGACTGTGCCGGTAGCGCAAAATCAGAGGGGATGGGAATCGCTTTGCTTGATTTCATCCGCAGCGATGATCCCACTGCATTGATTGGCCTGCCCCTAATTGCTTTAAGCGGTCTTCTTCGTGATGCTGGTTTTTCCATTCCATAAAAATCATTGAATCAAAAAAACAGGTAAAAAATAATGAGCACAAGCCTAGGCACTCTTTTTTTAATCCCCAATACTTTGGGAGAGGAAGCGCGAGTAGAGCAATTGCCGTGGGTACTTCCAAGGGAAACGATAACTCAAACGGCCAAACTGACCCACTGGATTGTGGAGGATGCTAAAACTGCGCGGGCTTTTTTAAAGGCAGTAGACACGGTGTCACCACTTGCATGCACTATTCAAGAAATGCAGATGAGTGAATGGCGTGGAGTTGCTCGCAATGCAAAATATGGGGATGCGATCAAACCCATGGACTTATTAAAGCCCTTGATGGCCGGTAAGGATATGGGCTTGATGTCAGAAGCAGGGGTTCCAGGAGTTGCAGACCCTGGCGCTGAATTGGTTTTAGCAGCGCATAAGCTTGGCGCCAAAGTTAAACCCATGGTGGGTCCCAGCGCCATCCTATTGGGCTTAATGGCTAGCGGCTTAAATGGCCAACACTTTGCATTCCAAGGCTACGTTCCTCACGATGCACAAGATCGCATTAACAAACTCAAGCAGTTGGAAATCGAATCAAAAAAATTACAGCAGACTCAGATTTGGATAGAGACACCTTATCGCAATACGGCCATGCTAATGGCGTGCCTCAATGCCTTGTCGCCTCAAACATTACTTTGCCTTGGTATGGACCTGAGCCTCCCATCAGAGATGATTACGACATTGTCCATAACCGATTGGCGTAAACGCTATCCCAATGAAGCAGCCTGTGCTTTATTGCAAAACCGGCCAGCAGTATTTTTAATGCTGGCCTAATCGATTGGATCGGGCCATACCCGGCACAGCTTGGCTGAGCTGTGTTGAGCTCGATTCATTTCACTTCCTTATTTAAGTTTCTTACTTTAGATCCGGCATCTTTAACAAGGCTTTGCCAGCAGAGGCACCCACCTCGGCACCGAATCTTTTAGCAACACGTTCTGCAAAGTTTTCTTTCATGGTGTAGTCCAAAATATCTGGGGCCTTAAAGACATCGCGAGCCACTGTATCGACGGTGCCATACCCATCAACTAAGCCCACTTTAATCGCCTGCTCACCATTCCAAACTCGACCCGAAAACATGTCGGGGGTTTCTTTAAGGCGATCACCTCTGCCCTCTTTCACCACCGTAATAAATTGCTGATGAATCTCATCGATCATTGCTTTGATCATATCTACTTGCTTCGGATTTTCCTTGGAGAAAGGATCCATCATGCCTTTATTAGAGCCCGCAGTAATCATGCGACGAGTCACGCCCAACTTATCCATCAGACCTGTAAATCCAAAACCCTCCATGATGACCCCAATAGAGCCGACTAGACTAGCTTTATCAACCAAAATTTGATCCCCAGCAACGGCTACGTAGTAACCACCAGAGGCACAAATATCTTCCACTACAACATAAAACGGCTTATTGGGATACAGCTTGCGTAAACGATGAATCTCATCATTGATCATTCCCGCCTGAACTGGTGAGCCCCCAGGGCTATTGATACGTAGCACTACGCCTGCACTGTTTTCATTTTCAAATGCAGAGGTCAAAGAAGAGTTGATATCTAAAGCATTAGCCATTGAGCTTGCAGCAATCTCACCCTCTAAGGTAACTAGTGCGGTGTGCTTCTCAGTACCCATGCCATGCCCAGGTAGACGAAAATCAAAGATTGCAAGAACAACACCCACAAAAACCAGTAAGGTCAGTACACGAAAGAACGCCTTCCAGCGACGCGCCTTGCGAGTCTCTTTTAAGTTTTCAAGTAATAAATGCTCGAGGGCTTGTCGCTCCCAAGGTTGCTTAGCGCTGTCAGATTGCATTTGATCCATCTCTAATAATTCCTTTTAAGCAAACTAGTTAACGGTGAGATTTTGTTTAAGCCAGCGGGTCAGTTGTGACACATCATCCACATGGGTAAGTGAGGCCGATTCTTTCAGCGTGCTTGGTGGGTGCGCACCGTACGTTACCGCAACTGCATCAACTCCCGCATTGGCGGCCATATCTAAATCATGGGTGGTGTCGCCAATCATCAACATTCGCCGTGTTGGTACCTGCATCACATCAGACAATTCCAAGAGCATCCCTGGGTGGGGCTTAGAAAATGATTCATCCGCAGTGCGAGTTTCATGAAATAAATGACCAATTTGATGATGGTCTAGGGATCGATCGAGCCCCACACGTGATTTTCCAGTAGCGACGCCAAGCAAATAACCCTCTGCGCGCAGGTCCTGCAGCAACTCGCGGATACCCGAGAATAAATGGAGCTCGTGATCTTTGGCTAGATAACGAAAACGGAAGCGCTCAGTTAATTTAGGAAAGTGGGCTGGCTCAATCCAGGGGACTGCCCTTCTCAGGGAATCATGAATTCCCAAGCCAATGACTGAGCTTGCCAGGGTGTCGTCAGGCTCCTTAAAGCCTAAATCACGGCATGACTGCTGAATACACTCCACAATCGTTGGCGTGGAATCCATGATGGTGCCATCCCAATCCCACACAATCAGTTCATAACGTCTTTCCGGCATTAATTTCTCAATCATGTGGCTGCTTTAATGGTTTCACTTTTCTCACTGGCGACTTCAAACAACTTCATCATTGCCGTAAATTCCACTGGAAGTGGCGACTCGATTCGCATCTTCTCTCCAGTTCGAGGATGCGTAAAGCCAGCAAGGTGAGCATGTAAGTACAAGCGCTTTGATTTCACCATTTTATCCTGATCCTCAAAACCATACTTGTCATCACCTAAGATGGAATGCCCCAGCTTCTGTAGGTGTACTCGAATTTGATGCGTGCGCCCTGTTTTGAGTTGAGCTTCGGCTAGAGTAATAGTGGCATTCTCGCGCTTAAGCGTTTTAATGACCCGTAAAGCCGTATGGCTTGGCAAGCCATCCGGATCAACACGGACGCGACGCTCCCCGTTGGGTAATAAGTATTTATGCAAAGCGTATTTCAGCTGCATCACCCCTGCCCCCTGAGTAACTTCACCATGAGCCAATAAGTAATACCGCTTGTCAGTCTGACCCTCTCGAATTTGGCGGTGTAACTCCACCAAAGCACTCCGTTTTTTGGCCAGCAGCAAAACACCGGAGGTATCTCTGTCCAAACGGTGTACAAGCTCAATAAATTTGAGTTCAGGACGAGTGATTCGCAAAGTCTCAATGACCCCAAGAGCGATCCCAGATCCGCCATGGACTGCCAAACCAGCAGGTTTATTAACAATTAATAAAGCGTCATCCTCATACAAAATTGGCATTTTGTCGGAGTAGCCCTGTGCCCGAGACTTGGTTTGAGCAGTATTGACAATCGCCATTTGGGCGGGTTCAGCTAGTCGCACAGGCGGAACACGAACAACATCACCTTCGACCAAGCGGGTTGTTGGCTCTGCCTTTTTTTTATTCACCCGCACTTCGCCAGAGCGAATAATCCGATACACATGGCTTTTGGGCACCCCTTTAGCCCAGCGTAAGAGATAGTTATCTAGACGCTGGCCAGCTTCTTCGGGGCCGATTGTCTGAAGGTGGACGGTGGGAGCCGTTGGGGAAACTGAAGAAATTGGGGTTTTAGGCCCTAAAGACTGGGAAATGGGTTCGAATTTCATGATTTATCTCTCTCGCCACCTCGACGAGGGACTTAACAATACCCCATTGTCATTCAACTTGTGCCGTATAATCAATGTTCTAGCTAATTTATATCAGCTTGGATCACAACCTGAAGTCAGGTTTGGATCGGGGAGTTTGGAGTCGCCCTTAATTGACTCCCGGGGTTGCCCCTCCCCCGTTTAATGAGGCGCAGGGTTAGTGTGCCGTATGCCGCGACCCGCATTAGAAGACAGTTTTCAGGCGCGCGCCTGCATTGATGGCCTAAAGGAGGTCTCTGCGGCGATCGTCAAGTGTGGCACCGGTAAATAACAGTTTGTTCGGTGTACTAGACAAAGTATGTCTAGGTTTGTTTGATCCACACTCAAAAACCGCTACTGGACCCAGTCCAAAGCGGCATCTAAATTGTCCCTAACGCAGCGCGCAACGATGCACTCCCCATCAGGAGAGTGTTATGAAACGCATGTTATTTAATGCAACTCAACAAGAAGAGTTGCGAGTTGCCATCGTCGATGGTCAAAAACTCATCGATATCGATATCGAAGCTGCCGGTCGTGAACAACGCAAAGGCAATATTTACAAAGGTGTTATTACTCGCATTGAGCCCTCGCTCGAAGCTTGCTTTGTCAATTACGGCGAAGAGCGTCATGGCTTTTTGCCATTCAAAGAAGTTGCCCGCACCTACTTTAAAGAAGGTGTTGATGTTCGTAATGCGTCTATTAAAGAAGCCTTACGCGAAGGTCAGGAAATCATTGTTCAGGTAGAAAAAGAAGAGCGCGGCCAAAAAGGCGCTGCCCTCACCTCTTTTGTCTCCCTAGCAGGTCGTTATTTGGTGTTGATGCCAAACAATCCTCGTGGTGGTGGCGTATCTCGCCGCATTGAGGGCGAAGACCGTCAAGAGTTGCGCGAAGCAATGTCCCAGTTAGAAGTATCTGAGGGAATGAGCATCATTGCTCGTACAGCCGGTATTGGTCGTGATGCCACTGAACTGCAGTGGGACTTAAGTTATCTCATGCAGTTATGGGGTGCTATTGATGAGGCAGCCAAAGGAAATTCAGCGCCATTATTGATTTATCTCGAATCTAGCTTAGTGATTCGTGCAATCCGCGATTATTTCCAACCCGATATCGGTGAGATCCTCATCGACACCGATGATATCTATGAGCAAGCCGCTGCATTTATGTCGGTAGTGATGCCGGATAACTTGCCAAGAGTAAAGCGTTATCAGGATGATGTTCCATTGTTCTCACGTTTTCAAATTGAGCATCAAATTGAAACTGCGTATTCACGTACGGTCCCATTACCATCTGGTGGCGCAATCGTTATTGACCATACTGAAGCCCTAGTTTCGGTGGACGTCAACTCTGCGCGCGCTACCCGCGGTTCCGATATTGAAGAAACTGCTACGCGCACTAACTTAGAAGCCGCTGATGAAATCGCCCGTCAAGCCCGTTTACGTGACTTGGGTGGCTTAATCGTCATTGACTTCATCGACATGGAATCGAGCAAAGCACAGAAAGATGTTGAGAATCGCCTCCGCGACGCTCTCCGTCATGACCGTGCACGTGTTCAGATGGGTAAGATCTCTAAGTTCGGCCTGATGGAAATGTCCCGTCAGCGTTTACGTCCCGCCCTTTCTGAAGGTAGCCACGTAACGTGCCCACGCTGTAATGGCACTGGTCATATTCGTGATACAGAATCTTCCGCATTGCAAGTGCTTCGCATCATTCAAGAAGAGGCAATGAAAGAAAATACTGCCGCTATTCATACACAAGTACCAGTTGAAGTAGCTGCGTTCTTATTAAACGAAAAGCGCGCAGAGGTAATCAAGATTGAGTCACGCTTCAAAGTGAACGTCTTAATGATTCCTAATAAGCACTTAGAGACGCCACATTACAAGTTAGAGCGCCTACGTCATGATGATCCCCGTCTTGACGATCAAAAGGCTAGCTATGTCATGGCCGAAGAAGCTGCACGCGAACTTGAAACTGATACCGCTGTGAGTCGTAAAGATGCGGAAGTTAAAGCTCGCCCTGAAGCTGCTGTCAAAGGAATTACTCCTAATCAGCCAGCTCCAATGAGCCAGCCACGCACTGCTCGCACAGAAAAGACCGCTACTGAGAGTACCGGTGGTTTATTTGGCTTTATTAAGAAACTGTTTTCATCATCACCAGCGCCTGAAGTGAAGCCTGCCGCTAGCGCACCACGCGGTCGCAATCCAAATAACCGCAATGGTAATAACAACGGTAATAGCAATCGTAATCGTGGCCGTCGCGGAGAACGCAATGATCGCAGTGAGCGTCCAGCAGACGGCGAAGCAGCCACTGCAGTAGCCAGCACCGAGGGTACGGCTGCTCCACGCGAAGGCAGGGGTCGTCAAGACGGGCGCAACCGTAACAGCAATCGCAACCAAAATAATCCTAAACCAGAAAATCAAGCCGCCGTAACACCGGCAACAGAAGCAACAGTGAGTTCTGATGCTGCCACAGGCGCAGATGGCGAAGAACGTCGTGGTCGTGGTCGCAACCGTCGCGGTCGTGGTCGGGGTCAACGTGGTGAGCGTACAGAAGGTGGTGCCGAGACAACTAGTGCGGCAGTTGCTAAAAGTCCTTTCTCAGGTCCGCCTGTAGGAATGGGTGGCGCATCTTCTTCTATGCCAATTCAAAACATTGCTCAAAGCTTTAGCAACGCTATTATTGCGCCAACTGAAGTCAAGCAGCGTACACCAAGAGAGCCGTGCGCTCCACGCCAAAGCAATCGCCCCGCAAACACTGCGGCGCCTGTATTGGCTGTGGCAGCTCCAGCACTTGAAGTGATCGCAAAGCCTATGCCTGAACTTCCAAAGGTTGCCTATCAGGTACTTGAAGAGAAGCCATTGCAAAGCGTTATTGAGTCTGCTGGTATGGTTTGGGTTGCAACTGACACCGCCAAGCAAGCTTCAACTCAAATTGAACCGGAAACCATCAAGCTCGGCAGAGCACCTAAGCCAGCAGTCAGCTTATCTGCTGCGCCAATGGTCATGGTTGAGACTGGCCCAGAAAACAAGGGTTAATCCCATTTCTCCAAACTGTCATGCATCCCAAAAAGATATCTGACAGTTTGGCAGAAACCCCATTTCAAAGCCATAATTGAGTCATGGTTGAAAAAGTAATCCCTATTCGATTAGATGAAGGCAAAGGTTTGACGCCATCCATTCTAGGACAGCTCCAAACTCCCAACGCCTTCACAAAAGACACTCGTGGACGTCAGTTACGCGACTTACGCATCTCTGTAACGGACCGGTGTAACTTTCGTTGCACTTATTGCATGCCTAAAGAGATATTCGATAAAGACTATCCTTACCTTTCCCATAACGAGCTTCTCAGCTTTGAAGAGATTACTAAATTAAGCTCGATCTTTGCGACGCTTGGCGTTGAAAAAATTCGCCTTACTGGTGGCGAGCCTTTACTACGCAAAAATCTCGAAGTACTGATAGAGATGCTTGCCAAGATTCGTACAGTGGATGATCTGCCCTTGGATTTAACACTCACTACCAACGGTAGTATTTTGCGCAAGAAAGCCGTTGCGCTGAAGGCCGCTGGACTGCATCGCTTGACCATTAGTCTTGATGGCTTAAATGATGACATCTTCAAAAAAATGAACGATGTGGACTTTCCGGTAACCGATGTATTGGATGGTATTGCGGCAGCCCAAGAAGCCGGCTTTACGAACATCAAAGTCAACATGGTGGTGAAGAAGGGAACAAATGACCAGGAAATTATCGCCATGGCGAAGCACTTTAAGGGAAGCGGCATTACGCTTCGCTTTATAGAGTTCATGGATGTGGGTAGCTCCAATGGCTGGGATATGGCGCAGGTTCTTCCCTCAAAAGAAGTAGTGGCAAGAATTAATGCAGTCTTTCCAATTGAACCCATTCAAGCCAACTACCATGGTGAGGTGGCACAGCGCTGGCGCTACTTAGATGGTTCTGGTGAAATTGGCCTGATCTCAAGTGTCACGCAGACGTTTTGTCACGAATGCACGCGCGCTCGGATCTCTACTGATGGTCAACTCTATCTTTGCTTGTTCGCTAATGCGGGTTTTGACTTCAAGACTCTTTTGCGCTCAGGTAAAAGTGATTTAGAAATCGCAAATGCTGTCATGACTACCTGGACAGGACGCAAGGATCACTATTCAGAAATTCGGGGATCTCATACTGCTGAACTTTCTGGCACGCGAAAAGTCGAAATGTCTTACATTGGCGGCTAACGATGTCTAGTCAAAAAATCACTGGCTTGATTTTGGCAGGTGGCCGCGCCCAAAGAATGGGGGGTATCGATAAGGGCCTAATCCCCTTTCATGACAAACCATTAATTGAATCTGCCATTGAGCGGCTGAAGCCGCAGGTAGACACCATTCTCATTAATGCCAATCGCAACATCACCAAATATGCTCACTATGGTTACCCCGTCATCATGGATGAAACTCCAGATTTCTCGGGCCCGTTGGCAGGTTTCTCTATCGGACTGAAGCACTGTGCAACACCATACCTATTAACCTCTCCTTGCGACTCCCCGCTATTGCCACTAGATCTCGCACAAAGAATGCTCACAAAACTGGAGGCTGAGAATCTAGATTTGGTTTATGCCTCATCAGAAGAGGCTAATGGTAAGGTATGGGCGCAGCCTGTATTTTGCTTAATGCGTAATACCCTTCAGCACTTACTAAATAATTTTTTGAGTAAAGGTGATCTCAAAATTGACCATTGGTTTAAAGAGGTCCGCAGCGGAACCGTTGTATTTAATGCGCCTCACGCTTTTGCTAACGTCAACACCCCCCAAGAGCTTGACGCATTAGAAAAGATATCCCCATGAGCAACGCAAGCCCTGCATCACCCAATAATGCCATTTTGTTGACTGACTCATTGCACGTCGATGAGGCCCGTAAAGCAATTGCTGAGTTGGTAACCGAGCTACTTCAAGAGTCCTTAGTAGGTTCCGATTTAGCGGCAACCCAATCTGTTCTTTTAGATCAGGCAATGAATCGCATTCTGGCAGTAGATTTACTCTCGCCAATAGATGTCCCTGCAGCTGATAACTCCGCCATGGATGGCTTTGCATTTAATGGTGATTGCCTAGACGCTGATAGCCAGGACATCACACTCAAAGTGGTCGGTACGGCTTATGCTGGCAAACCCTTTATTGGGAGTATCGGCCAAGGTGAGTGTATAAAAATCATGACAGGCGGCCTCATGCCCCAAGGTTGCGATACTGTCATTCCACAAGAGCTCACTGCTACTACCAATATTGCGAGCGATGTGCTCCTCACTTTTAAGCAAAATCAAGTCAGGTACGGAGAAAATCGACGCTTGCGTGGTGAGGATTTGCAAAGTGGTAAGCCTGCAATTGTGGCGGGTCGCTTATTACGGCCATCTGATATCGGGCTAGCAGCATCTTTAGGGATTAGCAGCCTCATGGTGCATCGCAAGCTTAGGGTCGCCATCCTATCCTCCGGTGATGAGTTACGTCCGCTAGGGCAACCCCTAGATGTCGGCAGTATTTATGACAGCAACCGCTATAGTCTGACCGGCCTGCTCAATAGATTAAACATCGAGATTATCGATTGCGGCATTGTGCGCGATGACCCAAACGCCCTGAAGACTGCTTTTTCTGAGGCAGCCACAAAGGCGGATGTACTAATTTCATCGGGTGGTGTTTCCGTAGGAGAGGCCGACTACACCAAGCAAATCATGCAAGAGTTAGGCGATGTTGGATTTTGGAAGATTGCCATGCGTCCAGGTCGACCCATGGCTTTTGGCACACTAAGGCCGGTTGGTGCAAAACCTAACGACCGAAAGATTCTCTTCTTTGGCCTGCCTGGTAATCCCGTCGCAGTCATGGTGACTTTCTATCAGTTTGTCCGCTCCGCTCTATTGCAACTCAATGGCGCAAGCCAGACTGAGCCCCCACTAATGCAGGCGATGGCTCAGGCGCCAATTCGGAAAAGGCCAGGTCGTACAGAATTTCAGCGAGGCATTTTAGAGCGTGGTTTGGATGGCAAACCCACTGTCAGACTGACCGGCAGTCAAGGTGCAGGCATTTTGCGCTCGATGAGTGAGGCGAATTGCTTCGTGATTCTGCATCACGATCAGGGCAATGTAGCCAGCGGAGACTGGGTAGATGTAGCGCTTTTTGACGGACTGCTTTAAGATTGCCCCATTATGAAACTTACTAAAAAAGAACTTGTCTACGTAGACCCAATGCATACTGCCAAAACATTGGTGTTGGTCTATCTCTGCTTCTCAGCACCCATAGTGATACTTGCTCTTTTTGTAGCCTTCATTCGTGATGGTTCAATTCCTGGATTTACCGTGCTATCCGCTTTAATTTTGAACGCTGTCCTTGGCTTTGCTTTGCTGTGGATTGCCTGCAAAGTATATAACTGGGTTGCGGGGAAATTCGGTGGTATTGAATTGGCTATCCGCGAACTCCCAGAAGAAATTGAATCAGACTAAGCTTTAGAAAATACTTCAGTATTAATTAAGCTGGGTGGTTTTTTCCCATCTAGCGCTGCTCGTAAGTTTTCGATTGCAAGATCAACCATTGCTCTGCGTGTTTTTTCTGTAGCGCTGGCAATATGCGGGGCTAAAACAATATTGCTGCACTTGAGTAACTCTGGATGCACTTTAGGCTCACCTTCAAATACATCAAGGCCAGCGGCAAATATTTTTCTAGCTTGCAGCGCCTGTGCCAGAGCCGAATCATCCACAATACCGCCACGGGCAATATTCACCAAGGTTGCAGTAGGCTTCATTAGCGCAATTTCTGCAGCGCCAATAGTATGGTGATTCTGTGCGGTATAAGGCAACACCAACACAACATGATCCGCATTCTGTAACAACGATTCTTTTGAAACGTAGCTTGCGCCGCAGGCTTCTTCATCCTCTGCGGATAGCTGACTACGGTTGTGATAAATCACTTTCATACCAAAACCGAGTGCACGCTTTGCAATACCCTGCCCAATACGGCCCATACCAATGATGCCCACAGTACTATTGTGCAAATCCATCCCCAGTGGATTATTCACAATGGACCATTGGTCCCATTTCCCCGCTCTGACCCAATGCTCAGACTCCGTAATTCGCCTTGCCGTAGCCATCAATAAAGCGAAACCGAAATCTGCGGTTGTATCCGTAAGAACATCGGGGGTATTCGTTGCCAATACCCCGGCAGCAGTCATAGCAGGAACATCAAAGTTGTTGTACCCAACTGAAATATTAGCGACCACCTTGAGGTCCTTGGCCATTGTTAGAGCTGCAGTATCAATACGCTCGCTTCCTGTAACTAAGGCTCCTTGAACATCAGAAAGGGCTTTTTGCAAGGCTTCAGCACTCATAACCCGGTCGGATTGGTTGGAATGTACCTCGTAAAGCTCCTCCAATTTCACCAGCGCTTCCGGAAAAATCGCCCTTGCGACCAAAATCTTCGGCTTATGGGTGAGGCTAGCGTTGGTTTGTGTGCTCATAGCGAGACTTTACCTCAAGTAAATTGACCCCTTTGCCTGAAAAATAGGCTGATTCAGCTAAAATTGGGTTTTACAACCTGGTAGTCCATTGATTTTGGGCGCCTCCTATCCGAGCCATCATGACTTACGTTGTTACTGAAGCCTGCATCCGTTGCAAATATACCGATTGCGTAGACGTCTGCCCTGTAGATTGTTTTCGCGAAGGTCCCAATTTTTTAGTCATCGATCCAGATGAGTGTATTGATTGTGCAGTATGCGTACCAGAGTGCCCCGTCAATGCAATTTATGCAGAAGATGATGTGCCCGGTGACCAGCAATCTTTCATTAAGCTCAACGCCGATTTATCGGCATCATGGACATCCATTACCAAATCTAAGCCTGGGTTACCGGATGCGGACGAGTGGAAAGATGTCAAAAATAAACTTGATCAATTGGTGAAATAAATTGCACTCCCCCATTGAAACCGATGCAGTCATCATTGGTGCCGGTCCAGTGGGGCTCTTCCAAGTTTTTGAACTCGGATTGCTAGAAATAAAAACCCACGTCATCGACTCCCTACCCCAGGTGGGCGGTCAATGCATGGAGCTCTATCCAGATAAACCCATTTACGATATTCCCGCTGTGCCAGTGTGTACCGGTCGCGAGCTCACCAATAATCTCTTAAAACAAATAGAGCCATTCAAACCACAGTTTCATTTAAATCAAGAGGTCTCCACTCTTGAACAACAAACAGATGGCCGATTTAAGATCGTTACATCTCAAGATCAACAGTTTCTGAGTAAAACCGTTTTTGTTGCAGCTGGTGTCGGCGCGTTTCAGCCGCGCACCCTCAATCTTGATGGTATTGAATTTTTTGTAGATAAGCAGGTTTTTTATAAAGTACAAGATCCTGATCTGTTTTCCGGAAAGAAAATAGTGGTTTGTGGTGGCGGCGATTCAGCCTTGGATTGGGCGCTATATTTTGTAGGTAAGGCTAAGAGTATTACCTTAATTCATCGTCGCGATGAGTTCAAAGCAGCCCCCCAATCGGTTGCTAAGATGCGTGAACTTTGTGCTGAGCAACGCATTCAATTAGAGATTGGCCAAATTACGGGCATTAAGTCAGAAGATGGCTTGTTAACTGAAATTTCCGTGACGGGTATCGATGGTGAAGTTTGCGCAATTGAGCTTGATTCTCTTTTGCTTTTTTATGGTCTATCCCCAAAGCTAGGTCCTATCGCCCAATGGGGACTAGATATTGATCGAAAACAAATTGCAGTAGATACGGCGACTTTTCAGACTAGCACTGCTGGTATCTATGCCGTAGGTGACATCAATACTTATCCCGGGAAAAAGAAATTGATTCTCTCAGGCTTTCATGAGGCAGCCTTAGCTGCTTTTGCAGCTGCAGCCTACTTGGCCCCCGAAAAACTGATCCAGTTGCAGTACACCACTACCTCGCCAAAGCTCCACAAAGCCCTTGGGGTGAGCTCTCCAACTTTCGGGTAAGCTCTAACTATTACCACCTGATTTAGCAAAAGAACCTTATGCATCAATATCACGATCTCATGCAGGAAGTCCTTTCCAAGGGCGTCCAAAAAGCAGACAGAACCGGCACAGGCACTATCTCCGTCTTTGGTCACCAGATGCGCTTTAATTTGGCCGAGGGCTTTCCGATGGTCACCACCAAAAAACTGCATCTCAAATCCATCATTCTTGAATTAATCTGGTTTCTCAAAGGGAGTACGGATAATAACTGGCTCAAAGAGCGTGGTGTCTCTATTTGGAATGAATGGGCTGCTCCTGATGGGGATCTGGGTCCTATATATGGCTATCAATGGCGTTCTTGGCCTGCGCCTGACGGCAAACACATTGACCAAATTGCAGAAGTTGTAGAGACACTCAAAAAAAATCCGGATTCTCGTCGCATTATTGTGTCCGCCTGGAATGTAGCTGATATTCCCCGCATGGCCCTTGCTCCCTGCCATGCATTTTTTCAATTTTATGTTGCCGATGGCAAGCTATCTTGCCAACTCTATCAACGGAGTGCCGATATCTTTTTAGGCGTGCCATTCAACATTGCAAGCTATGCTTTGCTAACCCACATGATGGCTCAACAGTGCAATCTTGAAGTTGGTGATTTTGTATGGACCGGGGGCGATTGCCATCTTTACAGCAACCACCTAG
Organism: Polynucleobacter sp. TUM22923; assembly: GCF_030295705.1. Classification (NCBI taxonomy): domain Bacteria; kingdom Pseudomonadati; phylum Pseudomonadota; class Betaproteobacteria; order Burkholderiales; family Burkholderiaceae; genus Polynucleobacter; species Polynucleobacter sp. TUM22923. The sequence continues at coordinate 1,270,910 of NZ_AP027274.1, forward strand.
AGCAGGTAGATTTGCAGTTATCAAGGGATTTTTTTTCACTACCCAAGCTCAAAATATTACGAAAACCGGATTCCATTTTTGATTACGAGTTCGAGGATTTTGAAATCGTCGGATATGAATGTCACCCAGCAATCAAAGCACCTGTAGCCATCTAAGAAAAAATACTATGACTCAACCAGCCATCTCTATGATTGTCGCTCGCTCCCGCAACCACGTCATTGGTCGAGATAATCAAATGCCTTGGAAAATTTCCGCAGACCTACAGTTCTTTAAAAAAGTAACTATGGGTCACCCAGTTATTATGGGTCGCAAAACCTGGGAGTCGATTGGCCGCCCTCTTCCGGGTCGTCGCAATATCGTTGTTAGTCGCAATCTAGACTTGCAGCTGACGGGTGCTGAGGTAGTCCATTCATTAGATGGGGCACTTAATAGCCTGAGTGAATTTTCGCGTGTATTTGTAATTGGCGGCGAACAGCTATTTACTCAAGCATTCCCAAGAGCGGATCGCCTTTACATTACTGAAATTGACATTGATGTAGATGGTGGCGATACTTTCTTTGCAATACCAAATGCATCTGACTGGACGGAGGTCGAGCGCACCCCTGCCTCGGAGGGAGAAATGACCTTTAGTTTTATTACGCTTGATCGGAAATAAAGAACAGTTAAAGGCTCTTTAAAGCTTTTTGGTAAAGCTGTACTGGGCAAAAGCTTGTTCGGCTACGTTGAACCACTGAGCCTCCATGTTTCTGAACACACGATAGTCGTCGAATATTTTCTTAAATTGAGGGTTTTTAATCGACTCTTCTGCATAGGTTTCCTGAGAAGCTTTAAAGCACGCATCCAAGATGGTGTTATTAAATTTCCGTAACACCGCACCACTTTGAATGAGGCGCTGCAAAGCTGGAGGATTGAGGGCATCATACTTGGCACACATATCCGTGTGCGCCTGAAAGCAGGCGGCCTCCCAAGCCGCCTGATATGAAGGCGGTAAGGCATCCCACTGCTTCTTATTCACTAGAAATGATAGGCCGGCAGCACCCTCCCAAAAGGCGGGGTAATAGTAATTCTTTGCAACCTTGGCCAAGCCCAATTTCTCATCATCATACGGACCGACAAATTCAGCGGCATCGATCGTGCCTTTTTCTAGGGCTGAATAAATTTCTCCAGCAGGCAGCTGCTGTGGAACCACTCCCAATTTGGCAAGTACTTGACCTGCAAAACCTGCAATACGAAATTTAAGCCCCTTTAAATCCTCAAGAGATTTAATTTCTTTCCGAAACCAACCACCCATCTGAGTACCCGTTTGACCACCCAAAAAATTGACGATGTTGTAGCTCGCATATAGTTCGCGCATTAACTTCATGCCATTACCATGCAGCATCCAAGCAGACTGTTGCCGTGCAGTCATTCCAAAGGGTGCAGCCGTATCAAAGATGAAGGCGCTATTTTTTCCAATGTAGTAGTAGCTCGCCGTATGGCCACATTCAACAGTGCCATTTTGTACGGCATCTAATACTTGCAATGCTGGTACCACTTCGCCAGCTGCAAATATCTTGACGTTAAATTTTCCATCGGTAGCCTTTCTCAGTGCCGCAGCAAATACCTCTGGCGTACCAAATAAGGTGTCCAAGGATTTAGGGAAGCTAGAAACTAAACGCCAATTGAGGGTTGGCAGGCCTTGTGCAATACCTGGTGCAGAGAATGTCGCCGCAGCTGCGCCCGCACCTAAAGTGGCTTTCTTTAAAAAGGAACGTCTTTGCATCTTCTAACCCCTAGTAAATACTGTATTTATTTTTTTAATCCCGATAACTTATTTTCCGCCGATCGTCATCGAGCCAATCAAAATAGAGCCGGTTTCTTTCGTGCCTCTGATTAGCGTATCGCTACCAATAGCCTGAATATCGAGCAGCATGTCTCGCAAGTTACCAGCAATAGTGACCTCTTCCACAGGAAACTGTATCTCGCCGTTCTCAACCCAATAACCAAAGGCGCCTCGAGAGTAGTCGCCAGTAACATAGTTGACCCCTTGACCCATCAGCTCCGTTACCAACAAACCAGTACCCATCTCTTTTAATAGCGCCGGTAAGCCACCCTTCGGGGTCTTGCGGCTTTGCAAGGTAAGGTGATGAGAGCCGCCGGCATTTCCTGTAGTTTCCATGCCCAACTTTCGAGCAGAGTACGTAGATAAGAAATAGCCCTGCAAAATACCTTTATCCACTACCGTTCGAGCGGAGGTCTTGACGCCCTCTTCATCAAATGGTGAGCTTCCTGTCATAGCCTTGAGATGCGGGTTCTCATGAAGGCTAATATGCTTTGGCAGTACTTGCTTACCTAAGCTATCGAGCAAGAAGCTGGAGCGACGATATAAGGCTCCGCCTGAAACAGCCTGCACAAGGCCGCCCAATAAACCTGCCGCTAGTGGCGCTTCAAAAATAACCGGGCAGCGACGGGTAGATAAGGATCTAGCATGCAGACGCGAAAGGGCACGTTTAGCAGCATAAATACCAATCGAAGCAGGATCTGCGAGCTCCTCAGGAATGCGGGAGCTGGAGTACCAATCATCCCTTTGCATACGTGATTTTTTAGCAGCCTCATTAGCAATAGGGGCGCAAGAAATGTAGTGCCGAGAGAACGGATATCCACCCATGAACCCATTACTGGTTCCCATCATGAAATGCGCATGGTGAGCAGACACTGAGGCGCCATCACTGTTTTTAATTTGCTTGCTGACTGCAAAAGCAGCGCCTTCAGAAACGCGAGCAATCTCAATGGCCGTAGCTGAATCAAGATCCCATGGATGAAATAAATCCAAGTCTAACGGATGCTTTTCCAATAATGATTTTTCAGCAGGACCAGCGCAAACATCTTCTGCCGTATGTTGGGCTATATGGTATGCAGCCTCGACTGTTGCTCGTAAAGAAGCTTGAGAAAAATCACTTGTGCTTGCATTACCGCGGCGATGCCCTAAAAAGACGGTCACACCGACCTGCTTATCCAAGCTCTGTTCAATGGTTTCAACCTCCCCCTTACGAACGGTGACCGAGAGACCCTGCCCCTCAGAAATCTCTGCTACTGCATCCGAGGCACCCCTTCTTTTGGCCTCTTTGAGCATGTAATCGATAATTTCTTGGAACTGATTTGATGAGTATGTAAACATGCCCTAATAATAGCTAGAATAGAAGCATGATGCCAAATGAAACTTGGATAAGATCCGCCCCCAATGAAATTCGAATCGGCTTAATATCAGCCTCTGATAGAGCAAGTAAAGGCGTTTATACGGACGAAGGTATTCCCGCCCTGCAGGCTTGGCTCATGAGTGCGCTTAACACCCCCTGCGTATTTCACGAAAGATTGGTGGCAGATGAGCGTGAAGTCATTACGGAAACGATTATCGAGCTCACGGACGAGCTAGGATGCGATTTAATCCTCACCACAGGCGGCACAGGCCCCTCATTGAGAGATGTAACCCCTGATGCCACTATTGACGCGGGAACCCGGGAAATGCCCGGATTTGGCGAGCAAATGCGTCAAATTAGCCTTCGCTTTGTACCCACCGCCATTTTGTCGCGCCAGACTGCTGTCCTACGTGAAATTGAAGGTCACACTGCGCTCATTATTAATTTGCCCGGCCAACCAAAATCTATTAAAGAAACCTTAGAGGGCCTCAAAGATCCCGAGGGGAAATCGATCGTTCCCGGCATTTTCGCTGCAGTACCCTACTGCATTGATTTGATTGGCGGTCCTTACATCGAAACAAATGAGGCCATCATCAAGGCCTTTAGGCCTAAAAGCGCTATCAAAAAATAATTATGGGATTAAAAAAGGGTTCGCCTCTGAACCCTTTTCCTTGAAAGTCGTTTACTCAGGCAGCGGCACAATCCATTTTTCGCGGTAATACTTCAATTCCTCAATCGATTCCTGAATATCTGCCAAGGCTGTATGGGCCTGGTTTTTAGCAAACCCCTTCACTAACTCAGGGTGCCAACGCTTACAGAGCTCCTTTAAGGTCGAGACATCAATATTTCGATAATGAAAGAATGACTCTAATTTAGGCATATATTTCGCCATGAAGCGCCTATCTTGGCCAATCGTATTGCCGCACATGGGAATGACGCCCGGCTTAACGTATTTTTTTAAGAAAGCAATGCACTCTGCCTCAGCAGTCGCCTCGTCCAAGGTCGAAGCCTTTACCTTATCAATCAGACCCGAACGCCCATGGGTGCCTTTATTCCAAGCATCCATTTGCTCTAACAGGGCATCATCTTGATGAACCACCCAAACAGGGGCGGTGGCAATCGTATTTAGCTGGGCATCAGTCACTATCATTGCAATTTCTAGAATGCGCTCTTTTTCAGGGTTAAGACCTGACATCTCCATATCTACCCAAATGAGGTATTCACTGGCTGGTGCTGGCTTTATTGCTGGGGTACTGTTTTTTTCACTCATACTTATAATGATCTCATGACATTCACAATTATTTTTTTAATCGCCCTCATCGCTAGCTTCGGTCTACGCCACTGGTTATCTCAACGTCAAATTCGACACGTCGCAGTGCATCGCCATTCGGTCCCCACAGAATTTGCCGCCCAAATTACTTTAGCGGAGCATCAAAAGGCTGCCGACTACACAATTGCTAAACTTCGATTGGGTATTTTAGAAAATGGAGTTAGTGCCGTTATCTTGATTGCCTTTACGCTCATGGGCGGTCTGCAGATCCTAAATATGGGACTACTAGAATTACTGGGTGAAGGCATCGCTCAGCAAATTGCTTTACTAATATCCATTGTTATTATTTCCGGAATCATTGATCTACCTTTTTCTTGGTACAAACAATTTTACCTAGAAGAACGCTTCGGATTTAATCGCATGAACACACGCCTATTTTTCAGTGATATGTTTAAAGGTCTTGGCGTGGGTGGGGCAATTGGCGTCCCATTACTTTGGGTCATTCTCAGCCTGATGGCGCAGGCAGGTGACTTTTGGTGGCTCTGGGCGTGGGGAGTGTTAACTGTATTTAGCCTACTGATGCAGTGGATTTTTCCAACGCTGATTGCCCCAATTTTTAATAAATTCCAGCCTTTAGAAGAAGGTGCCTTAAAAACCCAGATTGAGGCCTTATTAAAACGTTGCGACTTTGCAAGCCAGGGTCTTTTCGTTATGGATGGTAGCAAACGTAGTGCGCACGGCAATGCATTTTTTGCTGGCATGGGCAAAGCGAAACGAATTGTATTTTTTGATACCTTAATTGAAAAACTGAACCCCGGCGAAGTCGAAGCAGTGCTCGCTCATGAACTGGGTCATTACAAGTGCAATCACATTCGTAAACGTTTGATGGTTTCATTCATCCTGAGTTTTGCTATTTTTGCGCTATTGGGCTGGATAAGCACACAAGCTTGGTTCTATAGCGGCCTAGGTGTCACTCCTAATCCCAACGGATATAACGGTGGACTGGCGCTAGCCCTCTTCATGTTGGTCTCACCTGTTTTTAGTTTTTTCTTCACTCCACTGTCTAGTTTGGCATCCCGCAAACATGAGTATGAAGCTGATGGATTTGCGGCTGATAAGTCCTCTGCAAGTGATTTGATCTCTGCCCTTGTAAAACTCTATCAGGACAATGCCTCGACACTGACACCCGACCCTATTTATACGGCTTTTTATAGCTCGCACCCCCCCGCTCCGCTACGTATTGCCAACCTCAAGCGATTAAGCTAAGGACCACCAGAATTAATGGAACAGTTTCATGCGCTCTTAACCGCCTCTTATGGGAGGCACTACTTAGCACAGCGCTTAGTACAAGATGGGCATGGTAACGAATCCCCTGCCGGGGAACTCATCCAAGTAAGTACTCCGGCTAAGCAACATATTGGCGCAGTTGGCGATCGAATGCTATTGGAGATGACCTCCCTAGATCAGGCGCGCATCATCCATATTGAGCCAAGAGAGAACCTACTCTATCGATCAGATGCCTTCAAAAGTAAGCTCATTGCATCCAATGTAGACCAAATATTAGTTGTACTGGCGACGCAACCGGCATTCTCACCCGATCTTTTAGGTAGAGCTGTGGTTGCTGCGGAAACTAATCAAATTGGTTTACACATTCTGCTCAATAAATCTGATCTCAAAGATAACCTAGAACATGCCCGGAAGATTATTGCGCCTTATGCACGTATGGGGTATCCAGTCACTGAGGTATCAGCCAAGTTTGATGCAGCATCTATTGAGGCTTTACGTCCTGCGATACAAGGCAAGATATCGGTTTTTGTTGGTCAGTCCGGCATGGGTAAGTCTAGCCTTCTCAATGCCTGGGTACCTAATGCTGCCGCCATCACTCAAGAGTATTCCGTGCGCTTGGATACCGGTAAACATACGACAACCGCCTGTCGTTATTTTGAACTGCCTGAAGAGTGGGGACGAGATGCCAGCGGAAAATTAGGAGCCTTAATAGATTCCCCCGGTTTTCAAGAGTTTGGTTTGGCGCATATGTCCGTGAGTGAGTTGGAGCACGCCTTTAGAGAATTTAAAGACTATATGGGCAAATGTCGCTTTCATAATTGCGCTCACCAAACCGAACCAGAATGCGCTATTCGTGCCGCAGTCGATAAAAATGAAATAGCGCCTGAAAGACTGGCGCTATTTGGACAACTTCGTTCTGATTCAAAAACAGCTGATACACAAATTCAGGGAATCAGCCAAGCCAAAGAGCGGTGGTCAGCATTAGCAATAAAGCCATCCAAACGATAACCAGACGCCACACTAAGCCAATCGCGGAGCGCATCGTACGCTCATTCGGCTCTAGCCCTACCTCATAAAAAACAGGCTCTCCAGCCTCAGCCATACGCAATGCTTCATCGCTATCGGGCTCACTCATCGGCTCACCTAAACGTACGCCTAAGGCACCGCTACCTGCAGCCAAAATAACCGCTGATAATGAGTCAGACCATTTTTGGGTAAGGTGTCTCCATGCATACACTGCGCCCTCAAAATTACCCACAATTGCGAAACCCATAGCAGTAATCCGTGATGGAATCCAATCCAAGACAAAGAAGAAATGTCGAGCCGACTCACTCAAATTAAAATCACCTTTTTCTGACCAGCGCTGAGCCGCAGTATCAGCTAGACGATAAAGCACTACTCCTGCTGGACCCATTGGCATCATGAACCAAAAGAGAACACCGAATACATGGCGGTGAGAACCGATGATGGCACGCTCTAAGGCCAAAGAAATCACTTCAGCCTCCGTGAGATTGGAAGCATCTAATTCAGGTCCGTACCACTCCGAGAGTACAAGGCGTGCCGCCGGTAAATCGTGATTTGTAATCGCCTCATGAACGGCCGTGAAAGAGTGGCTAAATTGGCGAAAACCAAAGAATAGATACGCAATCAATACGTTCCATAAGAAGCCTAAGATAGGATAGGTCACCATGAAGGCGACGTAAAGGGCAAACACAAAAAAAGTCGGCAGAATGAAGGCTACCAAACAGGCCATCCGAGCACCCACAGGAGAGGCCCCTTGTTCGGTCTTGCCGCCAAACTCACTGGCAACCCAATCTAACCAGCGAGTTGAGATGCGCACGATCCAATGATTGGCGGTAACTGGGCGGTATTGCTCAGCGATAAGGGCAAAGAGAATAGAGAAGAAAGTCATGCTTTTAGTAGGTGATAAAGGTTTCGTAACATTCCAGCAGTGGCACCCCAGATAAAACGATTTTCATAGGGCATAGAGTAAAACTGACGACCGCCCAAATCACTCTCCCAGACCCGCACCTGATGATTTGCAGGGTCCATTAAAAAATGTAGGGGTACTTCAAAAACATCTGCCACTTCAAAGGCATCCAATACGTATTCTGCCTGAGGTTTCACTAAACCCACAACTGGAGTGACGCTATATCCAGAAACTGTTAAATACTGAGGTAAATGACCAATAATCTCCACATGCTCTCGAAGCAGGCCAATTTCCTCTTCACTCTCGCGCAGGGCCGTATCGTAAGCATCAGTATCCCCAGGATCCATACGTCCGCCCGGAAAGCTAATTTGACCCGCATGATCCTGCAGATGATCCGTTCTTTGCGTAAGTAAGACGGAAAGGCCATCATTCTTTAAGAGCAAAGGAATGAGCACTGATGCCCGAGTCTCCTTGCCAATGGTTTGGCGCTTGGAAATAATTCCAGCAGCAATCACATGCCGATTTTCATCAGTGATCTCCGGAATCCATTGTGGAGGTGCGTTAAAGCGCTCCTTGATTGCAACAGCACTCTGAGAATCTAACATCACCTTTGGTTGGCTGTCACAAACCCGATAGATAGGAACTGCTTTCGCATCAAAACCAGCTGGAGCGGCGATATTGGTAGCCAGCTCTAGGGGATTATCGATTTTAGACATGGATTATTTTAAGGTAATAAAAAAGGCAGCCTAAGCCGCCTTTTTTATGACACTAAAGCAATTGTTATGCCGCTGCTGGAGCGACAACTTTTACCTTACGTGCAGGCAACTTCTCTTTAATACGCGCAGACTTACCTGAACGATCACGCAAGTAGTACAGCTTTGCACGACGAACATCACCGCGACGCTTAACTTCAATACTAGCGATCAATGGTGAGTAAGTTTGGAATGTACGCTCTACACCTTCGCCAGATGAAATCTTACGAACGATGAAGCTAGAGTTCAATCCGCGATTGCGTTTAGCAATCACAACGCCTTCAAAGGCCTGAGTACGCTTGCGTGTACCTTCAACAACGTTCACACCAACGATGACAGTATCACCGGGAGCAAATGGAGGAAGTACTCGGTTAGCAGTTAGACGAGCAATTTCTTCTTGCTCAATTTTTTCGATCAAATTCATTATTAATCCTTAAACATCTTGTCAGCGTTTAATCCCGAGACTTTCATCAACGGACCAGACAGAGGATGCAGTTAAAACATTTCACTAAATCAGAACATCAACATTTAATTCGACTTTGCAATTACTCACAAAGTGCAAAGAAATTGCTCATCTTCACGACTTAGCAACCCATTAGCTCTGGCCGATTTAATTAAATCAGGCCTTAGCCTTAACGTCAGCTCTAAAGACTTCTGCCGACGCCAATCTGCTATTTTAGCGTGATGTCCGCCTAAAAGCACGTCCGGCACCAATAAATTTTCATATATTTCGGGTCGAGTGTAGTGCGGGTAGTCCAAAAGGCCATTAATGAAGCTGTCCTGGACTGCTGACTCGCCATCCCCAAGCACTCCAGGAATAAGCCGAATCACCGCATCCATCATGGTCATTGCTGGCAATTCACCGCCAGAAACTACAAAATCACCCATAGAAAGCTGTAAATCCACATTGCGCTCAATGAAACGCTGATCAACCGCTTCATAGCGACCACAAATAAAAGTTAAATTACCCCTACTCAAAATATCAGAGGCTATTTTTTGAGAAAAGATCTCACCTTGTGGTGCCAACAAGCAGATTGGCCCGGAAATGATGCCCTGAGCATCATGCTCAGCTTTAATCCCATAAATTGTGTCTTCTAGGGGTTTTGCCATCATCACCATGCCTGGGCCACCGCCATAAGCGCGATCGTCGACAGTCTTACGAGGATCAGAGCAGAAGTCGCGGGGATTCCAGAGGTTCACGCTGGCAAGACCACGCTCGCACGCGCGACCAGTAACACCCCACTGCGTTAAAGCAGTAAACATCTCTGGGAATAAAGTAACGGCATCAAAACGCATAGTGGAAATTGAGGCTCCTACCAGTCGGACTGCCAATCTAATGTGATGAGCTTATTCGGTAAATCTACGCTCTGCATCACTTCCTTCACAAACGGAACAAGCTGCTTCACTGTTTTTGTTTGCGCATCTCCGATGGAGATGATGCCATGGGCACCATTATCAGTAATGTCAATCACCTCACCCAGCTCTTCACCTTGAAGGTTGATTGTTTTGCAGCCAATAAGATCAACCCAGTAATAACTATCGCTCTCTATTTTTGGGAAGACATCGCGCCCAACCAAAATGCGGGCACCTTTTAAGGCTTCAGCCTCATTGCGATCAGTCACGCCATCCAGGGTCACCAATACCGTACCGCTATGCATCTTGGCTTGCTTCACCTTGTACAACGTTAACGACGCTTGCTCCAGAGACGCAGCTACGCCCTCTTGCCTACGAGGGATGAGGGAGAGCCAAATTGCTTTACTGGATAAAAGCGCTACTGGATCTGAAGAATGAGGGCGAACCTTAATCTGACCCTGCAAGCCTTGGGCGTCTTGAACTGCGCCAATCTCAATCAACTCGCCTAGGGAGGGTGTACTCATGATGACTCCACCTCAGCTCCCCAAACGTTACTGCCAGTCGATTCTGCAACCAAATACCCTCTCCTAATGAAAAGGTCTTTGGATATAAAGTCTTTAGACTGCAGGATTATTTTTGATCAAACGCACCACTGTTGGAGAGATCTGCGCACCAACACCAGTCCAGTAGGTCAAACGGTCTTGAGCAATGCGCATTGACTGCTCATTTGCTGCTGCCTGTGGATTGAAGTAGCCGAGTCGCTCGATAAAGTTCGAGTCGCGACGATTACGTTTATCGGTAGCTACGATGCTATAGAAAGGACGATTCTTTGAACCGCCGCGTGCCAGTCGAATGACGACCATACTTATTCCTTAAAATCTAAAATGAAAACAGGTTCATTACAAACCCAATGAAAGTACTACGAAATCTAGATGTCCAACTGCACATGCCAATTAACAAAATAATCGCACGGTATAGCGCAAAAGCTCATATTCTAGACGAAAACCCTTGTTGTATCCACCTATTTAAGAACTGATTCATTACAGAGCATCATATTCATGAATTACTTTTTTCATTAAATAATCATTAAAAACAATAGCTTACAAAAAATGTTAGTCAAAATAATATGTTTTACACCCTCTAGTAATAGCTTAAATAGACTGCTTATGGCATTGACTTGCGCTGGATTGAGCCTGCTAACGGCCTGCGCAAATGTCATCCCTGCCTGCACGGCCAAAACGAGCCCCCCAAGCAGCGAGCTGCGTAATACGAAGTGGGAGCTAGTCCGCTGGAATTTAACGCCCAATGCCCAGGGTGAAGTACGCACCCGACAAATCCCTCAGGGTGATAACAGCAACCCGATTCAGATCCAATTTGATACCAACGGTGAGCGCCTTAGTGGTTCAACTGGCTGCAATCGCTTTACAGCCCGCATTAACGAGGATGCCCGCGGCTTCACACTAGATCAAATTGCCAGTACAAAAATAGCCTGCACCCCTCAACGCATGGAACTCGAGAATGATTTTTTATACGAGTTAAATGATTACCGCTCAATCGTTCGCAATGGCGATCAGTTGCTGATGATTGGTGCTGATCGTGAAGTACTCAGTTTTATACAAAAAAATAATCAGGCTAAGTAAATTACTGCATCATATCGCTACAGAAATTAGAAATCTCCAATGAAAAAATACAAACTCCTTTTTTGCTCCCTCGGATTATTCTTTCCGGGTACTGGTTTAAATTGTCTTTATCTCCAAGGCCTCAGATCATTCTGGGGTTGGGCGCAAATGCTCTCACTTATTGGCGGCATCGCTGGTTGGCAGATACTGAAAGAATCGCATCTTCATTCTGCCCCAGGCTGGGTCTTAATTACCTTTGGCTTTATTGCTATTGAAGCTAGCTGGCTCACTACTATCGTATTTGGCTTGCGTCCTGATGAAAAGTGGGATGCGCAGTTCAACCCAGGTCTTGAACCGCAAAAAGCAACTCGGTCTGGTTGGCTGGTAGTGCTCACAGTGATTTTTTCACTAGTATTAGGCGTTGGCGTAATGATGACCTTTTTAGCGATTGCATTTGAGCAATTCTTCATCTCCCAATTACAAGAGGCGAGAAAATTATCGCAGTGAGTAGACTTCTTAGAATTGTTCTACTGCTAGCGCATTAGTAGAATAACCACCCTCTAAAATAGAAGTCGCTAGAGCCTGTGTTTGTGGAAGTAAGTTTTCTGCAAAAAAACGTGCCGTTGCAATTTTGGCATTATAAAAACTAGGATCCTGATCACGCAGACGATACGCCACCAATAAGGCACGACTCATCTGCCATGCACCTAGCACCAAACCGCATAGGCGAAGGTAAGCAACACTACCTGCATATACCGCCTTAGTATCTATTTTTGCATTACCAACAATATAGACGACAACAGATTCGAATGCTTGACGGGCAAGCGTGAGTTGTATTGATGTTGCCTTAGCATCACTAGTGCCCATTTCCATCAAAGCCTTTTCGGTCTGGATAATCTTTCCCGCAAGAATAAGAGCGGTAGCCCCTTTATCCCGCACAGTCTTTCTGCCTACCAAGTCATTTGCTTGAATAGCAGTAGTACCCTCATAAATTGTCAGAATGCGCGCATCTCGATAGTATTGTGCAACGCCGGTCTCCTCAATGAAACCCATACCGCCATGCACCTGAATTCCTAAACTAGCAACCTCAATGGACATTTCAGTTGAAAAGCCTTTGACAATCGGCACCAAAAATTCATAAATAGCTTGATGCTCTTTTTGGATCAATTCATCGGGGGAGGCGTGCTGGATATCGATTGCAGCAGCTGCATAGTATGCCAATGCCCTTGATGCTTCTGTATAGCCGCGCATTGTCATTAACATACGCTTCACATCTGGTTGGTGAATAATGGCAACTGGCTCTGGTGACCAATTGAGGTCGCGGCTTTGAACGCGGTCTTTTGCGTATTGCACTGCTTTTTGATAAGCGCGCTCAGCAATCGCGACACCTTGCATTCCAACAGAGAATCGAGCGGCATTCATCATCACGAACATATACTCCAGCCCACGATTCTCCTCGCCCACAAGATATGCAACCGCTCCCCCATGATCACCAAACTGCAACACTGCAGTGGGGCTCGCCTTAATACCCAGCTTATGCTCTAAGGAAACACATTGAATGTCGTTGCGCTCACCCAGAGATCCATCAGTATTCACCATGAATTTTGGCGCTACAAATAATGAAATTCCTTTAATACCCTCGGGTGCACCTGGAACACGTGCAAGCACTAAATGCACGATATTTTTGGCCATGTCGTGATCACCATAGGTAATGTAGATTTTGGTGCCAATAATTTTGTAACTACCATCAGCCTGCGGTAGCGCACGGGTCCTCACCATAGACAAATCAGAGCCTGCTTGTGGCTCTGTTAAATTCATGGTGCCAGTCCACTCACCTGAAATCATCTTGGGAACAAAGCGCTCTTGCAATACCGGACTAGCTGCGGTCAATAAAGCCTCAATCGCACCATCGGTCAGCATGGGGCATAAGGCAAATGACATGTTTGCTGAGTTCACCATCTCGAAACACGCTACCGAAATCAGCCTTGGTAATCCTTGACCGCCAAACTGAGCTGGGTGCACAACACCCTGCCAACCGGCCATCCCAAATTGAGAAAAGGCTTCTTTAAAACCAGGGGTCGTACGTACTTCTCCATCTTGCAAGGTGCTGGGATTTTGATCGCCAGGCCAATTGAGAGGGGCAATAACATCTTGGTTAAATTTTGCCGCCTCCTCTAAGATCGCCGGCGCTAAATCAATATCAATGCCTGCTTGCTCATACTGAGGGTAGCCTACTACCTCTGATAAACCGGCCAGTTCATTCATTACAAACAGCATGTCTTTAACTGGGGCTATATAAGGCATAGATACTCCGATAGTTTAGGTGAGTGCGGCAATCAGTTCAGGCACAGCAACATTGAGATCTGCAACAAGGCCATAGTCAGCAACACTAAAAATGGGTGCCTCCGGATCTTTATTGATGGCCACAATTACCTTAGAGTCTTTCATACCAGCAAGATGCTGAATTGCTCCAGAAATTCCAACCGCGATATAAAGCTGTGGGGCAACGATCTTACCGGTCTGACCGACTTGGTAGTTATTGGGCACGTAACCAGCATCGACTGCCGCACGTGATGCTCCAAGTGCAGCGCCTAATTTATCAGCTAAGGGGGCAATGAGCTCTTGATACTTATCGCCAGATCCTAAGCCACGTCCACCAGAAACAATAATCTTAGCAGCAGTTAACTCAGGTCGATCTGATTTAGTAAGTTCGCGCCCTACAAAGCTAGACTGTCCTGCATCAGCAGTCACGACCCGGCTCTCAATAAGCGCAGATCCTCCAGAAGCAGCTGCTGGATCAAAACCCGTAGTTCTCACAGTAATGACTTTAATCGGATCGCTAGACTGAACCGTCGCTATGGCATTGCCCGCATAAATCGGACGCTCGAAGGTATCGCTGGCAACTACCTTTGTAATATCAGATAGTTGGGCAACATCCAATTGAGCGGCAACTCGAGGCAATACATTTTTTCCGTTGGCAGTGGCAGGAGCAAGAATGTACTCGTATTGATGTGCGATCGCTAAAATTTGAGCAGCCAAAGGTTCGGCTAACTGATCAGCTAATCTCGCATCGTCTACCTGAATCACCTTACGAACACCCACAATTTGACTAGCCGCTAGAGCTACTGAGGCGACTCCATTTCCAGAAACTAGAATATCTACCTCAGGTGAGCACTGTAAAGCAGCCGCTACAGCATGAAGTGTGGCTATTTTTAGTGAACTATTATCATGTTCAGCAATAACAAGAGCAGTCATTTAAATTACCTTCGCTTCATTTTTAAGTTTATCAACCAATGCAGCAACATCTGCAACCATTACGCCAGCAGAACGTTTTTGTGGCTCCTCAACCTTAATCGTCTTTAGGCGTGGGGCAATGTCAACACCCAGCTCCTCGGGCTTTGTAATCTCTAAAGTTTTCTTCTTAGATTTCATAATGTTGGGCAACGTAACATAACGTGGCTCATTTAAACGCAAGTCAGTAGTAATGACTGCGGGCAACACCAAGGAAATAGTCTCCAATCCACCATCTACCTCACGAGTCACACTGACCTTACTATCGGCGACCACCACCTTTGAGGCAAAGGTAGCTTGCGGTACATCCAGTAAGCTAGCCAACATCTGACCCGTTTGATTACTGTCATCGTCGATCGCTTGTTTGCCTAAGATCACAATTTGCGCCTGCTCTTTTTCTACCAGCGCTTTTAGAATCTTAGCTACCGCCAAGGGCTGTAATTCAGCATCTGTCTCAACCAAAATTGCGCGATCCGCCCCGATCGCTAGAGCAGTACGCAGGGTTTCTTGACACTGAGTAGCGCCAGCAGATACAACAACAATCTCAGTTGCGATCCCCGCCTCTTTTAAGCGCACCGCCTCCTCTACTGCGATCTCATCAAATGGGTTCATACTCATTTTGACATTTGCAATGTCCACACCGGTGTTATCTGACTTCACTCGAATTTTGACGTTGTAATCAACAACGCGTTTTACTGCTACCAAGATTTTCATCATTCACTCTTTGCTTTGGGGGTTATTTCTCTATTTTATCCGTCTATCACGATCTTAGGCTAGACATCAATCGCCGAGGCGGAACCCGCTCGTTTACGTAACTCAAATTTTTGAATCTTCCCAGTTGAAGTCTTTGGGAGCTCTCCAAAGACTACTGCTCTAGGCACTTTAAAACCAGCTAAATGCTGCTTGCAATGCGCCACAATATCAGCAGCGGTCACTTCTGCGCCGGCTTTAATTTCCAGGAATGCACAGGGCGTCTCGCCCCACTTAAGATCTGGCTTAGCCACTACCGCAGCAGCTATGACTGCGGGATGCCGATATAAGACATCCTCCACCTCAATCGATGAGATATTCTCGCCGCCAGAAATGATGATGTCTTTGCTGCGATCCTTAATCTTGACATAACCATCAGGATTCATTACTGCAAGATCGCCTGAATGAAACCAGCCGCCTGCAAAGGCCTCTTTGCTTGCCTTTTCATTCTTAAGGTAACCCTTCATGGCGATATTACCCTTAAACATGATTTCACCCATAGTCTCACCATCGGCAACTACAGGCTCTAGCGTTAGGGGGTCAAGTACTGCAATTGCTTGTTGCAGGTGATAGCGGACGCCTTGGCGAGCGTTCAGACGAGCTCTCTCTCCAATCTCCAAGTCATCCCAATCCTCTTGCTGAACACAAACTGCGGCTGGGCCATAGGTCTCGGTCAGACCGTAGACATGCGTTAAATCAAATCCTAATTTTTCCATTCCTTCAATAATGGATGCAGGAGGTGCAGCTCCAGCAATTAAACCTTTAACCCCAGCAGGCACTCCCACCTTTAGTGCATCCGGTGCATTCACTAGCAAGTTATGAACAATAGGAGCTGCGCAGTAATGTGTGACCCCATGATTTTTAATCGCAGAAAAAATATGTTCTGCATCCACCCGGCGCAAACAAACATTAACACCGGCGCGTGCGGCAACTGTCCATGGAAAGCACCAGCCATTGCAATGAAACATTGGCAGAGTCCATAAATACACAGGGTGCTTATTCATATCCCAGTCTAAGATATTAGAAATGGCATTGATCGCAGCGCCCCGATGATGGTAGACCACGCCCTTTGGATTGCCAGTGGTGCCTGAGGTGTAATTAAGGCAAATGGCTTGCCACTCGTCAGACGGCATTGGCCAGACAAATTGGGGATCCCCAGTATCTAAGAACTGCTCATAGGTCAGCGATCCTAAGCGCTCCCCTGGAACATCAAACTCTTTTTCTTGTGCATCAATCACCATGAAATCGCGACCACTGTCACGCTTGGCAATCTCCAATGCTTTTTTCATCACATCCGCAAACTCGGGATCCACAATGACGACTTTAGCCTCACCGTGATTTAACATGAAGGCAATCGATACTGGATCAAGGCGGGTATTGAGCGCATTTAATACTGCACCTGCCATTGGAATTCCAAAATGAGCCTCTACCATTGGCGGCGTATTGGGGAGCATTACTGCCACCGCATCACCCACACCAATACCCTGTTTTTGTAGGGCGCTGGCTAAACGACGGCAACGTTCGTAAGTCTGGCTCCAAGTTTGACGTAAGTTGCCATGAATAACTGCCAAGCGATCTGGATAGACCTGAGCAGAGCGCTCCAAAAACAAAATAGGGGTAATGGGCGTGTAATTTGCAGGATTACGCTCTAAACCTTGCTCAAAGATATTTACCATTCGCACCCCTATTATTAAATTACTTTGTCTCTAAAAATCTGAATTGTGAATCTCTCAAATATCAGCAAGCGCCTTCACATGTGCCACCACACTGCGGCCTAAAGCGGATAAGTTATATCCCCCCTCTAAGCAGCTGACAATGCGGCCTTGAGCATATTGATTGGCAACCTCTTTGAGCTTCTTAGTCATCCACGCATAGTCATCCTCTACAAGACCCATTTGACCTAGGTCATCCTCACGATGGGCATCAAAACCGGCCGAAATCATGATCAGCTCAGGCTCAAAATCGCGTAGACGTGGTAACCACTGCTCCTCTACGATCGATCTCACAACATCACCGCGAGTGGATGCTGGTAGTGGAACATTCACCATATTGTTAGCGCCATCTAAACCACTATAAGGATAGAAAGGATGTTGGAAAAAACTACACATCAATACGTTAGGGTCATTAAAAAATGCTGCTTCTGTACCGTTTCCATGGTGGACATCAAAGTCAATAATTGCCACTCGCTCAATTCCATACTCCTGCATTGCGTAACGAGCTGCAACAGCAACGCTATCAAAAATACAAAACCCCATAGAGCGCGTTGGCTCAGCATGATGGCCTGGAGGACGAATAGCGCAAAATACATTTTCCACCTCGCCCTTCATGACGGCATCTACACCAGCAATGGCAGCGCCTACTGCGCGTAGAGCGGTATTCCAAGTATGTGGATTCATAATGGTATCGCCATCAAGCATGTGATAACCACTAGCGGGTGCGCACTCTTTAACAAAAGCAATGTGATCTTGGCTATGCACCAACTCAAGCTGATCTTCAGTTGCCAGTGGCGCCTCTAGGTGCTGAAGGAAGCCATCCACTCCACTACGAATCAATTGATCATTAATCGCCTGAATGCGCTCTGGGCACTCGGGATGATGAGCACCCATCTCATGTTTGAGAAAATCAGGGTGAGTTATGTATCCTGTAGTCATTACTTAAAACCCTTCATTGCGACAATATCATTTTTTAATTGAATAAAAGCCATTGAATACTCACCTACTCGCCATCCAATGAATGTTCGTTTCCTCTACTCTGCCTCAATACTGCTCTTAGTGGCGGGTTTAATCTCCTGCTCAAGCGTTCCCACCCAGGAGGTAAAACCTCATAAGCCTATCGTAAACCAGTCTGAGGATATCGCCTCCGAGACTCGTCTTACCCAAAATCTGAGTCAATTACTAGCTCAAGTGGCTCAAAATCAGGCCATTTCCTTATCGGTACTTGAGTCTGGCTTTTCTGATGTTAAAACTATTCCGTCTATTAGAAAATTGGTATTACCCCCATCTGGCACCTTTAAAAAGAATTGGCTTGCTTATCGCAAACGCTTTGTAGAGCCGATTCGCATTAACGCTGGGAGAGTCTTTTGGGAACAACATCAAGCGTTCCTATCCAAAGTTGAGCAAGAGTATGGGGTGCCAGCTGAGTTGATTGTGGCCATTATTGGTATTGAAACAATCTACGGACGACAAACGGGCAGCTTTCGCGTGAAAGATGTGCTTTTTACATTGGCCTTTAATTACCCAGATACCCCCAACAAAGCAGCACGAGAGCAATTATTCAAAGATCAACTGCAAGAGTTGATTTTGCTATGTTGGTCAGATGCAGGGGGTAGGCAAGCAATCAAAAACAATAAACCGGAAGTGAATTCAAGTCGTTTTGATAGCTGCCTCAACCAAAATAGTTCCTATGCAGGCGCTATTGGATTACCTCAATTTATGCCCAGCAGCATCCGTAGCTTTGCAGTAGATGGAGATGGCGACGGGCGTATTGATCTGAAGCAAAGTCCAAGGGACGCAATTGCCAGCGTGGCGAACTTTTTGAAAAAGCATGGATGGCAAACGGGGATGCCCATATCCTTCCCAATCAAAGAGTCAGGCATAGACTCAGCCAAATCTCTTGCTGATGGCGAACCCGTTCTTAAGTACACTGTTCAAGAACTGATCGATAAAGGCATTCTCAGCAGCAATAGGGGTGACTTACAGGCTGGTGGCGTAGCACCTCAGAGCAAAGCACTGATTGTTGATTTACCCTATCCAGATAAAGAAGGCAATGATCAGGTGCAATATTTTGTCGGCTTAAATAACTTTCTGACGATCGTTCAATATAACCGCAGCTATTTTTACGCACAAAGTGTTGCAGATTTTGCAGAGGCGCTGGGATATAAAAATCAAAGCGTAGTACCAGCTACTCTTGATCAAAAATACCCAAGAAATATCAAGGAAGAAACCCTGGCTGATCCAACAATATCAAAGCCTAAGAAAAATAAAGCTAAGAAAAAGCAAAAGCAGATTTAAGCTGGGAAAACTCCAGTCGAGAGGTAACGGTCGCCGCGATCGCACACAATAAATACGATGGTAGCGTTCTCCACTTGACGGGCTATTCTTAAAGCAACAACTAACGCACCTCCTGCGGAGATGCCACAAAAAATACCCTCTTGAGCAGCGAGACGACGTGCCATTTCTTCAGCATCGGCTTGCGACACGTACTCAATCTGATCAACCCGATCACCTTCATAGATTTTGGGCAAATACTGGGGCGCCCATTTACGAATCCCCGGTATTTGAGAGCCCTCCTCAGGTTGCGCGCCAATAATCTGAATATGGGGATTCATGGACTTGAGGTACGTAGAAACGCCAGTAATCGTGCCCGTAGTGCCCATAGAAGAAACAAAGTGAGTCACTTGCCCATCGGTATCACGCCAGATTTCGGGACCAGTGGTTTCAATATGAGCCCGTGGATTGTCAGGGTTAGCAAATTGGTCTAGCAATCTGCCTCGACCTTCTTTTTGTAACTGCAAGGCATAGTCCCTGGCAAACTCCATACCCCCAGACGCTGCAGTCAGAATTAACTCAGCCCCATAGGCGGCCATACTTTGTCTGCGCTCGATGCTTTGATTCTCGGGCATAACTAAAACCATCTTATAACCAAGCATTGCAGCAGTCATGGCCAAAGCAATGCCTGTATTACCACTGGTAGCTTCGATTAATGTGTCGCCCGGCTTAATATCACCACGCTCTTGAGCGCGCATGATCATCGACAGCGCAGGTCGGTCCTTTACCGACCCGGCTGGATTATTTCCTTCCATCTTTCCTAAAATCAGATTATTTCGGGATTCATTTTCAAGGCCAGGAATGCGCTGTAAACGAACTAGAGGGGTGTTCCCCACGGTCTGTGAAATAGTCAAGTAAGAAGGTGTGCTCATGAACCCATTTTAGCCATAAGCAAACTTAAGCATCCGATAAGCTAATTTCGACGATTTGGTACGCTTCGATCTGAACTATTACGAGGGCCGTTTTGGCTGCGAGAACCCCGTCTAGTAGAGCTTGTGCCCTCTTTAACGGTACGGCTATTAGGCTCACGAAAGGAGCCTGGCGCCTCAATAGTTAAACCGTTATCCACCATTTTTTCTACGGATTTCATGCCAATGCCACGCACCCGCTTTTGTAGATCGTTGGCATCTTGGAAATGCCCCCCATCCAATCGCTCAGCAATGATTGTTTTTGCTTTAGACGGCCCAATACCTTTAATACTTTCCAGCTCCGACTGGGTCGCGGTGTTGACGTTGATCGGCGTAGCACCACTTAAACCTGAAACTGCCAACATTACTGAAAATACTAATGCCTGAAAAAGACCACGGGCGTTACCGAAATTTAATGATCGACTCATTCTCTCTCCATCTGTTAATAAAAAATCCACTTGCAGAGATTGCAAGTGGATCAGTTAAAACGAGTGCAAAGAGAATTTGTTGACTACTTTTACATCACGAAAGAGGGCTTGCCAAGAAATCAGCATTGGCTGACAGCCAAGTAATATAGCGACTGACACCCTGCTCCACATTCAAAAAAGGTTCACTGTAGCCCGCGGCGCGCAACTTTGTTAAATCTGCCTGAGTGAAACACTGATACTTCCCTTTAAGCGCCTCCGGAAAAGGAATGTACTCAATTGCCTTTTCTTTAACTAAGTCTTCTAAGCTTGCAGCGTTTACATGATCGATCTTACGCATGGCATTAGCCACCGCATGTGCAACATCGTTAAAAGGTTGCGCATGACCACTACCAAGATTAAAAATGCCACTAATTTCAGGGTGATCTAAAAAGTATAGGTTAACCTTAACCACATCCTCTACCGAGACAAAGTCGCGGCTTTGCTCACCAGCAGCATAACCACCGTACTCACCAAACAGCTTCACCTGACCATTGACCTTGTACTGGTGATATTGATGAAAGGCTACCGAAGCCATACGACCTTTATGCGATTCTCTCGGTCCGTATACATTGAAGTAACGAAAACCCACTACCTGTGCAGTATTAGACTTGTCAGCAAAACGCTTACGCATTACTTGATCAAACAAAAACTTTGAGTAACCATAAATATTGAGTGGCTTCTCATGTTCGCGACTCTCGACAAATACATCGGAGCCCCCATAGGTTGCTGCTGATGAAGCATATAACAGTTGTACTTTTTGCTCCGTACAAATATCGAGGAGATCCATGGTGTAACGAAAGTTATTCGCCATCATGAAAATTCCATCTGTTTCCATCGTGTCTGAACAAGCCCCCTCATGAAACACTGCCTTAATCTTACCCAATCTACCGCTTCTGAATGCCTCTAAAAACTCATCTTTATCTAAATAGTCAATGATGTCTAAATCAGCGAGGTTGCGATATTTGTCCGCAGGTCGCAAATCATCTACAGCAATGATATTTTTTTCACCACGAGCATTAAGCGCCTGAACAATATTGGCACCAATAAATCCAGCGGCACCGGTTACGATAATCGTCATTGCAATTCCTCTGAAGTCACTGTGGCAGTACCCAATTTTCCGACCACAATACTACCCGCACGATTGGCTAGCGCCATCGATTTTTCTAATGGCCACTGGGCCGCTAAAGCGACTGCTAGCGTAGCAATCACCGTATCACCAGCCCCAGATACGTCAAACACTTCGCGTGCCTGCGCCTTGACATGACTAACGCCTGCCTCGGTATAAAGGCTCATCCCCTCTTCAGAGCGCGTCAATAACAAGGCCTCAAGATCTAAAGATCGACGTAGAGCCTGCGCTTTTTGGGTAAGCTCTTCTTCGCTTGCCCATCGGCCAACAACTTGACGCAGTTCACTGCGATTTGGAGTTAGCACGGTAGCCCCACGATATTTAGCGTAGTCGTCACCCTTAGGGTCAACTAAGATCATTTTCTTCTGAGCACGCGCCTGTTTAATCATGAAAGCCACCTGACCTAGCGCGCCTTTGCCATAGTCAGACAAAATGACAACATCCGCATCACCTACTAGCTTTTCGTATCGCTCTAATTTATGGGCTAAGGCTGCCTCACTAGGCGCCTCCTCAAAATCTAAGCGAATCAGCTGCTGCTGCCTAGCAATTACTCTTAACTTAACAGTCGTTGGAACCTTGGGATCGATTTCTAGCTGGCTATCGACATCGCTCGATTGTAGTAATTCGGCAATGCGCTTGCCTGCCTCATCATCACCTACTAAACCCAAGATAGTGGTCTGAGCACCTAGCGCAGCTACGTTTCGGGCAACGTTGGCGGCTCCACCTAAGCGCTCATCTATCTTACCCACTTGAACCACTGGCACCGGTGCTTCTGGTGAAATGCGACTGGTATCGCCAAACCAATAGCGATCTAGCATTACGTCACCTACCACCAGTAATCGGGCTTTAGAAAATTGTTCTGGGTTTGCTTTTTCCACGGGGTAACTTATTTTTTTCTGAATATTCACTAAATATGGATGGATTAATTATGACGGCCAATACCCTGATACTCAATACCTAATTCTTGCATAGCTTGAGGCTCATAGAGATTTCTACCATCGAAAATAATGGGGCTCTTTAATTTGGCCTTCATCAGATCAAAATCTGGACTTCTAAATGCTTTCCACTCCGTCACAATGACCAAAGCATCACAACCATCCGCAGCAGACATTGGGTCATCAATCAAGGAGACTCTTTTCAAGCCATCTGGATTACCTTCAAAGTCCATTTCCAGGCAATGCAGAGCTTCTGGCATCGCAACTGGGTCATGAGCTACTATATGGGCGCCACGCTTGACTAACTCTTGAATAATGACTCGGCTTGGCGCTTCACGCATATCGTCAGTATTGGGCTTAAATGCCAACCCCCACAAAGCAAACTTTTTTCCCGAAAGATCTTTACCAAAGCGTTTTTCAATCTTCTCGACCAAAATATATTTCTGAGCTTGATTGACCGCTTCGACAGCATCTAGAATTTTGAGGTCTCTGCCGTACTCAGCCGCTGTTTTACTAAGAGCCAATACATCCTTTGGAAAGCATGAGCCTCCATAACCTGTACCTGAATACAAAAACCCATGACCAATACGAGAATCTGAGCCAATGCCTTGGCGTACAGCTTCAATATCAGCACCCACTAGATCAGCTAAGTTAGCTAACTCGTTCATAAAAGAGATGCGTGTTGCCAGCATGGCATTGGCGGCATACTTGGTCAACTCTGCACTTTTTACATCCATGTAATAGGTACGTTCATGGTGACGGTTAAAAGGCGCATAGAGCTTACGCATCTGCTCTTTAGCGCGTACGCCTGCAGGCGTATTTTGAGTACCAACCACAATGCGATCAGGCCGCATAAAGTCCTCAACTGCCGCACCTTCTTTCAAAAATTCTGGATTAGAAACGACTGAACATAGGTCTGACGATAAATGACGTTTCACCAACTCTTCTGCAATGGCTGCAGTGACCTTATCAGCCGTGCCTACAGGAACCGTAGATTTATCGACGATGACCTTTGGGCTAGTCATATGACGTCCAATATTGCGCGCTGCCGCTACTACATACTGCAAATCTGCTGATCCATCCTCATCAGGAGGGGTGCCCACCGCAATAAATTGAATGTCACCATGAGCAACTGAGGCGGCAATATCAGTAGAAAACTGCAAGCGACCTGCAGCACGATTGCGCTCGATCATTTCTTTGAGGCCAGGCTCATAAATAGGGACGCCACCCGAGTTTAGTATTTCAATTTTTTGGGGA
Source organism: Polynucleobacter sp. TUM22923 (assembly GCF_030295705.1). Classification (NCBI taxonomy): domain Bacteria; kingdom Pseudomonadati; phylum Pseudomonadota; class Betaproteobacteria; order Burkholderiales; family Burkholderiaceae; genus Polynucleobacter; species Polynucleobacter sp. TUM22923. The sequence goes on from NZ_AP027274.1 coordinate 1,295,077, forward strand.
TCTACATCCAAACAAAAAACATGATTGCCCTGCTCCGCTAGACAAGCGCCAGTAACCAAACCAACGTAACCGCTACCAATGATTGTGACTTTCAAGACATCTCCAAATATTTCAGTATCTACAGCTTCAATTACATTGAGGGTCCACTGGGCACAGCACCCTCATTACGTCTTGGTGAATAAGCCTCCCAATGGTTGCAACCCGGGCATTGCCAATAAAAACGTCGTGCACGAAAGCCGCAATTGCCGCAGGTGTAACGAGCCAGACTAGTCGTACGTTGTTTTAATAAACTCAGTGTCGCCACTAAATCAGAAATTCTTTCTGGTGTGCCATTACTCTCAGCCAGCATCAGGCGGGTCTCGGCTAATTTAGATAAAGCACTCAAGCTAGGTGCGTATTGCATTACATCGACCAACATGGCCTCGGCAGCCTTAGCGCCCCGAATTTGGGTCATATGCTTTTGAACAATATCAAGCAATTCTCCAGATGCCTGAGTTTTCAGTAACGCGTCCAACACACTTAATCCTTGCTCCGCCTTATCCAGGCCTGAGTGTGCAGTCATCCAACGATCTGCCAACAAATGCATATATGCAGGATGGTTGGCCGCTATAACACTCCAAGCTTCTATTGCTTGCGCTGGACGCTCAAGTGCCATGAAGTAATCGCCCCGTAAGATCAGTCCGCGAGCATGATTAGGCACTGCTTGCAGTGCCAGTGTGATGGTTTGCTCAGCCTCAGATAAATCTTTCCGCCTAAGCGCCTCCTGACCTATCTCGCAATAGAACTGAGCGATCTCAACACGGTGTGGTTTGCCCTGCAAACTCTCTAGCTCACTTGCAGCAACAATGGCCTTCTGCCACTCGCGCTCAATCTGATACATCTCCAATAAACTCTCTTTAGCGGGGGCGGAAAACTTACCTTCGCCCACACGATTTAAAGAGGCTTCCGCCCTATCTAATAAGCCTGCTCGTAAAAAATCACGGCCTAGCTCGTATGCCGCGTGATCACGATCTCGTGGCTTTAAATCATCTCGATTTGCAAGGTGTTGATGCACCCGAATCGCACGCTCAGTTTCACCGCGACGGCGGAACAAGCTTCCTAAGGAAAAATGTAACTCAATCGTTTCAGGGTCGAGCTGTGCAATCTTGACCAGAGTCTCAATAGCTTGATCAGGCTGCTCATTTAATAAAAGACTTAAGCCTTTGAATGTAGAACGTTGTTGACGCATCCGCTCGCGCTCATCCATGCGGTTTTCAAGACGTAAATCCCAACGTGAGGCCAGCCATCCGATACCAAATAATATCGGCAGTATCAACAGCCATGAGGTAGCGATCTGAATCATGACTCAGAGGCTCAATAAAAAAATGGCCCGAACGGACCACTGGGTGAATGTAATGCGGCTAACCACCAGAACCCTCTTTGGGGCTCACTTGCTTAAGCGGCTTGTAATCAACACGCTCACGAAGTTCTTTGCCAGGCTTAAAGTGGGGAACTCGCTTCTCTGGAATGAGTACTTTCTCACCAGATTTAGGGTTACGACCAGTACGCGCCGGACGATGATGCAATACAAAACTACCAACACCACGCAACTCAATACGTTTACCTTCAGCTAAGGCATGAGTCATAGTGTCCAATAAAGTCTTTACAGCTAACTCGACATCCCTAGGCAGCAACTGCGGAAACTGCTCCGCCAAACTCTCTACCAACTCTGAACGAGTAATTGCTTGTTGCTCTTGATCTGACATGGTCTATCAATGACAAAACGCCGCTCCCCACAAAGGAAGCGGCGATCTTGATTTAGCCCTTACTGTCCATCTTTGCTTTTAACAAAGCACCCAAGTTGGTTGTGCCGGACTGCGCATCACCCTGGAGCTTGCTCATTGCATCTTGCTGGTCAGTACTGTCTTTTGCTTTAATTGAAAGGTTAATCACACGTGATTTACGATCAATGTTAATGATCATGGCGGTAACACTATCGCCCTCTTTCAATACATTGCGTGCATCTTCAACGCGATCGGTTGAGATTTCTGATGCACGTAAGTAAGCCTCAACTTCATCAGCCAAATGAATGGTTGCACCCTTAGCATCAACCGCTTTTACAGTACCAGTAACGAGGCTACCCTTGTCACTCACTGATGTGTAGTTGTTGAATGGGTCACCAGACAATTGCTTGATACCAAGAGAGATGCGCTCTTTCTCAACATCAATGGCTAATACCGTAGCTTCGACTTCATCACCTTTTTTGTATCTCTTAACAGCCTCTTCTCCTGGCTCATTCCATGAAAGGTCTGAGAGGTGAACCAAGCCATCGATACCGCCAGGCAAACCAATGAATACACCAAAATCAGTGATCGATTTGATTGCGCCGGTGAGTTTGTCACCTTTTTGCTGGCCACGTGCAAACTCATCCCATGGATTTGCTTTGCACTGCTTGATGCCCAAGCTAATACGACGCTTGTCTTCATCAATATCCAGAACCATCACTTCAACTTCAGTTCCTAGTGCAGTAGCTTTACTTGGAGCAACGTTCTTGTTTGTCCAATCCATTTCGGAAACGTGTACCAAGCCTTCGATACCACTCTCGATTTCAACAAACGCGCCGTAGTCAGTCAGGTTAGTTACCTTGCCGAATAAGCGAGTATTTGGTGGGTAGCGACGAGCGATACCAACCCAAGGATCATCACCAAGCTGCTTCACGCCGAGTGAAACACGGTTCTTCTCTTGGTCGAACTTCAAAATCTTTGCGGTAACTTCTTGACCTACAGTCAACATCTCGCTTGGGTGACGCACGCGACGCCATGCCAAATCGGTAATGTGCAAGAGGCCATCGATACCACCGAGGTCAACGAATGCGCCGTAGTCCGTAATATTTTTCACGATACCTACAACAACGCTACCTTCTTTGAGGTTAGACATCAACTTCGCGCGCTCTTCACCTTGACTAGCTTCAACAACCGCACGACGTGACAACACTACGTTGTTACGCTTACGATCAAGCTTGATAACCTTAAATTCCATGGTCTTGCCTTCATAAGGAGTTGTATCCTTAATTGGGCGTGTATCTACGAGTGATCCAGGCAAGAATGCGCGGATGCCGTTAACCATGACAGTCAAGCCGCCTTTAACCTTACCGGTAACAGTACCAGTAACGATTTCTGCCTGCTCGAGTGCTTTTTCCAAATTCATCCATGAAGCCAGACGCTTTGCTTTGTCACGGGAGAGGATGGTGTCGCCATAGCCATTTTCAAGTGCGTCAATCGCAACTGAAACGAAATCACCGGGAGCTACTTCAATCTCTCCAGCGTCGTTATGGAATTCTTCAACAGGAATAAACGCTTCAGACTTTAAGCCAGCGTTAACAACGACGAAGTTATGGTCGATGCGAAGGACTTCAGCCGAAATAACTTGGCCGGTCTTCATATTCGATCGGGTTAATGATTCTTCAAATAATTCTGCAAATGATTCAGACATGTATATTCACTTTGTGCCGCCAGAAGATCCGACGGGTTAGGTTATAAAAGCCCAAAGAAACACGCTAAATTAGATAATCGCGTTGTAGAGTTTCTAAAGACACCAAAACTACTGCTTTACTGCACACTGCATTACATTGCTGCAAACTGCCTTACTGACTACTCAAGCAACCTTAGTTTGATACCAAGCCAAGACCGCCTGAACTGCTTGATCTATCGATAATTCCGAAGTTTCCAGCACTTTCGCGCCTTCTGCAACTGTAAGAGGTGCAGTTCCTCGGCTGCTATCTCGAGCATCACGCTCTTCTAAATCACTCAATAAGTCAGTAAGTTTAGCAGGAATTCCCTTAGCTATCAATTGCTTATGTCGACGTTCTGCTCTGGCTAACGCCGTTGCAGTTAAAAAAACCTTGAGCGTTGCATCAGGAAAAATCACCGTTGCCATATCTCGCCCATCAGCCACCAGGCCTGGGGACAGTCTAAAACCATGCTGAACGCCCACTAACGCACCCCTTACTTCGGGGTGAACGGCAATCTTAGAAGCCCGTAAACCTACCTCTTCAGTCCGAATTGCCTCAGTCACATCTTCAGAATTGAGCAAAACTCGACCATTTTTAAAGGAAATAACCATTTTCTGGGCTAAAAAACCCAATTCAATACCATTTTCGGGGTCAATTGCTGCTTTTTGACTGCCTAAGGCAACTAAGCGATAGAGCGCCCCACTGTCCAAATAATGAAAGCCTAGCTTTTCAGCCACTAGGGATGCGACCGTACCTTTACCAGAGGCTGTTGGGCCATCAATTGCGATCACGGGGGCTAAGTTCATGGCAATAAAGGCGTTAACTGACGACCGCAGCAAATTCCGCAAAATAAGTGGGGAAGGTCTTGGCAACACAATCAGGTTCATTAATCTTCAATGGATTTGGGCCAAAAGCCGCTAAAGAGAAACACATTGCCATACGATGATCATCATAGGTATCGATGCCCTCAGGCGGTGATCGCCAATCAGCCAAAGTCTTGGGGGCTTCCACTTCAATATAGTCATCACCCTCCTCAACTATTGCCCCTAATTTTTTGAGCTCTTTTGCCATTGCGGCGATACGATCCGTCTCTTTCACGCGCCAACTGGCAATGCCATTCAAGCGGGTTTTTCCCTCTGCGAATAAGGCGGCAACAGCCAGCGTCATTGCCGCATCAGGAATTTCAGTACAGTCGATCGTAATCGCATTCAGTTTGCCACTGGCGTTTTGAACACCAGCAACCTCAATCCAATCATCACCTGTAGTAATTTTTGCCCCCATCAATGCCAATGCATCAGCAAAAGCAACGTCGCCCTGAATACTGTCGCTACCAACCCCCAACACCCGCACAGGCCCACGACCAATTGCCCCCAATGCCAAAAAATAGGATGCAGAAGAGGCGTCGCCCTCAACCAGCATCGCTCCAGGGCTTTGATAAACGGCGTCTGATGTATTGGCAGGAATAACAAAAGATTGCGCATCTGGACAATCTACGAGCACTCCAAATCGAGCCATTAATTTAAGGGTAATCTCGATATAAGGACGAGAAATGAGCTCGCCAATGACTTCAATTCTGACTGGCTCTTTTGCCACCAAAGGCAGAGCCATTAATAGCGCTGTCAAAAACTGACTAGACACATCGCCACGCACTTTCACAATATCTTGGATATTAATCTGGGATGTAGCAATTTGGATCGGCGGATAACCAGCCTGCAACTCATAAGTAATTTCTGCGCCAATTTGACGTAGTCCGTCCACCAAATCACGAATAGGACGCTCATGCATTCTGGCTACGCCTGATAGGCGGTAGTTACCACTTTGCATCGCTAACGCTGCCGTTAACGGCCGAATAGCAGTCCCTGCATTTCCCATCCAAAGATCTGCTTCGCGTACCGGAAATTGACCGCTACACCCCTCAATAATGCAGATGTGATGATCCTGATCCGCTACTAAAATACCTAGCTGACGCAAGGCGTTTCGCATCACTTGCGTATCGTCCGCATCTAATAAATTATGGAGTGTAGTAGTGCCAGAAGAAAGGGCTGCTAACAATAATGCTCGATTGGAAATACTTTTTGAGCCAGGCAAAACAATCTCGCCATGTGCCTGTCTAAATGGACCAATCTGAATACTAGAAAAACTGCTCATCAAAGAGTATCCAAATCTTGACGGGCCTGACTTGCTTTTTTGAATAACTTTTCAATAGCAGCGCCGTCGTTTTCAGCAATTAATTGGCGCATATGGCCAGCGATTAATAAGTACTGATCAAGCTCTTTTAGAACTGAAGTGCGATTCCCCAGGCAAATATCCCGCCACATTTCAGGGCTAGAAGCGGCAATGCGAGTGAAATCTTTAAAGCCAGCGCCAATATGCTCTAACTTTTGATCTGCATCCTCTGAATTAATAATGCTCACCATCAAGGCATAAGACAAGATGTGCGGCAAGTGAGACACTGCTGCATAGATCGCATCATGCTGCACAGAAGAAATCTTTTTTACCCGTGCGCCGACTGACCTCCAAAAGCCCTCAATCAGATCGGTGTCCTGCGGTGAGTTTTCTTGCAGTGGGCAAATAATAGTTTGCTTATCCTGAAATAAATCAGCCTTAGCGGCATTAGCGCCATATTGTGCGCCACCAGCAATAGGATGTGCCGGAACAAACTGGCAAGCCTTCTTACCTAAAATTTCTTTTGCTGCCAAAATCACATCCCCTTTGGTGCTACCAGCATCAGTCAACATCGTCCGAGGCTGAAGATGAGGCTCCATGATTTCAAAGGCTGCTCGCATTTGTGCGACAGGAACGCAAAGCACAATCAAATCAGATTGTTTGGCAGCCTCTACAAGATCAACTACCTGATCAATTGCACCCATCTTCAAGGCTTGCTCTGTGTTGGCTGCACTACGCCCAACCCCTAATATGGTGTTGACAACACCTGCTTGCTTCAAAGCCAAGCCAAGAGAGGCACCAATCAGACCGACACCCACAATAGTGACGGTTCCGTAATTCACTTTCGAATTCATAACCGTCATGCAGTCAGCGCTTTATTCTGCGCGACGATATCCCGCAAGGCATGAATAAATGCTGCGTTTTCTTCTTGTAGTCCAATCGAAATTCGCAACCACTGTGGCAAACCATAATTTCCTACCGGCCGAACGATAATTCCACGTTTTAACAACTCTAGATTCATACGATTACCTGCGCCATCGTCATCACCTACTTTGACTAAAACAAAGTTTCCAGCCGAGGGAAGATAAGACAGATTGAGGGCATCAAATGCCTCGGTCAACTGAGCTAAGCCAGCACGATTAAGCTCAAATCCTTGCTGCAAAAATTCTATATCCTGGAATGCGGCAATTGCTGCAGCCTGCGCAAGACTATTAACGTTAAATGGCTGACGTATGCGATTGAGTAGATCTGTCAGTGCAGGCTGTGCTACTCCGTAACCAATACGCAAACCAGCTAAACCATATGCTTTAGAAAAACTACGCGACAGGATCATATTAGGAAAGCGCTTGATCCAAGCAACAGCATCGTAACGTTGCTCTACAGACAAATACTCGTTATATGCTTCATCCAACACCACAACAACGTGTGCTGGTACTGCCAGCAGGAATGCTTCAATTTCTTGAGCGCTCAAGTAACTGCCGGTAGGATTATTGGGATTTGCAACGAATACCAGCTTTGCCTTATCGCCAGAAGCCTGAATAGCGCTTAGCATGGCAGGTAAGTCATGGCCATAGCTAGCTGTTGGGGCAACTTCAATCGCGTTTGCGCCAACGGCTTGGGTTGCTAGTGGGTACACCGCAAAAGCATGTCGCGAAAAAATAACCTCATCACCAGCTTGCGCGACAGCACGTGCCGCCAACTCTAAAATATCATTACTGCCATTACCTAAAGTTACCCAGTCCGAGGGAACTCCAAGACGCTCAGACAGTACTTTTTTTAATTCAAACCCATTGGAGTCGGGATAACGACCCAAATCACCAGCCGCCTTAAGCATCGCCTCTTGCGCTGACTTAGGCATCCCAAGAGGGTTTTCATTCGAAGCAAGTTTGACAATTTTACTTTCATCCAAACCATACTCCCGTGCAACCTCACTAATTGGGCGCCCTCCAACGTAAGGCGCAATTGCCTGAATATGTTTTAAACCCAGCTTAGTTGTCATGATAGATATAGATCACTTTTGTTCTCACTCAGCGTTTACACGGAGTGCGGATACGAACCCAGGTTTTTATAAAAGGCCGCCATTGCTTTTAATTCATTCAAAGCTTTGCTTACTTTTGCATCCTCAGCATGGCCAGCCACATCAATGTAAAAGTGATATTCCCAAGTGCCCTTACGTGCAGGCCGAGACTCAAATCGATTCATCGAAACACCATGCTTTGCAAGAGGCTCCAAGAGGCGATGAACCGCACCAGGCTGATTATCGACTGACAACACTAAGGAGGTTTGATCCTGACCAGTGGACTGACATGCGTAGTGACCAATGACAACGAAGCGTGTTCGGTTGTGAGGATCATCTTGAATTTGCGAAGCTACTACCTGCAGCCCATAAGCTACTTGCGCAGGAATACCTGCGATTGCTGCCAAGCTAGGGTCACTCGCCGCCATGCGCGCTGCTTCGGCATTACTACTGACTGCTTGACGCTTAAGATGCGGTGCATGCTCACTCAACCATTGTTGACACTGAGCCAAAGCTTGGGCGTGAGCACAAACAGTAGTCACCCCATTTAATGCCCCATTCGCCGTTAATAAATGATGATGAATAGGTAGTACCAACTCACCACTAATGCGCATAGGAGAGTCTAAGAGAAGATCAAGCGTTCTTGAAACAGCACCTTCACTAGAGTTCTCGACAGGCACAACACCAAATTGGGCTGCGCCCTTCTCAACCGCCTTAAATACTTCATCCAAGCTATTACAAGGAAGGCCTGCTATAGAGTGGCCAAAATAGGTCTGGGCTGCTTGCTCTGAAAATGTGCCAATCGGCCCAAGGTAGGCAATCGTTTGGCGAGCCTCCAACGCTCTACAGGCCGACATCACTTCGCGCCATATTGCAGCGATACCGTCTGGCAGCAAAGGACCTTGATTGATCTCTTGCAACTTCGCTATTACCTGACGCTCGCGCTCTGGCCTAAAAACAGGTGAGGCAAAGCCTCCTTTGATATGACCAACTTCTTGCGCAGCTTGAGCGCGCCAAGTCAGCAACTCTAAGATCTGCGCATCTAATCCATCAATCTTGTCGCGAATGGGCGCTAAGCGCTGTTCTTCAGAGCTCACTTTTGAATTCACTAGGCACGCCTTTCAAAGTCACGCATAAATTCCACCAGGGCTTGAACGCCTTCTAGTGGCATCGCGTTATAAATGCTAGCACGCATACCGCCAGCTGCTTTATGGCCCCGCAAAGCAACTAACCCTGCAGCATTTGATTGCTCCAGAAATACTGCATTGAGGCTTTCATCTTTCAAGAAAAAAGTCACATTCATTCTAGATCGATATGCCTTGGTGACTCGATTCTCATACAAGCCGCTTTGATCCAAAAAGCTGTACAGTAAATTTGCTTTTGCTTGATTTTGTTTTTCTATTGCCTGCACGCCGCCTTGCGCTAGCAACCACTTAAAGCCAAGACCCGCCATATAAATGGCAAAGGTGGGGGGCGTATTGAGCATCGATTGAGTAGCAGCCTGCTTTGACCAATCCCAAATCGATGGCGTAATGCTCATACTGTGACCCATTAAATCTTTACGTACGATCACAATCGTTACGCCAGACGGACCAATATTTTTTTGCGCGCCACCGAACCACACTCCGCATTTGGTAACGTCTATTTCACGGGAGAGAATATTGCTAGAAATATCGGCCACCAACAAGCGACCACCGACTTCAGGCACCTCTGGAAACTCTACGCCGCCGATAGTCTCATTTGCACAGTAATGCACATAGGCAGCATCCTCAGATAGCGCCCAAGTAGTTTTATCAGGAATCGTGTTGAATTTTTCAAGCGCCGAGGTAGCAGCTAAATGTGCCGCTCCATATTTCTCGGCCTCTTTATAAGATTTTTCTGACCAGATCCCTGTGACCAAAAAGTCAGCTTTGGGGCCGTTCTTTCCAAGCGCCATTAGGTTCATTGGTATGGCGGAATTTTGACCTAAACCACCCCCTTGAAGCAGCAAAATCTCATATGAATCTGGAATATTCATCAAGGTACGCAGGTCATGCAATACCTCTTCGTAAAGCGCCATAAACTCTTTACCGCGGTGACTGACTTCCATGACGCTAGCGCCTAAGCCTTGCCAATTAAGCATCTCGCTAGCAGCCTGCTTCAATACCACCTCCGGTATAGCTGCAGGCCCCGCAGCAAAGTTGAAAATACGGCGGTCAAACGTCATGATGAATTATTTACCCCTGGGCCAACACAGATTAAGCATCACCAGCCTCATTAGACGCAGCATCAATCACTGGATCGGCAGAAACTTCTCCCTCTTCAACATCATCTAAGTCATTTTCATCGTCTGAATCACCCTCAGCAATGCGCTGTAAGCCAGACAAACGAGTGCCCTCATCCACGTTAATCAAGGTAACCCCTTGGGTTGCGCGACCCATCTCACGAATTTCAGAAACACGTGTACGCACTAAAATGCCACCAGTGGTAATCAGCATGATCTGGTCTTCTGGAGACACTAACGCAGCAGCGACTACTTTACCGTTTCGGTCAGAAGTCTGAATAGCGATCATGCCTTTTGTTCCCCGGCCATGGCGAGTGTATTCACCAATTGGGGTGCGCTTACCAAAACCATTTTCCGTTGCAGTCAGAACGCTATTTGGAACGGCACTCTCATTAGTTTCGCTGGCTATTGCTTCTGCTTCAGCACCAGCGCCAGCACCAGCACCAACACCAACAACATCATCAGTTGCCTCTGCTGGAGCAACCAGCATAGCGATAACTTGATGGCCATCACCCAAATTCATACCGCGCACACCTCGTGCCGTTCGACCCATTGGGCGCACATCATTCTCATCAAAGCGCACTGCTTTTCCGGCATCCGAAAACAACATCACGTCATGCTTGCCATCCGTAATGGCTGCACCAACCAAAAAGTCATTTTCATTTAAATCTACAGCAATAATTCCGGCCTTGCGAGGGTTCGAAAAGTCAGACAAGCGAGTCTTCTTTACGGTTCCTAAACTGGTAGCCATAAAGACATACTGATCATCCTGATATCCCTTGATTGGAAGAATTACCGTGATTTTTTCACCCTCAATTAAGGGGAACATATTCACAATAGGCTTACCACGCGAGGTGCGACTACCCTGAGGGACTTCCCAGACTTTGAGCCAATACATACGGCCGCGATCCGAGAAACACAAAATGATGTCGTGCGTATTAGCGACGAAAAGTGTCTCAATCCAATCTTCATTCTTAGTTGCAGCAGCCTGCTTCCCTCGACCACCACGCTTCTGCGCGCGGTACTCACTCAGTGGCTGGCTCTTCATGTAACCCGTATTGGAAAGAGTGACCACCATATCTTGCGGAGTAATCAAGTCTTCCGTAAACAACTCAGTCGCATTCATCTCAATGAATGAGCGTCGACCACTATCGCCACCAGCAATGCCAAACTCAGCTTGAACTTCCTTTAATTCAGTTTCAATTACCGAAGTGACGCGTTCAGGCTTAGCCAACAAATCGAGTAAGTCAGAAATTTCTTCCATCACCACTTTGTACTCGTTAACAATCTTATCTTGCTCAAGACCTGTTAAACGCTGTAAGCGCATTTGTAAAATTTCTTGCGCTTGGCTATCTGACAGGCGATACAAGCCAGTCGTCTGCATTCCATACTCAGGTAATAAGCCCTCTGGTCGATAGGCATTACGACCGCCTGGAGTGTCTGTCTCTGCGCGCGCTAACATCTCACGCACCATAGACGAATCCCAAGCCTGACTCATCAACCCACTCTTAGCTACAACAGGATTAGCAGCTGCTTTAATAATGGCGATGAACTCATCAATATTAGCTAAAGCAACAGCTAAGCCCTCGAGGACATGACCACGCTCACGCGCTTTACGTAATTCAAAAATAGTGCGGCGAGTAACGACTTCGCGACGATGCTGCAAGAAGTACTCGAGCATTTGCTTGAGGTTCAACAGGCGTGGCTGGTTATCCACCAACGCCACCATATTCATACCGAAGTTATCTTGAAGCTGAGTGCCCTTGTATAAATTATTAAGCACTACTTCAGGTACTTCCCCACGTTTTAGCTCAATGACTACGCGCATGCCTGACTTATCAGACTCATCACGTAAATCAGAAATACCTTCAATTTTCTTCTCATTAACCAACTCAGCAATGCGCTCAAGCAAGTTCTTCTTGTTCACTTGATATGGCAACTCGTCAACGATGATGGATTGACGTGAGCCTTTGTCTAGATCTTCAAAGTGAGTTTTGGCCCGCATCACCACACGACCCCGCCCAGTGCGATAACCCTCGCGCACCCCTTGAACCCCATAAATAATGCCGGCAGTAGGAAAATCTGGAGCTGGAACAATCTCAATCAGCTCATCAATGGTGCAATCTGGGTTGTGCAACACATACAGACAGGCTGTAACTACCTCATCTAAGTTATGGGGCGGAATATTGGTCGCCATGCCGACTGCAATACCTGAACTGCCGTTAATGAGCAAATTAGGTACTTTTGCAGGAAGAATCAAGGGCTCCCGCTCACTACCGTCATAGTTTGGCCCGAAATCGACCGTTTCCTTGTCCAGATCAGCCAATAACTCATGAGCAATCTTACGCAGGCGAATCTCGGTATATCGCATCGCAGCGGCATTATCACCGTCCACAGAGCCAAAGTTACCCTGTCCATCAACCAGCATATAGCGCAAAGAGAAGTCTTGAGCCATCCGAACGATGGTGTCATACACCGCAGAATCGCCATGGGGATGGTATTTACCGATCACATCGCCAACTATACGAGCAGATTTCTTGTAAGCGCGGTTCCAATCGTTGTTTAATTCATACATAGCGAATAAAACACGTCGATGGACCGGCTTAAGGCCGTCGCGTACGTCTGGTAGGGCTCTACCGACGATAACGCTCATCGCGTAGTCCAAATAGGACCGTTTCATTTCGTCTTCGAGGGATATTGGTAGTGTTTCTTTAGCGGCTTGTTCCATTTATAAATAATATCATTTTGATGACTGCTAGCCCCTATGCTAATATTCTGACAGTTTGTAAGAAATTGAGATGTGTCGCTTTGCAGTCATTTGCTTCAAAGTAGGGCGAATTACATTTAAGTTTGACTTTAATTAAAAGAGATTTTTGAGGACAAAAATGAACAAAACCCTAAAACTGATGCTTGCATCCATTATTACTATTTCCGCTACTGCAGCTGTGGCTTCCGATAACTGGGTTAACAGCTCTGGCTTGAACTGGAAAAACGGCGATGGCACATTGTGCTGGCGTGATGCTAGCTGGACTCCTGCAACTGCTGCCGCAAATTGCGATGGCTGGTTAGGTGCTAAAAAAGCTGCTGCTCCTGCAGTAACTCAAAGCAAAATTACTTTGCAAGCTGATACCTTGTATGACTTCGATAAAGCATCATTGAAGCCAGAAGGAATGGCTACTTTGGACAAAATTGCTAAAGACTTAGGCAAGATCAAGTTAGAAGTAATTATTGCTGTTGGTAATACCGACAGTGTTGGTACAGATGCCTACAACATGGCTCTAGGTCAGCGTCGTGCTCAGTCCGTTAAAGCTTACTTAGTAAGCAAAGGCGTTGATGGTAGCCGCGTTTACACAGAATCAAAAGGTAAGAGCAACCCAGTTGCCAGTAACGCAACTGCTGATGGTCGCTCTAAGAACCGCCGCACCGACATCGAAGTTGTTGGTACAGCCGCTGTTAAGTAATTCTTTTTACTTGTAAAAAAGCCCGCTTATGCGGGCTTTTTTATTTCCGCTATATTCGTATCTCACACTATCCCGCCTAAGGCACCAACATTAATGAACGTCGATCAGTCAGAAATCGCTAAATTTAGCGCCCTAGCCCACCGCTGGTGGGATCCCAATAGCGAATTCAAACCGCTGCATGCCATTAATCCCCTGCGCCTGAATTGGATTAAGTCAATCGTTGACCTTCAAGGCAAGCGGGTTTTGGACGTAGGCTGTGGCGGCGGTATTTTGGCTGAATCTATGGCTCAGTCCGGTGCTCAAGCATGCGGCATTGATTTATCTGAAAGAGCCCTTAAAGTTGCTGAGCTCCACGCTCTAGAGGTTGGGGCGAGCCTTCTGTATCGCGCTATATCTGCCGAAGCATTAGCTGAAGAGGAGCCAGGGCAATATGACGTAGTTACTTGCATGGAAATGCTGGAGCATGTACCGGATCCCGCATCTGTAGTCCAAGCCTGCGCAAAGTTGTGCAAGCCGGGTGGCACCCTGTTTTTTAGCACCCTTAATCGCAATCCAAAATCTTACCTATTTGCCATTGTTGGCGCTGAATACATCCTCAGAATGCTGCCTAAAGGCACCCACGAATACGCAAAATTCATCAAACCTTCAGAGTTAGTCTCATTTACTCGCCAGGCTGAATTAGAAATGCTACAAATGAAAGGGATGAGCTACAACCCCTTCACTCAGGTCTACAGTTTGGGTGCTGATGTTGATGTCAATTACATGATTGCCGTGCGCAAATGACTGACAGGCTAGTCAGCCCTTACAGCGGGGTATTTTTTGACCTTGACGGTACCTTAGCTGATACCGCACCGGATCTAGTTGCGGCCGCCAATCAACTCCTCATTGCGCGTAAGCTCGAACCCAAACCTTACGAATTACTTCGCCCTAGAGCCTCCGCAGGAGCCAGAGGTCTTATTTTTGGGGCATTTGCTATGGGTACGGATCACCCGGACTTTAATACCCTGCGCGATGAATTTTTCAGTAATTATGAAAAAGCGCTCCTTGTAAATAGCAAATTATTTGAAGGGATAGCGCATTTACTGGACCAGATGGATGCCGCCCAAACACCATGGGGCATCATTACCAATAAAAGTGAACGATTCACCAACCCCTTGACTGATCTGATGGGATTACGTCAGAGGGCCGTAGCAACGATTTCAGGGGATACCACGCCCTACTCTAAACCGCATCCAGAACCTATCTTGCATGCCGCTAGAATCGCCAATGTCGACCCTACAAAAGCCTTATATGTTGGAGATGACATTCGAGACGTCGTGGCAGGCAGAGCGGCGGGTATGCAAACCATCGCAGCAGCCTATGGCTATTGCGGATGTGATGAACCCCCAGATGAATGGGGGGCGGATTATTTAATTCAGCACCCGAGTGAACTAATGGAAATCATCTATCCCAGCAGGAATAAGACGGCAATTTAAAGATATCCGACAAATTGAGGTCGAAAGCCTTAAAATGGAACTTCCAATGCTTTCACTCTGGGGCCGACATGGTTTCGACGTGGGTTACGAAGCATCAAGGGCATACCGAGGACCCGTTATCTCGTAAATCAATGGGAATGTAATAACTGCAAACGACGAACGTTTCGCACTAGCCGCTTAATTGCGGTTGCCCCTGAACTGATTCTCTCTTGGGTCAGGTAGCGCAAGCTACATCAGGGTCATTTACAAGAGATAAGATTATTTCGTGTCACGAGGAATAGTTCGAAAATTTAGTGAATCGCCAGCGTGGAACATGTCAGTCTGTGACTAGCTAGCTAAATTAAATGATATGACTAAGTATGTAGAACTTGTTGTAGAGGATTTGCGGACGCGGGTTCGATTCCCGCCGGCTCCACCATTTTGTAGTACGTAACAGTCTAACGCCACCCACCAGGGTGGCGTTTTTCTTTGTAGATAAAGGCCTGTACGTCCGTTGTGGTCTTTCCAAATCCAGCTGTAACCAAAACCGTTGGGGGTATTATTGGGGGTATTCTTACAAAATCGAACTGACAAAAAACATGGTTGGGGGTATTTCTGGAAAGCTTACGGATAAAGGGATTAAGAGCTTCATCAACCGTTCAGCCCCAGGCAGCAAGCTTGCAGATGGTCGAGGCCTTTATTTACAAAGAAAAACGCCACCCAACTGGGTGGCGTTTTTCTTTAAAAAATTGACTACTAATTCATTGCTCTACTTAGTTAGCACTTAGGTATTTTGCCCACCATTTTTGCTGCTCTTAAAAAATCAAAGTCGACACCCTGATCTGCTTGAGTGACGGTATCTAAAAATAATTTAAGGTAGCCGCGCTCTGCAGTAGGCTCAATAATCGGATTATCTTTTGCGCGCTGCTCTAGCTCTTCATTCGATATTAATAGGCTGATCTCACGATTTTTCACGCTTAAACGGATGCGATCGCCATTCTGTACATGCGCTAAAGGCCCACCAATAGCAGCCTCTGGAGTGACGTGTAAAACGATCGTTCCAAAAGCAGTGCCACTCATACGACCATCTGAAATGCGTACGATGTCTTTGACACCAGATCGCGCCAACTTTAGTGGAATAGGAATATAGCCCGCCTCCGGCATGCCAGGCGCACCTTTAGGGCCAATATTTTTTAAAACCAAAATGTCATCGGCCGTTACATCCAACTCAGGACTATCAATTCGGTTTGCCAGATCTTCAGAATTCTCAAAGACGACTGCGCGCCCCTCATGCTCCATCAATCTTTCATCAGCGGCAGACTGCTTGATGATGGCTCCCCCAGGCGCTAAATTACCATGCAACACAGCAATACTGCCGCGAGGATAAATCGGGTTATCTAACTTACGCACAACGTCCTGCTTGAAGCTTGGTGGCGCTGCATCAATCTCTTCGCCCAAAGTACGGCCAGTGACTGTCATAGCATCGAGCTTTAATAAAGGCTTAAGTTCGCGTAAGAGTGTAGTCATGCCACCCGCATCATGAAAATTTTCCATATAGTGGTCACCTGAAGGCTTTAGGTCAACCAATACCGGAGTTTCATTACCCATTCTATCCAAGGCATCCAAGTCAATCTCTAGGCCCATACGACCTGCAATTGCGGCTAAATGAACAATCCCATTAGTTGATCCACCGATAGCTAATAAAACACGCATCGCATTCTCAAATGCATCCGCAGTCAGCACTTTGTCGATCGTGACACCGTCTTTAGCCATTTGCACAGCGCGGGTGCCCGTCTCCTCTGCAATACGAATGCGATCTGCAGTTACTGCAGGCGGAGTTGCCCCACCAGGCACAGTCATTCCTAATGCCTCAGCAATACAGGCCATCGTACTGGCGGTACCCATCACAGAACAAGTTCCCACACTAGCGACGAGCTGGTCATTTACCTCATCTTTTTCTGCCTCATCAATTTCACCTGCGCGAAACTTACCCCAATAGCGGCGACAGTCAGTACAAGCACCAACTCGCTCACTACGATGTGAGCCAGTGAGCATCGAGCCCGTGATGAGCTGGATAGCAGGAAGCCCGGCAGATGCGGCACCCATCATCTGCGCAGGAACGGTTTTATCGCATCCACCGATCATGACAACGGCATCCATTGGTTGAGCACGCAGCATTTCTTCCGTATCCATCGACATCAAATTTCGTAAATACATACTAGTTGGCGCAGCAAAGCTTTCATGAATCGAGATGGTCGGAAAATCCATCGGCAATCCACCGGCCAACATCACGCCACGCTTTACTGCCTCAATTAATTGCGGCATATTGCCATGGCAAGGATTGTATGCACTACCCGTATTAATAATGCCAATGACCGGGCGATCTAGCGCACTATTGGTATAGCCTGCACCCTTGATAAATGCTTTACGCAAAAATAAAGAAAATCCTTTATCACCATAGCTTGTTAAGCCTTTACGTAAGCCACTCGCAGGGGCTATTTTTTGATCTGAGCTATCTTTTTTGTCTTTGCTTGTCATGCCATATTCTTTGTTTTTAAAATTAACTTACTCAGCCTTAATATCGGCCTCTTTAATTACTTTTTCCCAGCGCTTGACTTCCGCAGCTAACAACAATGCAGATTGCTTTGGATTAGTTGGTGCAGCAGCATAAACACCCTGCTTTAAGAATGCTTCCTTAACTTCTGGATTAACTAGCAGTGTAGCAATCACTGCATTCAATTGGTTGATGATGGCAACGGGTGTACCTACCGGAGCTAATACGCCAAAAGTAGAGCTTACCTCCAAAGCAGGCATACCTGACTCAGCGGTGGTGGGTACATCTGGCAGCATCGAAATTCGCTTTGATGTGGTCACTGCTAATGGACGTAGCTGCCCCGCATTAATAAAAGGTAATGCTGCAGGAACGGTTTCCACCATCATGTTGACCTGTCCCGCTACTAAATCAGTCATCGCCGGACCGCTGCCTTTATAGGGAATGTGTGTAATTTTAATTTGCGCTTCTTTTTGGAAAATTTCTGCCCCCATGCGCTGTGGAGCACCGGCACCAGATGAAGCGTAATTAAGCTTATCAGGGCTGGCTTTTGCATAATCAACCAAGCCTTTTAAGGTTCTCACAGGAACATTGGGGTTCACAACGACAACCAAGGGAACGGAGCCCACAATCATGATGGGGGTGAAATCCTTCAGGATGTCATAGCGTAGCTTCCCCTTTTCTAATGTAGCCATAGTTGAGTGAGAGGTAACGGCGCCCATTAAAAGGGTGTAACCATCAGGATTTGACCTAGCTACCGCCTCTGCGCCAATGTTACCGCCAGCACCACCACGGTTATCTACAAGCACTTGTTGGCCCAGTGCATCACCTAGATTCTTAGCCAGAATGCGACCGATAACATCTGTAGCACCGCCCGGAGGATAAGGAACAATCAGCTTAATTGGCTTATCCGGATAAACCGCATGAGCCACTCCATTCAATCCAATGACTAAGGCGCAATATAGGATGGCGCGACCAGCCTTACTAAATGAGGAAGTAAACATTTTGTCTCCAGTTGATAGCATTATTTTTATAAGCTCAATATACTAAACTTTAGCAATCAAAATACTTGAGCAAACTCAACTTTAACTACATTATGGGAAAAAGCTATGTCTAGCAACGTTCAACCATTTCACTTAGCTTTTCCGGTAAATGACCTAGAGGCAGCCCGCCATTTTTATGGCAAAACTCTAGGCTGCGACGAAGGTCGAAGCTCTGAGGAGTGGATTGATTTTGACTTTTTTGGCCATCAACTTGTTGCTCACCTTGCACCCGAGGAGTGTGGGCACGCAAGTGCAAATGAAGTGGATGGACAACAGGTGCCCGTGAAGCACTTTGGAGTTGTTTTAACAATGCCAGATTGGCATGTTCTAGCGAAACGATTACAAGCCTCCAATATGCAATTCATCATCGAGCCACAAATTCGCTTTCAGGGAAAAGTGGGCGAGCAGGCTACGATGTTTTTCTTGGATCCTGCTGGTAACGCATTAGAATTCAAAGCATTCGAGGATCCAAGTCAACTATTTGCCAAATAAATTAGGGTGCGGAAATCCAAGGATCTCTCACCTCTCCAGATAGTATTTCAGAAGAATTGATAACTCATGCCTGCCTGAAAATTCAAAGGTGCGCCCGCAAAAATACCATCTGGACTTCTACTATAGATGTAGCGCTTATTAAATAAATTATTAATCACCCCGAACACTTTCCAATGTTTGTTGACCGCGTAATTTGCAGTCCAATTGACCGTAACTACTGCAGGTATTTCACCTAAGGTGCCAATCGCATTAGATGCCACCGTATTTGCTGAATCGGGAAACTGTGAATCAATGTAGTTAGCGCTGAGCAAGGTGTTAAATCCATTGCGCTGATAATTTAATCCTAAATTTGAGATGAGTTTAGGCGTGTAGGGTATGCGCTTACCATCCGCTCCAATAGAAGAGCTGCCAACATACTTTGCAACGGGAATATAGGTTGCATTACCGTTGATACTCCAACCAGCACCCAACAGGAGCCCCAATGCTAACTCGGCACCCTGATGTAAGCTTTTTCCACCATTGGCTTTGTTGATCCCCATTGCTAAGCTTTGATTCACAATTTGATTACTAAAATTCATACTAAAAACTGCAGCATCATAAGTAAAGCTTGGATTTTTTCCCCTGAAGCCGAATTCCATATTAGTCGATCGCTCAGGATCCAGCTGCTGATCAACCCCCTGCTCACTGACTGCAGTAGCGAGTTGTGCAGGAGCAAATCCCTTATAGATGCTGGAATACAGCTGAAGACCAGGAGTGACTTGTAGGGTAGCGCCAATCTGCGGAATCGTTTCTACGTTTTTGGCGCCACCGCTTTTTTCAGTAAGCACGTTATTTCGGGTCTGGTTATAGCTCTCTACACGTATGCCCGGAATCACAGCAAAATCTTTGGTGATTAAAAACCGATTTTGGGCATACAACGCTACTGAATTTGCCTTATTTTCTTCATGAGTGGCAATTCTTCCCGATCTAGCTAGGCTAGTCGATGCTAACATTTGATTAGACTGCGTCTCAGTATGCAATCGCACCCCAAACTCAGCCTCATTTCGAAGGCCAAATGCTTTAAATGCATGCATGAGACGAGAATCTATACCCAACATCTGAAACTCTCGATTACGCCCGAACATACATTCGGAGCTACCGTTGCATGGCTTAAAAACCGTCCCATCAACAGAGCGAGAGTTAATACTCTGGCGCCAAAAATCACGCCCCAGCTTGCTCCAGTAGACTAATGTATTCAGTTTGGCATCGGGACTCATATCCCAGGAGTGATTTAAATCAACTGCATTTCTCTGAGTAACAAAACTATCGTTTGGCGCAGGATTTGATGACGTTTTATTGTTATATTGATTGGGTCTCAATCCCACATAAGAAATATTAATGTCATTATCGTAATGAGTGTATTTCAAGCTCATCCATTGATTTTTGGCAACACTCATGCCCCCCTTAAAAAGAATATCGGTCATCTCATACCCATTACTCTGATAACTATTTGATTCAGACTTAATCACATTCAGACCAGCAATAGCTCCATTGGACTCTGATTTACCACCAGCCTCAATTTGCGCCAAGCGATATCCATAGTTACCAGCTTTAGCGGTAACCTTAAACCCTTCTTCCGGTGTTTTGGTCAGATAATTAACAACACCGCCAATATTAGATGGGCCGTACTGCAACCCAGATGCCCCCTTTAATACCTCAATACCACTCATGCGATCTACTGGTGGACTGTAATAAGAAGCGTTGGAAATAAATAAACTGGGATGTATCGGTGCACCGTCCTCCAAAAGCAACACTTTTTGACTTCGACCTGGATTCAATCCCCGAATACCAATATTCGGAATTGCGCCAAGCGCACCCTCATCACCTCGAACATGGACTCCGGGAACGGTCTTTAAGGCATCTTGCAATGAAAGTGGCTGGAGAATTTCCAACTGCTTTTGATTGATGATGTCCACTGTCCCGGGAATTTTTGATAATGCATTTGCTTCTTTACCCACAATATCAATTCTAGGTAGATCCATTTCCTGAGCATTGGCGCATGTCAATGCTGAGCATCCAAGCGCTAACGCCAATCTTGGTGCCCATGCTAATTTCTGTAACTTCATATGCAATCTCCAGTGATGTAAATAAAAAATCGCTGGCTATTGGCATATCAATATACTTTTTGCTGGCTAAAAATAAATTTAAAATTATTTAGTCAAGATAAGCTTTCTTAGCTTGGTAATGCTTAGCTGATACCTGTGACCCTCGTGCAGAATGATGATTGAGCGATCATTTCCCATTAAAGAGGTGCTTTGGATTACCCTACCCCAAACATCTTGGGGCACATTTGATGTTTCTTTCAATGCGGGCGTGTGATGACTCAACTTAGGCCTCCAGGGTAAAGTGGATCGGGAGGCGATAACACTCGGAGGCGCCTGATCCCTTCGGCCCTGAGGTAGAAAATCTCCACTCTTTGATTGTTTCCAAAGCCGCATGATCTAGCCGTGAAAATCCTGAGCTTTTCACCAATGTAAGCCCATCAACTAAGCCCTGGCGATTGATGCACATCCTTAGCTCAACAAAGCCCTGTTCACCCATACGCCTACTAGCTATGGGATAAGGTGGCTGAGGATTTGCCAAAATGCCGCGCTGACTCAATGGCATATTGGTGATTGAGGAGATTGCTGGTGCAGTAGACCCTTCCATGACATTTATAGTTGGGCTAGTAGACTCTATTTTTTGATGCCTAAAAGCCATAGATGCACCAAACACCTTAGCGGCATGATCGACCGATTGTTTGATTGTTCGATTTTCAGGGGGCGACCTTGTGGCACTCTTTGAAGAACTCTCTCGAGTAAGCCCCAAAGAGATGACTTGTTCTGCGAGCCTATCTACGCCATTATTTTTAAATGATGTAGCAAGCCCTAGAACACTTACGTGAATTGCAGTGACAACCGCAATGAGAGCGATTGAGATATCGCCATTAAAAGCACTACTCCGATACCTTAACAACGCCATACCTACGCCCGCCCTACATAATTTTTAAATGATAATGATTCTCATCTATTTTATGCAAAGCAAGCAATATAAACAACCCTTCTTAAAAAGAGGACGTAACACTGGAATGCTAATTTGCTAGATTACTGAGTTGCCAAGCGCCATAGTGAAGTCACTTCAGCAGCTCTAGCAGCATGAAGCCGGTCAGTTTCATCAAATGCTTTCTGGTGCTTTGCCTTTGTATCGCTTCGGCTTAGCACTTTCAATCCTGCCTGCTCGATCCACTCTAGTAATTCGGCTCGGGTCCTCAGCCCCAAATGCTCAGCCAGATCAGACAAAATCAGCCAGCCCTCACCCCCAGGCAATAGATGATCTTTCAATCCATTGATGAAGCCCTTCAGCATCTGACTGCCAGGATCATAGATAGAACGCTCTAAAGTAGAGCTAGGTCGGGCTGGTAACCATGGAGGGTTACATACAATTAAAGAAGCCTTACCCTCGGGAAATAAATTTGCTTTAACAACGGTAATTTGATTGGTTAAATTCAAACGCTCAATATTTTCTTTAGCACAAGCTAGCGCGCGATCATCCAAATCTGTAGCGATAACCTTTTGCAATCCACGCATAGTCAGGATGATAGATAAAACACTGCTACCAACACCAATGTCAAAAGCAGTCGATTCAGCATCAAGCGCCTTAGGCAAAGGGGTATCACAAACTAACTCAAGATACTCACCACGAATAGGAGAAAAAACACCATAGTGTGGATACACAAAAACAGCCTCACCATTTTCATCGGCAAGGACAGGTAAACCATTCTTGCGCCATTCATAAGCGCTGATCACCCCTAAGAGTTCGCGTAAGGAAATAACATACGCCTGAGTAGAAGCGCCATACGCCTCATAACATGCCTGAGATACGACCGGCGCCCGCCTCAAAGAGATCGTATGCTCGGAAGTGCATTGAATTAATATCATCCCCAGAATACGAGCACGCTGGGATTGCGTAAGGCGATGTAAATTAAAGGTGTCGAGGGCAAGCTGTTGAGCAGTCTTCTCAACATTGGCAATAACACTCTTATCTGCTCGCTTTGATTTTTTTGAAGGCCTATCTACGCGTCGCACTAACGCTTGCAATAATTGACGGGCATTTTGAAAATCGCCCCTCCACAAGATCGCGGTGCCCTCACAGGCTAGGCGATAGGCGATATCTGCAGTTAGCGTGTCATCTCCCAGAACTACTTTTTTATGGGGCGCTATGCCATTTTCAGAATGCCAAAGGGCTGTCTGTATTTGGTCGCCCTCTTCCCATTGGATAAAAGCATCTTTAGTCATAAATTATCCAGGAGGGTGATCCTCCGGATTGACATCTAAGGCAATCAGAAAACGAGAGACCATGTTGTACGCTGCAATCACCGTTACTAACTCCACTGTATCCGTATTGCCAAGGGTAGCTTGCAGCCTTTTCATTAAAGCGCTGTCGACTTGAATATTGCGCGTCATCTGAAAAGTTAACGCTGCAGTATCTTGCTCTATTGGACTAAAACATTCCTCTGGAAAGTTAGCCTGTCCAATAAGGCGCAATGCTTGCACCTGCTCTTCTGTGCCACCCGCCTGAATAAATGGTGGCGCATGATGAAAAAACTCATACTCAGCACCGTTTAATACCGCAACCCCACACATCGCTAGTTCACGCAACTTAGGATTTAGGGATAGATTGTTACGAATCTCGCCAATAAAGTGATTCCAGCCTTCGGCAATCGGGGTGCTATGCAACAGCATTCGATCTAGATTAATAAATTGCCCACCGCGCCTTTGGCGAATGGCGGAGACCAGTGCAGCAGGTTCTGCCAAATCCATTGGTTGATAAGGAATTAAACGCTCGTTCATATTGATGTATTTGGTCAGGTGTTAATTAAGGAATTAAGAAATTAAGGCGCTTCTTTAATGTTATTTTCAATAACAAACTTACCCCATATGGCAATCTGCTTACCAATGAAATCGCGTAAAGTATCTGGGTTTCCAGCAACAATTTCAATTCCCTGTGATTTCAGTTTCTCAGCAACAGAAGGTGTTTTTAAGGCCTTAGTTACCGCCTGATTCATCGCGTTGACAATAGCAGGAGGTGTTTTACCAGGAGCCAAAACCGCCCACCATGCTGGCGCATTAAATCCTGGGAAGCCACTCTCAGCAATAGTAGGTACATTTGGTAAAGCAGCCGATCGCTTACTGGTAGTAATCGCTAAAGGAATGACACCACCGCTATCAATGTGAGGCCTGACTAAAAATTCCGAACCAATCGCTAGCTGAACTTGTCCCCCTAGAATGTCTTGCATCAAAGGCCCTCCGCCACGGTAAGGAATGTGATTCCAGTCCAGTCCCGATTGTTTTGCTAAGCGAGCGATCGCTAGATGTCCAAGACTCCCGATTCCAATCGAGCCGTAGCTAAATTGTTTGCCCGCTTTCGATTGATCTATCAGCTGTTTAAAGCTTGTTATGCCAGAACTCTTACTTGCAACGATGACCATTGGCGATGTACCAATTAAGGTTACCGGCGCAATGTCTTTAATCGTGTCGTAGGGAAGCTTATCTTTCAAACTAGGATTTACCCCGTGTGTATCGAACACTACTGCAAAGGTATAGCCATCTGGATCGGCACGCGTCATTGCAGCAGTCCCGATAACACCAGATGCACCACCAATGTTTTCAACAATCACGTTTTGCTTCAATTCTGCCTGCAAGGCTGGGGCTAGCACTCTAGCTACCTGGTCCACAGATCCACCTGGTGGGAATACTGCAATTAAACGAATAGGCTTTTGGGTGGGCCAAGTCCCTACTCCAGCACTTTGGGCGCTCACGATAGAGCTGGCAGCCAACAGAACTGAGCCCAAAATCAAGGCTTTTTTAGCCATCCTTACAATAATCTGCATTGCTCGTATCTCCTTCAGTTAAGTGCCCAAGATTACCACCCCTTGCAGCCATCCTGTTCGATAATAAGGGTTGGAGCCAAAATAGAACAATCATGAAACCCATCCTGAACATTGCAGCCTATTTATTTGTGAGCCTAGATGGATTGACAGAGCTACGCAGTGCAATGCTTGCTGAGTGCAATTCCCGCCAAATTAAAGGCACGATCTTATTAACCGGGGAAGGAATCAACCTGTTTTTAGCTGGCAAAGAGCTCGAATTACACAGCTTCTTAGGCTGGCTAAGGATGGATGCCCGCTTTAGTGCTTTGCAGACCAAAGATAGCTGGTCTGAAGCGCAGCCATTTAAAAAGATGCTCGTCAAAATAAAGAATGAAATTATTCGCATGAATCACCCCACGATTCGTCCTGAAGAAGGTAGGGCTAATTTCATTGCACCCCAAAAATTACGAGAATGGCTTGATCGGGGAACCGATGATTTGGGACGTCCAGTGGTAATGATTGATACCCGCAACGCATTTGAGGTGGAGTACGGCACCTTTGAAAATGCGATGCATTTCAACATTAGTAAATTTACAGAGTTTCCCCAAGCAATCGAGGCTCAGAAAGAGGCTTTAGCCGACAAAACATTAGTGAGCTTTTGCACCGGGGGAATACGCTGTGAAAAATCAGGCCTCTATATGCGCGAGATTGGGATGCAACATAGCTACCAATTAGAAGGTGGCATCTTGAAGTATTTCGAGGAAGTAGGCTCTACACACTACAGCGGCACCTGCTTTGTTTTTGATGAACGAGAGTCATTGGAACCTAATTTAAAATCGATCCCGATCGAACAGTCCATACGAAAAAAACTTAAAGTCTTAGAGCCACAGTAAGACTCTCAAGGTAAACGACTTTTCCTGCTACAAGTAGCTTAAGTAACCAGAGTAAAATCTGCCCAACAAGAAAAAATTACTTAAACATATATGAAAGCTTAAGGCATGCTTAACCATTCTCATTGGATATTCTTTTTTTGATGCCTCGTACTATTTCTAAAGGCCTAAGCCCTATCTGGCACGTGTGTGCGCCTCCGATCTAAAGCAGATCTTGCAACTCTCCACACCTGATTAATCCACCATAAACTTACGGAACTGGCACATGTCCACACTACCTAATATCGTCATCCTCGGAGACTACGAACGCGCTTTGCGACGCTTCTCTCATTGGGAAGAGTTAGATCAAAAGTCAAATCTGACCATTCATCATGAGCCCTTACGTGACGAAGCCCTATATGAGGCGGTTAAGGACGCTGATGCTATCGCCATCGTAAGAGATCGCTCTCCATTTAATGAGGCGATGATTGCCCGATTACCAAAGCTTAAACTCCTGATGTTCACTGGTGAACGTAATGGCACGCTCGAAGCTTCAGCGCTTGTCTCCAGAAATATTCCGATGGCATGCACACCAGGTGGCCCATCAAAAGAGACCACAGCTGAACTTACTTGGGCCTTGATTTTGGCTGCCTCCAAAAATTTGATCAATCAAACATCACTCATTGGAAATGGTGGTTGGCGCAATGAATTATCAGTACTGCCAATGTTGTCAGGGCAACGTCTGGGCATCATGGGCTTAGGCGCTATCGGAAGTAAAGTGGCCAGAGTAGGTCGTGCCTTTGGAATGGAAGTAGTGACCTGGAGCCCGCGCATGACTCCTGAGCGCGCCGCTACTGAAAATGCTGTCTCGGTTAGCTTAGACGAATTACTCAGTACATCCAAGGTAATCACTATGCATTTAGTGGCCGGTCCAGGAACCAAAGGAATTATTAGTGCCGATCAATTGGCTTTAATGCGCCCTGATTCCATTCTAGTTAACACCTCTAGAGCAGCGCTGATTAATATGTCTGACTTAAGCATTGCACTTCAAAGGGGTGCTCCTGCCCAAGCAGCAATAGACGTATTTGATATTGAGCCGCTGCCCGTCAATGATTCTTTGCGCAATACGCCCAATTTATTAGTTACACCACACTTAGGCTTTATTGCAGAGCCTATTTTTGAAGCATTCTCTCAAGGCATCACAGAGACTCTGAATGCCTGGCTTGATCAAAAACCAGTTCCACATCCTTTCAAACCCTCATAAACCCAACTTGTTTTTTGAAAACACTGACCCCCACCCAGCTGTTCATTAGTTTTAGCAAGATCGGCATGTCTGGTTTTGGCGGGGTTCTCCCTTGGGCACGGCGAACCCTTGTAGAGCAAGATCAAATTTTGAGCTCAGAGGAGTTCAGTGCCATATTGGGAATCTGTCAAATCGTTCCCGGTCCCAATATCGTCAATCTCGCTGTATGTGTTGGATCCCGCTTTGCGGGAGCTAAAGGCGCTTTAGCAGCAGTACTGGGCTTAACTTTGGGACCAGTATGTTTGGTACTGCTTTTAGCGCTACTGTATGAACAATACAGCTATTTGGATTCTGTAAAAGGCATTCTGCGTGGCATTTCTGCTGTAGGCGTAGGTTTAATTGCCTCTACGGGTCTCAAGATGCTGCGTGATGAGCTTCAATACCCCGCCATGCTACTGGTAGTAGTTGTCACTGTGATTGCGGCAAGCTATTTTCATCTTGGTCTTGGCTGGGTAGTGCTGATCGTCGCACCATTGGCTCTATTTTTGGCGCACAAGAAAGCCTCCAGATCATGAGTATTTTGATGGGCTTATTTATCAAGCTCTCCGCACTTTCTCTAGTTGCCTTTGGCGGAATAAATGCCCTGCTTCCCAGTTTATTGGATTTAGCTGTGAGGCAAGAGCATTGGGTTGACGTGCAAACTTTTGCTGACTATTTCGCAATTGCCCAAGCCGCCCCTGGGCCCAACTTTATGACGGTCACCTTAATAGGTTGGCATGTTTATGGTGTTCTTGGTGCGTTTCTCGCAACCCTTGCGATCGCCTGGCCATCATCAATTTTGATTTATTTTCTTCAGCGCTTCATCACAAATATGCATAACGAGCACCGAAAGAAAGTTATTCAATACGCAGCTGCAGCTCTTGCTATTGGGCTGGTACTATCTTCGGCATGGCAGATTGCTTTACAAATTAATCATACTAATGCCGCTTATATTCTTACCATCCTCACCATTGCATTAACCATCTTTACTCGCTGGCATCCTCTTTACTTTATTGGACTAGGCGCACTTTTAGGACTATTTGGTTTTATATGAAAATGACACCCTTTTTTATTACTGCAATCATCTCCACCACTCTTGCAACGATAGGCGCTGTCAGCGCTCAAACTAATTATCCCAATAAATCAATTAATTTAATCGTGCCTTACGGTGCAGGAGGCAGTGCAGACTCTCGCAGTAGGCAACTGGCACAGAAAATGAGTGTCATTCTCAAGCAGCCAATCATTGTTGATAACAAGCCTGGTGCAGGCGGTAACATCGGTACGGAATTTGTCTCTAGGGCTGCTCCAGATGGCTATACGATTGGCATGGGTAACTTTGCACCATTAGCGGTGAATAAAACCTTATTTGGTAATTTGCGTTACGACCCAGAAACAGATCTCAGCCCTATTATTCTGATAGAAAAAGGGCCACTCATTCTGGTGGTCAACCCCAATTCTCAATACAAAACGATTCAAGATATTGTTGCAGCCGCTAAAGCCAAGCCTGGCACCCTAACCTTTTCCTCCGGAGGAATTGGTGGAAGCCATCAACTTTCGGCCGAACTCTTTATGCAAAATGCAGGCATTCAGATGATCCATGTACCGTATAAAAGTGGCTCTGCAGGTCTAACCGATCTGATGGCCGGGAATGTCGATATGATGTTTGATCAGATGTATTCGGCAGTACCAAGCATTAGGGCTGACAAACTACGCCCCATCGCTACTACCAGCAAAAAGAGATCACCCCTCTTTCCGAATCTACCCAGCTTTGCTGAAGCGGGTTTTCCTAAAGTTGAAGTACTGAATTGGCAAGGTTTTATCGCACCCTCTAAAACACCAAAGGCCATTATTGAAAAACTCAATGCCGCTGCCAATGAAGCCTTAAAGGATCCTCAACTTAGAGAGCTAATGCTCTCACAAGGCAATGAAATTGGTGGAGGAACTCCCGCCGACTTTGCCGCGTTAATTAAGTCTGAGGCTGCTAAATGGAGCGCCGTAGTCAATGCAGGAAATATCAAGCCCGAGTAAATGACCCGGTACTTACTTCTATTCAAATGCTCCTATTTCAGAGCTTGGTAAGTCAAGATACCGGCAAAGGTTAATACCAAAGATCCGATTAAATTAAACAGGGTTGTGGCGAGTGCCCACGTCACCTCACCACGCTGCATTAAGCCGACAACTTCGGCAGAAAAACTGGAGAAGGTGGTTAGACCGCCTAAGAAACCAGTAATGACAAATAGTCTCCACTCAGGGGATAAATGGGCGTTATTTCCAAAGAATGCTACGGCGATACCAACAAAATAGCCGCCAACTAGATTGGATAGCAACGTACCCAAGGGAAGCACTGCAGCAGCTCCTGTCGTAATTCCTACGGTGGCGCCTACAGTTACTAGATTAAATCCAGCCCTGAGCAATGCGCCAGTGCCGGCCCCACAAAAGATTGCAAGCAAAGATGGCCACATACTTGGTGTCTTATTAAGAGGTAAAAATCAGTATTGGCTTAGAACAGGTCATGCTGCCATGAATGCGAATTAGCCGAATACGTAACCAATATGAGCGGCAACCAGTGCAAACAGAATAGCCAAACTCGTTGCCACTGCCAACATCACAATCAGGGTAATGATTTTTTTATTGATTTCGTCTTTCGACTCTTTATGCCATTCGTTCATGCTGAATCCTTATTGAATATATTCATTAATGGAGTCATTATCCACTATCGGCCTCGACCAGCCTTACGCATCATGGCTTTTCCACCACCAAATCCAGCCTGAGGCCTGCCACCAGGACCTGATGGACCCTTTGGAGCCGGAGGACGTGCAGCAGGCTTAGCCAGCGTTACCTTGGCCGGGATTTTTGATTCTGGTTTTTTCTCGTCAGTCACTTTGTTCACTCCTGTAGATATCATATTGTCATGATTACTGACTATTCTATCCAAGCTGTCGCCATCAATGCGATTCCTTTGATTTTTGCCATTACGGTTCATGAGGCGGCCCATGGCTATGCCGCCCGAAAACTGGGTGACAACACTGCCTATTTATTAGGCAGAGTGAGCCTAAACCCTGCGAAGCATATCGATCCTGTGGGCACCATTCTGATTCCGTTAACACTGCTATTAACTGGCTCCCCCTTCTTGGTGGGCTATGCCAAGCCAGTACCTGTGCGCTTTGACAAGCTAAAGAATCCCAGAATAGATTCGATTTGGGTGGCCTTGGCCGGCCCAGGTTCTAACTTTATTCAGGCACTGATTTGGGCAATACTACTCATCACACTATTTGGATTAGGGGTAAATGAGCCCTTCTTAGTTTCCATGTCTCAGGCCGGCATTAGCTGGAACCTTGGCTTATTAGTGTTTAACCTGTTTCCACTGCCCCCTCTTGATGGTGGCCGAATTCTGGCTGGGCTGTTGCCAGCTCGCCAATCGATTGCCCTAGGTAAAATTGAACCTTGGGGCTTTTTTGTCGTGCTAGCGCTGGTATTTACTGGCGTGATTGGAAACTTCTGGATGGAGCCGCTTATAGGGTTTTTTAAAGGTGCCATCTACCTAATAACGCTACCCTTGCAAATGCTACTGTAGCCACATCGTTCAGTAGTATGCTCAACTAACCCATTACCTTGTTAAACCAAAGCCTCACAACTTCGTTTAGGAGTGCACATGAAAACAAAAAAAATTATCCTAGTAGCAACGATCGCCACTCTAGCAGCGGCATCTAGCATCGCTTTTGCCCAATTTAAAAAACCGGAAGATGCGATTAAATATCGTCAAAGTGTTTACACCGTTATGGCCAATTCCTTTGGGAAAATTAGTGCTGTAGTAAAGGGTGAGGCGCCATACAACAAAGATGAGGTTGCCAAGAATGCAGCGATCGTAACCACACTGTCGACTTTGCCATGGCAGGCGTTTGGCCCCGGCACTGAGGGCGGCAATGCGTTGCCAGCCGTCTGGTCAGATAACGCGAAGTTCAAATCCGCTAGTGAAAAAATGCAACTCGCTGTGGTGAACTTGAATGTAGCTGCACAGTCAGGCGATCAAGAAGCAATCAAAAAGGCTTTTGGTGCGGCTGGTCAAACATGCAAGAATTGCCATGATGACTTCAAGAAAAAATAATTAGCGGGTAACGAAATAGCCTAAGATAACGGCAATCAGACTAAGCAATAGCAAGGCTGTACCGCGTTGCCAGGCTCCATCCTTAGAGTCTTGACCTAAGCCAGCAGGCAGATATTTTGCCTCTTCGCTTGGGTCAATTTCCTTATCACCAACCAGCATTGGTTTTATGAGATTTTCACGTCTAAATCGTTGATAGTAAAAAATGGCGCATAAGTGCACTGCAATCAATCCTAACAAAACTAAATCATTCCAATGATGTATCGAATTAAATATCGCAACAGTAGCGTTCGAAACGTATTGTGCAAAAGGCCCCTCAAACAGAATATCGTCGTTTGAAAATAGGCCGGTCACTGCTTGAAGCCCAACCGCAAAGATTAAGGCAAGCACTGATAAAGAGCCTAAAGGGTTATGACCTAAAACTGCCGGCGATTGGCCTTTCAGATATTGATATAAGCCCCGGGGGCTCGGAACAAAATTAATAAAGCGGGCATGATGAGATCCAAAGAACCCCCAAAATATTCTGAAAATAATCAGCGCGAGAATGCAATAACCCGATAGCGCATGCAACGCCATCGCATCACCACCAATATTGACTGTAATGAAGCTAATGATGATGAAGACAACTAAAGCCCAGTGAAATAGGCGGATAGGTAAATCCCAAATACGAATGATCTTCTTCATTCCTTAAGGATAAATCATGAATGCCTTGTAAAATGAAAAGAATTCATGAACCACAGCAAAGCTTTTAGAACCCTATTACTCTACCGAGTTGGCGCAACACTGAGCTACCAAATCACGATGGTCGCTGTAGGTTGGCATATTTATGAAATTACCAACAGCGTCATATCCCTGGGTCTCATTGGCCTAGCTGAACTCATTCCCTACTTTGCCTTAGCGCTTTACTCTGGGCATGCAGTTGACCACTATTCTAGAAAATGGATTGCCGCAATTGCTTGCATGATTCACGTGGCTGTCGCTTTATTTTTAACGGCTATTGCATTGGGCTACCTCTCACCACCCATTCCACTGATTTACACCGCAGTAGCTTTTATTGGCGTTGGCAGGGCTTTATTAAGACCCTCTTATCAAGCATTATTTGGGCAAATCATCCCCCGTGATCAACTGACCCGATACACTGCCTATGCATCATCCGCATTTCAAATTTGTGTTGTAACAGGCCCTGGATTGGGTGGCCTCATGATTGGTTTTGCAGGCCTAGAGTGGACTTACCTGCTGGCTGCTCTATGCGGAGTATTTGGCTTATATGGGATTACCTTTATTAATGTTGTTCAAGAGAAAACGAACTATTCATCTCATCGGTTTTTAAAAAGCTTTTTAGAGGGCTTTCATTACGTTAAAAAGCATGAGCTCATACTAGGCATCATGGCATTAGATATGTTTGCTGTGCTGTTCGGCGGCGCCGTCTCCATCTTGCCCGCCTTTGTGAAAGAAGTACTCAATGCTGTCCCAGAAACACTGGGCATCTTGAGATCCGCTCCTGCAGTAGGCGCTGTGATCACTGGGATCTATTTAGCCAAACGGCCTATTCTCACTGACTCAGGGAAGTATCTCTTTATGTCTGTTGCAGGATTTGGTTTGGCGATTATTGCTTTTGGCCTATCCAGTAATTTATTGCTCTGCGCCCTCTTTCTGGGTATTTCAGGTTGCTGCGATTCAGTGTCGGTAGTCATTCGCGGCAGCATTATGCAGCTAACCACACCCGATCATATGCGCGGCAGAATTAGCGCAATCAATGGCATCTTCATTGGCTCCTCCAATGAATTGGGCGCCCTTGAATCCGGTATTGCTGCGAGCCTGATAGGCTTGGTACCATCCATTATTTTTGGTGGCGTTGCAACCATTGCTGTAGTTGCCATTACTTATCGACTCGCCCCCCACCTCAGAAAACTCAATCTCAAAGATATTACTTAGTACGGTCAATAGGGGCTTAGTCACTTCATCATTTAATTTCGGGTAGCTCTTTTTGAATAATCTGAAGCCCTGCACGAAGGATGTCGTCGTAACGCTTTCGCTCGACCTTAATGGATTCGGAAGTCCAAGGGAAAAATCCTTCGCCAGTTTTCATGCCTAGCTTGCCACTGGCCACACGCTCACTTAAGCACTTAGCAATGTTAGGTGAATTATTCAAAGAGGGATAAATACTGGCTCCAGCAGCGCCATGCACCTCAAGACCAGCATGATCACGCTGCATCACTGGGCCTGCGGCAAGGTAGCGAAAGCCAAAACCAAAACGTACCGCCTTATCAATGTCTTCTAGCGTAGCAATCCCAGCGTCTACCATTGAGAAAGCTTCACGCGATAAAGCATGTTGCAATCGGTTTGCTAAAAATCCAGGCAGATCTTTTTTCACAGTTACGGGCACCATGCCACAGGCTGTCATGAGTCTAGATAAACTTTCACCAACCATTAGGGATGTTTTTTCACCGTAAACCACTTCAACACAAGGAACTAAATGAGCGGGCATAAAAAAATGCAAGCCAATCATTCGGGCGGCTGTTTTTAATCCACTAGCGATTTCACTAATTGGGAAACTGGAACTATTGCTTGCAAGCACTGTTTCAGGCTTAGCTAGCTTTTCTAACTTCGCAAATAGCTCTTGCTTAATATCAAGTCGCTCAGGCACGCATTCAATCACCAAGTCGATATCTGACCAATCCACCTCTTGCAGGGAGCCTGCAACCGAGAGCAGGTGGGTGCGATGCTCGTACCCTAGGTCACTCAACGTATTGGCAAAATAATCCGGTAAAAGCGCTCGCCGCTCTGTTGTAAGCTCAACCACTTGTACTGCACAACCCCCCCGTGCGCAGACAGCCGCTACATCGGCGCCCATAGTGCCACCGCCGACAATCACCACCTTTGTTTCTGCTGGGGTAAATAACATCTGATTTCTCCTTAAATATTTAAATAAGACTATAAATCCTCTTACAATGATTTGATTATTTCAATAAAAAAGTAAGTGAGACATGATCCCAGTCAATTCTGTCCTTCAGGTCGGTCAATTTCCAGAAATTATGCAAACGGAAATCGACCAACGACTAAAGACCGCTAAGCTACTTGATCCCCAGGGAAAAGTGCCCGCAGGAAACTTCACTGCAATACTGACTCGCTCCAATACAGTCATCTCCCAATCTTTACTTGAGCAAGTGACTGGTATTCAAATGATTGCTACTTGCGGGGTGGGCTATGACAACCTTCCCCTGGCCTATCTTCAGCAAAAAGGTATCAAAGCTAGCAATACACCGGGCGTTTTAAATGATGCCGTTTGTGAACTGGCTATTGGCATGTTGTTTGGGTTACTGCGTCGCATTCCTCAAGCGCAAGAGTTTGTCCAAACAAGTGCATGGTCCAAGGCGCCCTTCACCATGACCACTTCATTAGCCGGTAAGTGTGTCGGTATTGCCGGTATGGGCCGTATTGGACAGGACCTAGCCAAACGCTTGGAGCCCTTCAAGGTCAAGATTGCCTATACCGGACCAAATCAAAAGGACGTCGCTTACGAATACCACCCTTCAATCACTGCATTGGCGCAGGTTAGTGACGTGTTATTTCTTGCCTGCCCTGCCAGCCCTGAGACTGAAGGCATGATTAATGCACAGGTACTGGCGGCACTTGGGGCCAAAGGCTATCTCATTAATGTTGCACGAGGTAGTGTTGTCAACGAAGCCGCCCTTTTAGTTGCGCTGCAGCAAAAAATCATTGCTGGGGCGGCGCTAGATGTCTTTGAAAATGAGCCCAATCCCAATCCTGGGTTCTTAAAACTTGATAATGTATTGCTTACGCCTCATATTGGCAGTGCAACATCAGAAACTAGACAATTAATGACAAATTTAGCACTAGATAACTTAGAAGCTTTTTATAATCTAAAGCCACTTCTTACCGAAGTAAAAAATTAACCCGGAATCAATATGACCATGTCACCGCATCCCTCTTCGCTGCCCGCAGTACTGTCACCAGTTTTAACCCCCTTTACGCCAGAGGGTAATCCTGATGCTAAAAAATTACTTAAGCAGTGCCAATGGCTTGAATCAAACGGCGTAGGGCAAGCTATCTTCGGGACCAACTCCGAAGCAAACTCTATGTCTGCGCCACAGAAAATGAGTACCTTAACCGCACTGATAGAGGGCGGCCTCAATCCAGCGCATATGATGCCCGGTACGGGTGCCACTTCGATTGATGCCACAGTCAGTATGACTAGCCATGCTGTTCAACATCAGTGCGCAGGCGTGTTGATGTTGCCTCCGTTCTACTACAAGGATGTCACTGATGATGGTTTATTTGCTTACTTCTCAGAAGTAATTCAAAAAGTTGGTGATGCTCGATTACAAGTTTATATTTACAACATTCCGCCAGTTACCAAAATCAATTTAAGCCTCTCCTTATTGGAGCGCTTAACAAAAGAGTATCCACAAACGGTTGTCGGGATGAAAGACAGCTCCGGCGATTGGGAGTACACAGAGTCTGTGATTAAGCTTTTAGCGCCATCGGGTTTTCGAGTTTATGCTGGCAGTGAGGTATTTTTAATGCGTGCCTTGCGTGCAGGCGGCGTAGGCTGCATCTCTGCTACTGCTAATGTAAACCCTAAGGCCATCGCAGAATTAGCAGCGCATTGGCAAGAATCTGATGCAGATCAACTTCAAGCCGATTTAGATCAGGTACGCTCAATATTTGCTCAATATCAGATGATTGCCGGAATGAAAACTGCCGTTGCCAGTTATAGTAATGATTCTGAGTGGTTACGGGTAAGACCACCGCTCATGCAGTTAAGTACAGAGCAGCAAGCGAAGTTGCTTGGAGAGCTCAAAAGCATTCACTTTAATATGCCAGGCCTTTAATTCAATAGATGCACCATAGGAGACAACCATGAAACTATTAAAAATCATCGCTTTATCCCTTTCAATACTTTGGGGAAGTGCTCAGGCACAGAATATTTCCATTGCAACTGGTGGTACAGGTGGCGTTTATTACCCAATGGGTGGTGGACTTGCAGCCTTACTCTCAAGTAAGGTGCCAGGAATGGCTGCAACCGCAGAAGTCACTGGCGGCTCAGTTGATAACTTAAATCTGATCGGTACTGGCAAGCCCTACGTTGGCTTTTCTATGGCTGATGCCGCAAAAGACGCTCAAATTGGTGAAGGTAAGTTTGCCGGCAAAAAAGTAGATTTGCGTACATTAATGGTTCTGTACCCCAACTTAATGCATGTAGTAACTGTCGAATCTACAGGCATTAAGTCGATGAAGGACCTGAAAGGAAAGCGCATTAGTACTGGCGCCCCTGGAAGCGCAACTGAAGTGATGGCCTTTCGCCTACTTGAGGCTGCCGGTCTAGATAAGGACAAGGATGTTAAGCGTGAACGTTTAAGCGTAGCGGAATCTGTCAATGCAGTCAAAGATCGCAAGATTGATGCCTTTTTCTGGGTTGGTGGTTTGCCTACTGCAGCAGTGACTGACCTTGCTAACAGTCCTGGTATGAAAATTGTGATGGTTGATACTTCTGCTGAAGTACCTGCAATGAATAAGAAGTATGGAAATCTGTACTTTGCTGCTGATATTCCAAAAGAAACCTACAGCGGCATGAGTAAAACTAACAATGTCGCTGGCGTTGCCAACATTCTTGTCGTCAATGCCAATATGCCAGAAGCAGAAGCTTACAAAATTGTTAAGGCAGTATTTGACAACAAAATTGATTTAGTACGTACCCATGCTGAGTACATTAACGTGACTCTAGAGAACCAAAAAACAAAGTCTACGCCAATTGATTTTCATGCGGGCGCTTTAAAGTACTTTAAAGAAAAGAACGTGAAGTTAAATTAAGCGGTAAAACGTATTAGCAATGCGCCAGCAGTAACAAGAGTGGGCACGTCCCACTCTTTTGATTTAATAGCCTTACGAATATAAATAAATAGGTAGAGACATGACTCAGTCCGTGATTGATAACGAAACGCAAGAAAAACTAGACGCCTTCATCAAGCAAGAGGAGGGGGACTCAAATGACTACAAAGGTCTTTTGGCAAAGTTCATTACTCTGGTAGCAGTTGGCATGTCCCTATTCCACCTTTATGCTGCTTACTCAATTGTTCCAACGCATCAGCTACGCGTCATTCACGTCGCCCTAGTTCTTTTCTTAGTGTTTCTGAGCTTTCCGATAGCTGCCCGTTTTAAAAATCGTTTGATGTGGTGGGATATCGTATTTGCAATTGGGTCGGTATTTATCGCCTACTACATTCTGAGCGGTGGCGATGACTTAATGGACAGAAATACTGCGCCAAACTCTACCGATGTAATGATCGGCATTGGCTTAATTGCATTGATATTAGAGAGCGTTAGAAGAACAAATGGCATGATTTTGGTTGGCGTAACCGCCTTATTCTTGCTCTATGCTGTATTCGGTAATTACTTACCGGCCCCATGGACCCATAAAGGGTATGACATTGATCGCCTAGTCGGCTACATGTTCATGACGCTTGAAGGTATTTATGGAACAGCAGTAGATGTCTCAGCAACCCTGATTATTCTCTTCACGATATTTGGCGCCTTCTTACAATTCACTGGTGCGGGTAAGTTTTTTATCGACTTCTCTTTTGCAGCAATGGGTGGAAAATCCTCTGGCGTAGGTAGGACTATTGTGATGTCTTCATTTCTACTTGGCGGCCCCTCTGGCTCCGGTGTAGCGACTACAGTGACTGTTGGCTCTGTAGCGGCACCAATGCTAGAAAAAGTAGGTTACGAAAAAAATGCCGCAGGTGGCTTACTTGCCGCAGGTGGCTTAGGCGCTATTATTTCTCCGCCAGTACTGGGCGCAGCTGCATTCTTAATTGCTGATTTCTTAAAGATCTCTTACTTAGATGTGTTGCTAATGGCAACCATCCCAACCATCTTGTTCTATCTTGGCTTATTTGTCATGGTAGAAATCGATGTGCGCAAATATGGCATGAAGAGCATCCAATTTCATGCGGCTGAAACTGCTTGGCAACTCACCAAAAAATACTGGTTTCATTTCTTTTCACTCATTTCGATCGTCGTTTTTATGCTGTTCGGCTTCTCACCAGTCATGTCTGTATTTTGGGCGACAGTAGTTTCGGCCCTCTCAAGCATGCTGCGTGAAGATACTGCCATTATTCCTTGGGCCTGGTTTAAGGGTAAAGAGCCGATACTTGCAGGTCTCTACAACTCAAATCTCACCAAGTCATTGGCATCAGGCTCTACTGGTGTACTCGCAATTGCAGCCACCTGCGCAGGTGCAGGCCTCATTGTGGGCACTGTCACACTCACCGGTCTAGGCTTGAAGTTCAGCTCTATCGTCATTCAGTATGCTGGTGGCTCGTTGTTGCTCACCGCCATCTTCACTGCCTTAGTAGTTTGGGTGGTCGGGCTTGCAGTTCCAGTAACCGCGTCCTACATCATTTGCGCGGTTATCGCTGCGCCAGCGTTAATTAATTTGGGCGTTCCGGCATTTGCTGCTCACATGTTTATTTTCTACTACGCAGTGCTGTCCGAGGTTTCTCCCCCAACAGCACTCTCCCCCTTTGCTGCCGCAGCCATCTGTAAAGGCAATCCCTACAAAACCACTCTTCAAACTTGGAAGTATGTTGCGCCAGCTATATTGGTACCGTTCATGTTTGTTCTAGATAAGTCTGGGGTTAGTCTCCTACTCATGGGCTCAACAGCTGCGCTTGAGCAGGCCAATTGGCTAGAGATTGCTTGGATCTCCTTCACGGCTGTAGTCGGCATCATCTGCCTAGCGGGAGGCCTTCAGGGTTGGTTTATTGAGAAGACTAAAGTCTTTGAGCGCGTCATCATGGTGGCCGCTGGCGTAGCACTGGCTTACCCCTCAACTGAGGCTGACATTATTGGATTCTTAGGGTTTGGATTAGTGCTTATTACCCAGACTATGACTCACTTCAAACTCAATCCTCGATCAACCTGATTCGCAGTACTGTCCGTATTGATGCGATAAAAAAATCCCGCAGATTGAGGCGGGATATTTTTATTGGCGCACTTAAATTACATCACCTTCGTCCAAGCGGCTTTACCTGCATATTTCTTAACTGCAGCCTCATCAAACTCAAACCCTAACCCCGGAGTCTTATGCAAAATAAGGTCACCATTTTTAAATGTGAGTTGCTTGTTAATTAATCTACGGAAGTTCAATACTTGATCATCTAGGAAAAATTCTACGAAACGGGCATTTGGCGTTGCAGCCACCAAAGGTGCATGTAAGTCATGCATCCAATGCGGGCAAACGGTGACCCCTTTTACATCCGCATAGGCTGCAATACGACGCCACTCGGTAATACCGCCACACACCGCTGCATCAGGCTGCAAAATAGCAGCACCGCCAGTGTCAATGAGCTCTCTAAAGCGCCAACGGCCTGCCTCCATCTCACCAGTAGCCACGTTAATAGTGGTTTGACGGGCTAGGGCTGCGTGAAGATCTATTGCGTCCGGGGAAAATGGCTCCTCAATCCAATAAGGGTTGTATTGCTCAAAACGACGGATGTATTCCAGGGCAGTAGGTAAATCACGCCATGCGTTATTGGCATCCAGCGTGAGTAATACATCGTCGCCTACGGCCTTACGAGCCGCTTTAACGCGCGCCTCCTCCTCTCTTGGGGATAGGCGACCTGTTTTCATTTTGACAGCCTTAAAACCCTGATTTACGTAAGACTCCATTTCCTTACCTAACTTAGCCGGTGTCTTTCCATCTAAATAGTAGCCGCCACTGGCATACGCAGGCACACGATCCTCCACTACAGAGCCTAAGTATTGATGCAGCGGTAATTTAGCAGCACGGGCATTTAAGTCCCATAGTGCGGTATCCAAGATAGAAATACCCCGCATCACCACTCCAGCCCGTCCTTGTAAGATGGATTCGTCATACATTTCCATCCATAAGCCCTCACTACGATGACTATTTTGGCCAATCAATTTGGGCGCTAATAATTGCTCAACAGCAACTTTAGCTACATCACCGCCTGCGCTACCAACATAGCAAAACCCAATTCCCTCATTACCATCTTTGCCACGCACCTTTACCAGGCAATAATGACGTTCAGAGACTGTTCGGGTAGAAAAAGAAGTGACTTTATCTAGCGGAATGGCAACTGCTGCAACGGATACAGACTCAATAATGGGCATCACATCTCCTATATTTAATAAAAATATTGTATCGAGAACTTTTTCCACTCACAGATAAATGAAAACAATAGAAATTGTTGCATCACAACATAAATATCTCAAAAAGGATCCGCAATATCGGATAATTACCATGTGGAAAAAAAAAGTTAAAGATTCATGGCTCTTTCAATAAAAGCGATTAACCTTGCCAAGCTGATTTTTATCGGACTCATCATGATGTCTATGCTTGCATTCGTCTCTAGCGCCCAAGCACAGCAGTCAAATCAAACAGCTCAGAAAAGCAAGGCGCCTCAAGTAAAGAAAAAGGTAGCAACAAATGTGCAGGGTGGCATCAAGTTCAAAGATAACGCCATCGACAAATCCTCTAAGAGCATGAGTCTGAATCCCGAGTTATTTAAAAGGATAGATGGGCAATATAGTAGAGAAGATACCGGGAACTTTGACTATCGCATACAACGTGGGTGTATCCGCAGGAGCTTTAACGAGAATAATTTGCCCGCAAATATTGGCGTTGAAGACCGCTCCTTTAATGAATTCTTCAATGCGCAATCTAAAGTATTTTTTGATCGCATGCGCGGTAATTGCGTTCCCTATGCCCTAGCCCTAGGGAGTCGAAATCGCTTTGAATCACTCAGCATTATGAATGGCCCACTACAGGATTCACAAACGGAAGTTTGGACATTCACGCCATCAGCGGCTGGTGGGTACCTGGTTCAACAAGACTCCTTAAAAGAAGAATCTAAACGTTTTACAGAAATTCAGATACCCCTAAATGACGTCTTATATGACCCCAAAAAAGTCGGCGATCAATTACCAGTCGAACTTGTATGGGAATTAAATTCTGTTATTAAACAAATATATCCTGAGGAAAATAACGCCCTTGAAAACACGAGAAGTGTTGTACGCCTGATCGTAGACTTTGGCGACAAGGAACGCTGGGCGCAAATTTGGGCCGCAGAAATCATTGACCCCTCATCGCAAGAGATATTCTCTAGCGCCTTTTGGGTTGACCGTAGCGACATACCCGGTGGCTTTTACACCGCTAGTGGAGAATCGATTGAACGTACCTTTTGGACCAACCCCTTAAGTTATCGACGTATATCACGCGGTGTAGGAAGCGTGCGAGCATCTAGTAAAAAAGTTGCGGCGCCAAAAAATGGTGGAGCTCCTGCGGCAGTACCTCAACAACGGTATCGTGCCCATATGGGGATTGACTACTCTGCCCCAATAGGAACCCCAATTTTTAGTGTTGCAACCGGTAAGGTTGTTCATCTGGGCTACAGCGGCGCATTCGGCAACCTCATCATCCTAGAGCATCCAGGGAATTACCGCACCTACTATGCCCATTTGAGTAACTACAACCCAGAGCTTGCAGTAGGTAATGAAGTAAGGCGTGGATTAGAGATCGGGTATGTTGGCTCAACCGGTCGATCCACAGGCCCTCATCTCCATTTTGAGCTCAGAAAAGATGGTGTCTATGTAGACCCGTATAGCCCTAAAATTCAATTAGATTTGTGGAATATGCGCGAAAGCGATAGCGGCCTACTCACCCGAGAAATACTATTGCTTGGTACACCTATAAAAAATTAGAGCAGCATCAATCAGTCCATCTGAAAAAACAAAGGGATCTTCACAGATCCCTTTATCTTAGGCGCTTACTTACCCTAACCAAGCACCAAAACAGGCAACGTAGCGTGCACGATAACCTCGTGTGCTTCGCTACCAAGCAATAGCCCCTTGATGCCTGTTCGCTTATGAGATGCCATCACAATGACATCTGCTTTAGCCTTCTTGGCAGCATCCAAAATGCCTTGGGATAAATCACTATTGGCAATATGAACCGTATTCACCTTGATACCAGCGCCCAATAAGGTAATGGATTTTTTGAACACATCCGCTGCAAACGCTGCACAGACCTTTTGATGATCCTTCTGAGAAATACCGTAACCCATCGTACTATCTGAGTAAACCATAGGCGGTGTAGGATCTGAAACATAGGTCAGAGTAATTGCTGCTTTATCGGATTTAGCAAGCGCAGCTACTTTTTTGAGTGATTTTTTACTCACATCTGAACCGTCAACCGGTACTAATAAATGCTTGAACATATCGACTCCTGTTAAATTGTAGGAAGTTGCTTCATTTCATCATAAACCTTATTGCTTTTCTGTAAAGCGATAAAAAGGAGACAGAATTGCTCAAGTACTTCGTGGTGTATTTTTCTTTCCTTGTATCGTTACTGGTGATTGATTTGATTTGGTTGCTAGGCATTGCCAAGAATTTGTATCGCACTGAAATGGGCTCATTAATGGCCCCTGAGCCCAAGCTTCTGGCAGGTCTCTGCTTTTATC
The DNA here is from genome assembly GCF_030295705.1 of Polynucleobacter sp. TUM22923. NCBI lineage: Bacteria > Pseudomonadati > Pseudomonadota > Betaproteobacteria > Burkholderiales > Burkholderiaceae > Polynucleobacter > Polynucleobacter sp. TUM22923. The sequence goes on from NZ_AP027274.1 coordinate 1,337,661, forward strand.
TCCTCTATGCTCTGGGCGCTACTATTTTCGTAACTATTCCTGCGCTATCAAAACAATCCTGGATCTATGCATTGCAGTATGGTGCTTTATTTGGATTCTTTTGCTATATGACTTACGATCTTACAAATTTGGCTGTCATACGTGATTTTCCAATCCGCCTGGCATTGATCGATATTGCTTGGGGCGCCAGCGTTACTGCTTCATCGGCCGTGATTGCTTATTGGCTAGGTAGCCGAATTAGTTAAGTGTGGCGCCGATGCTCGTCAGCTCCCCATCCGCTCCGACGCTCATAGATCACAAATAGCACTCCCCAGACAACAATCGCAGCATAGGCCCACACCCAAGACATCTGCGAGGTACGCGAGCCTGTAAGGTCGAGCACAAAACCGAATATTGCAGGCCCTAGTAACCCTCCTCCGAAACCCATTAAAGAATGCAAACCCATTGCTGCACCTTTAATATTTTCTTTTGCACTAGTTACCAAGCCTGCCGTTAAGGTAGCAGAATCGGCCATGATGAAGATGGAGTGGCCAGTTGCCAATGCCACAATTAACCACCATGAATGGCCAGTTGATGCGGCTAACGCAATGCCAAATAAGGCGCTAGTGAGCATCACCATACAAATCCATTTTTGACGACCAATTTTCAAAGCAATTTCGTTGCCGATAATCGAGGCAGGCACGCCAAAGAAATTAATGACCCCGGCTAGAGTTGTAGCCGTTAGTAAAAAAGGTTCACCAGAAACTACAGCGCAAAATACAAAAAAGGCAACGATCCAACTACGTGATGCAAATAACTCAACGGTATGAGCGGTATAACCAAAAATAAATCCGGATGCCGTTTTGTCCTGCAAAACCAAACGCCATTTGTCTACTGGAAAAATATCACGCAGGCCAATTTGAAAGGGGCCTTGCCATTTTTCATGAGTCAGGGCTGGAATGAATAACAACACTATCAGCAATGCAGTAAGTGGGCCCAAGGAAATTAATCCAAATACATAGCGCCAACCAAGCGCATCCAAAATCCACCCAGAGATCAAATAAGAAAAGCCTGTGCCGATACCAAAAAATGCAGTGTAAAAGGCGATATGCCGAGTAAGCTCACCCGTTTTAATGCGATCTGAAAGTATCTTCAAGCCTGGCATATAAGTACCCGCCAATCCAGCACCATTTAAAGCCATGAAAAATAGTGCTGTCCAAAAGTCGTGGGCCAAAAGAGCCATGCCCATCAATCCACAAGCAGCAGAAATACCACCAATTAGATATACCTTTTTTGCATCGACCCGATCAGTCAATGCGGTAGCTAACGGCACCATCAACATATAACCAAAGAAAAAGGCGCTTGCAATTAAACCCGATTGCAAGTTACTGAGATGCCATTCGTCCTGAAGGGTAGTAAGTACTACGGCGTAGCAAGCAAACCCTAATAAGGCGCCTGTTTGCGCCATCAGCATAAACGGAGTGCAATTATTTGACTTAAAGCGCATCAGGCTTCTATCAATACTGACTATTGGCTTTGATTCGGAGAATCTTGAAAGCCATTAGATCGGTAGGTGAGCACCAAGGTATCGCGGTGACCATGGGGTCCTATTGGCTGTATGGGGGTGGATTCATGAATCATTTTTTCATCATTCATAAGCAATACAGACCAAGGCTGTGCCAATGTAAACCGTAAGCCTACAGAACCATTAGCCTCGAATATTCTAGTCTCCCCACCTTTGATATTCACTCTGTCCACCAAGAAGACCGCAACAAAATCTACTCCATCGCGGTGAGCACCCTCCGGTGTGGGCCGACCAATTCCGTCTGTGGTGTCGATTCTAAATTGATGTGCCTCAACAAACCAAGTTTTGACCGGCTTGATACCGCTTAAGATATGGGCAATACCAATGAGCAGTGACTGCCAGGCTGAATTATTTGTTAGCGCCACTGGTGAAGGCTCAAACCAACGCTCGATACCTCCGTGTAAGGCGTTGTAATTCAGTGACTGCCAATGAGCGCGGTGAGGAACCATAGAGAGAGCATCATTCGCAATCTCATAACTAACATGCCGACGAAAGCGATAACGTCCACCATCCTTTAAATAGGGATCGCGTGGCAAGCCCTCCCACAAGAGATTCAGACTTAATAAATCATTGAGCGGCACCCCTGCAATCTTTGCAACCTCTTCAGGTGACACAATTGCATAGCCATCGCCTCGCAGCGATTGGGCAATTTCTCCAACAGGAGTTAGGGGAGGCGAGAGGCTTAAAGAAGGCATGATTTCATTTTAGAGCATCACCCACTAAATCATTGCCTAAGGATTTAAATTAAGGCGGTTTCGCACATCACCAACGTGCCCCTTTAGGTCGTAAAGCTCTTTGGCATCCAGCATCGAGACTTGAATTTGACCTACCCTAATCTCAATCCCTTCTAAATCTCGGTAATTCTGTTGTTTTAACTCTGGTTTAAGGGCATTTCTCTCAATTACCTTTAATTCCTCATAGACCCGGGAAAGCTTGAGCCGAAGAAACAAGTTTTTGATAGCTGGAATGTAGGTAAATAAGGGGATCAAAATTACCAACAAGGGGATCACGATTTTTGCAAAGCGCCCAATCCAAACTGCCGTCCAAAATGGTAAGTGGCGATGTAAAAAGGAGGGGCCGTCCTTAAGATAAATCTCAGCATCTGCATGAACGGGAAAATCTAAGCCAACTGCGGAGGGGAAGTCTCCAGGTCGCTGGAGGTAAGTGTAGGACTTCAACACCTCATACGTCTCACCTAAGAGTAAGGTTACCAATGCTGGACTAACATTATCCCTACCCACTAATGTAGCGGTTGGAGCTAGGACTTCATATCCTGCCTTGGAATATCTTGAGCAATACTAAGAACCCCCCGAGGAACCTTCACCTTTGATAGGTAAGGAAGCTGAGTCAAGTAAGCATCTGCCTGCTCAAAGCCCATTAAACGAATATCTGGAATTTGATAGAATTTTTTTAATAGCGGTGCCTCAATAGCACTGACTAAAAAAACAACATCCAACTCTGCGCTACTAAACTTTGCCAATGCCTCATCCGGCCTTAATTTTTCAGCACGAAAATCATCAACACTTAATCCGCTAACTCTCATTAGCTCCATCGTCAAAGCTAAGGTGCCACTACCATCACTACCAATAGATACACGCTTACCTTTAATTTGGCTTAACAAGCTTAAGCGACCGCCCTCTTTTTTAAATGCAGCTTCTCGGTACCAAACCCATATTGGTTCATAAAAAATACCTGCGATAGAAACGAGATTGGGATACTTAGAGATATCAGCCACTCCACCTTGGACTAATGCAAAATCAATCCCTGAATTTGGATCGTCTAATAAAGCGATGTTGTCCCTTGTTCCGCCAGTTGTTTTCAGTGTTAGTGAGACACCCTCACCCGAAAGCTGATGCTGAAGTTTTTTACCAAACTGCTGATAAAGGCCCTCTGAAAAACCCGTCGCCAACTCAATTGATCGAGGTGGAGGAGGAACTAAAATCCAAAGTACGGCGAAAAGTATCAAGCCCAAAAGCAAAATTGCTACCCCAATCACCGACGGGCTATAGATATTTTTACGTATAAAGTCCATAAGAAACCTTCTTTTTTTGTCATTATGCCTCGAGCCTCGCAATTGAACTTGCAATTCGCTTCAATAAAAACATTCGCGATAAGATAGATTCTTTAGAAAAATAATAGGCCAAACATGACTCTGCCCCTCAATAAAGTCGCGCTAATTACCGGCGCTGGAACCGGCATCGGTAAAGCAGCTGCAAAAGCACTTTTACAGGGTGGTTTTCAGGTGGTGCTTACTGGCAGAAATCAGACTCGTCTAGAGCAGGCGATGCTTGATATCGGCGGGACCCAAGAAAACTGTCTTGCTCACTCCTCCGATGTCGGAAAACCAGAGGATGTAAAACGGCTATTTATGGCAATCCAAAACCGCTTTGGGCGTATTGATGTCCTATTTAATAATGCCGGCATTGGGGCTCCTGCTATCCCCATGGAAGAGTTAAGCTATGAGCAGTGGATGAATGTGGTTAATGCAAATTTATGCGGGGCCTTTCTTTGCTCACAAGAAGCCATTCGGATGATGAAAGCGCAATCTCCGCAAGGCGGCAGAATTATCAACAATGGCTCGATTTCTGCGCATACCCCCCGTCCTATGTCCGCTCCCTATACCGCAACAAAACATGCGATTACAGGCTTAACCAAGTCCATTGCACTCGATGGACGTGCATTCAACATTACCTGTGGCCAAATCGATATCGGTAACGCAGGAACAGAAATGACAATCCCGATGGCGGCCGGTATTTTGCAGGCTGACGGCTCAAATCTAGTAGAGCCGCTGATGGATGTAGATCATGTAGGTCAAGCGGTACTCCATATGGCTCAATTACCGCTAGAAAGCAACATTCTCTCCATGACCATCATGGCCAGCAAAATGCCTTTTGTAGGTCGAGGCTGATTAAGGGCGTACTCTATCGACTAGCAGCTGAACGTTAGAAGAGCCTACCTTTACGGTTTTGGCCATAGAGATCAAGTCCCCAGCTTCTGGCATAGCCATGCCAGTTTTAGAAATGCGCACCTCGACCACTACTTCTGATAATCCAGAAATCAGCGTATTCGGGCTCATTGATAAAGTGTCATCCAATAGGTAACTCATCGGGAATGTCGTGAGGGGTGCTCGCAAAACAGCAACCGGCATACGCTCACCTGGTTTACGAGCAATCACCATTAAAACATCCCCTGATTTGAGCTGGGATTTCACTTCGGGGGCAATCGATATAGTGCCACTGATACCCTTACCGCTTGTCATAGGGACGGAGTTGGGAGTAGGTGCCAAAGGAAGCTTCCCTTTTAAACGGGCTTCTGCGATTGACTCCGCAATGCCACGCGCCTCATCAGAATTCGGTGGTAATTGTTTGGCTAATTTCTCCCAAGACTGTATTGCGCCAGAGTAGTTTTGCGCATTAAATGCAGCCGTTCCAGAGAGCCATAAGGCTAACAAGTTATTTGGATCGAGTGCCAACGCTTTATTAATCAACTGAGTTGGCTTACCAGCAAAGCTTCCATTGGTGTTACTTGCCAGCGCATCTGCATAGTCTGCCAATAACTGTGGGTCAGAGTCTACGTAAGAACCAGCGCGAGCATAAGCGTTTACGGCATCTTGATTGCGACCCAGAACACGATAAGAGCGCGCTAACATAGCCCATCCCTTTAAGTTGTCCGGCTCTTTTTCTAGCTTTGTAGCAAACTCATTCACCATCTTTTCAACAGACTCTTGATCTATCGGCTGTTGAATCTTTTGCTCAGCAACGGCAGGTGCCTCGCCTAATACAAAGTAGAAGCCAATTGAAAGTAGTGCCACAAAAATACAAACACCAACGATGGTTTTTTTAGGAGACCGAACTGTCGCTAAATCATCGGCTACTTCAGTGTCCTGAAAAAGACGCTGACGCATTTCAGCATGAGTTTGCTCATAAGTCACCTCTTCCACAACACCAGACAATCGCTCGGCCTCTAATTTATCCAACTCTTCACGATAAATTGCAGCATTCATTTGCCGACGCGAAGTTCCCTGCTCTAGGCCAAAAAAGAAAAATGGACGCAACAGCAGCACTAAAACCAAAATCAATAAAAGAAAAGCGGCAATTAAAAAACTAGTCATGGGGACTTTCAGAAGAGCTAGGTTTTACATTCTTAAGCAGCGCATCAATGCGGCGATTCTCGTCAGCAGAAAGTGTCGTACTCGGCACACTTTGATTTCTGCGTCGCAAATAAAGAATAAGTCCCATAATACCCAGCAGCAGAATAACGAAGGGGCCTATCCACAGCAGCCAAGTTATAGGCTTAACAGGTGGGCGATACAACACAAAATCACCGTAACGCTCTACCATGAAGCTTCGTATCTGATCATCCGTCTTGCCTTCTTTAATCAGAATACGAATCTCACGGCGTAAGTCATTTGCTAAATCCGAACGTGATCCTGCAAGCGATTCGTTTTGACACACTAAACAACGCATTTCTTCAGAAATTGAAATTAAGCGCTGCTCAGTAATTGGGTCATCTGAAAGCGGAACAGCATCCGTAGCGAGTGCAGTGCTCATGCAGCCAGCAGTAGTTAATACAAATGTAATTGCGACAAAAAATGATTTCATCGCGATTTAAGCTCGGCCAATAAGGGGATGATCTTTTGATTGAGCACTTCTGTTGTTACTGGCCCAATTTGCTTAAAACGAATGATGCCTGCCTTATCCATAATGTAAGTTTCAGGAACACCATAGACACCATAGTCGATACCCACACGGCCGTTGCCATCAAACGCAGACAGTGTATAGGGATCACCTTGGCGAGCAAGCATAGTCAATGCATCATCTCGTTTATCTTTATAGTTCAAGCCAATTAAGGGTGCTAGCTTTAATTTACCCAGCTCGACTAATGCTGGATGCTCTTCGCGACAAGCAACACACCAAGAGGCCCAGACATTTAATATCCAGACTTGACCCTTCATACTTTCTGGAGAGAAGGTATTTTTAGAGTTAGCAAGTTGAGGCACCTCGAAGGCAGGGGCTAATTTTCCAATCAAAGGTGAAGGCACCTCTTGCGGATCACGATTTAAGCCCACAGCTAAAAACCCAACCAAAATCACAAACAACACAAAAGGAATAAGAAATTTAGCTTTCACGCAGAAACCTTACGCCATTTCATGCGATAGCGCTTATCGGACATCGCCAACATACCGCCTAAAGCCATCAACAAACACCCGCCCCAAATCCAATCTATGAAAGGCTTGAAGTACACCCTCACAGCCCAGGCCTTGTCGTCTAACTCTTCACCAAGTGATACGTAAATATCGCGTGTTAAACCAACGTCAATTGCAGCCTCAGTCATTGGCATCGTAGATGAGAAGTAACTACGCTTTTCAGGATATAAGGTTGCCTCCAACTCGCCATTACGCGTCAGCAAAAAGGTACCCTGCATCGCTTTGTAATTGGGTCCTGGAACAGCAGCAACCCCTTGCAACTGAATTTGATAACCACCTACGCTCACAGTTTCACCCGCGTGCATCTTCACATCTTTTTCTTCTTGGTACCCGCCCACCATCGTGACGCCAATAACAAAAACGGCAATGCCTAGATGGGCAAGCTGCATTCCCATAAATGAGCGCGTCGGTTTACCCGCTTTTGCTTGACGAATCCATTGCAGCACACCAGATGCAATCACCCAAAATGCCAATAGGAATCCCAAACTAATGAGCCAAGTAAACGAACCCATGACGAACGGAATCGATATCGCTGCAATGACCGCCACCAAAGCGGCAACCCATAGACGCTTAATAACGGTCAACAGATTCGAATTTTTCCAGCTAGTCCAAGGGCCAATTCCCATCAATACCAGCAAAGGAACCATGATGGGAACAAAGACACTATTAAAGTAGGGAGGGCCTACAGAGATCTTGCCTAAGTGCAAAGCATCAATCAACAAGGGATATAAAGTACCGAGCAAAATAGATGCTGCCGAGACTACTAAGAAGACGTTCCCTAGCAAGATAAATGTTTCTCGAGAAGTAAGGCTGAACTTACCACCCAGCGTACTTTTGGGGGCACGCCATGCATACAGCGCCAGTGATGACCCAACCACTAGCACTAGAAAAATTAAAATAAATACACCCCGTCTAGGGTCAGTTGCAAAAGCATGAACTGAAGTCAAGACTCCAGAGCGCACTAAAAATGTTCCCAGTAATGACAGTGAAAAAGCGCAGATGGCCAGCAAAACTGTCCAGCTCTTAAATCCACCGCGCTTCTCAGTGACCGAAAGGGAGTGCAAAAGAGCCGTACCTACTAACCAAGGAATGAAGGAGGCGTTCTCTACAGGATCCCAAAACCACCAACCGCCCCAACCTAATTCGTAATAGGCCCACCAGGATCCCAGTGCAATACCTAGCGTTAAAAACACCCAGGCTGCAGTGGTCCAGGGGCGCGACCAACGCGCCCAAGCAGCATCGAGTCTGCCTGATAGCAAAGAGGCAATTGCAAAAGCAAAGGCAACTGAAAAACCTACGTAACCCATATAAAGCATGGGTGGATGAAATATGAGACCCGGATCTTGTAAGAGGGGATTTAAAGATCGCCCATCTTGCGCAGCAGGAAAAAGCCGTTCGAACGGGCTCGATGTCGTAATGATAAATAGCAGTAGACCAGTGATAACCAAACCTAGTACGCCAATGACTCGCGCAACCATAAAATCATCCAATGATTTTGAAAGTTGCGCTACCAAAATAGTCCAAGTCGATAGCAAGAAAACCCACAGCAATAAAGAACCCTCGTGACCACCCCAAACTGCTGATAGTCGATACATCGTAGGTAGCTGTGAATTTGAGTGCTCTGCAACGTACAGGACAGAAAAATCATTAATGTAAAAACTCCATGACAGGGTCACGAAAGCAATTGCCAGCAATAAGAAAACTGTTTGCGCTGCTGGCCTAGCCAGCATTAACCACTCACGTCTACCTTGGTGCGCCCCTACCAAGGGTAGTACTCCCTGAATAATCGCAACACATAAAGCAAGTATTAATGCGTAGTGACCAAACTCGGCAATCATGGTTTACTTCCATTTTTTTGAGCTTGCTCGAGAGCATGCTTTGCCTCAGGAGGCATATAGTTTTCATCATGCTTAGCAAGTACCTCGCTAGCAACAAATTGCCCATTGGCATCCAATCGTCCTTGAGCCACGGCCCCCTTACCTTCTTTAAATAGGTCAGGCAAAATACCAGTGTAGGCGACCGATATATCTTTAACCATATCGGTAATCACAAAGTGAACAGTCAAGCCGTCGCGCCTCACTGACTGCTCTTTCACCATTCCGCCAATCCGAAAAGCCTGTCCTTGGGGCGCTTTGCCCGCAGCTACTTCGCTTGGGGTAACAAAAAGAGCGATATTGCTATTGAGCGCATTCAGAATCAAAACTACTGCCAACACAACGGCAATCAGGCCGCCAATGATGATGGCCAAACGCTTGTGTCTTGGCTTTAATGTCAGGCTCATTTTGCAACCTCTAAATCCAATTGCTCGGCCAACGATTCACGTTGAAGCCTTTTTAAAACCGCTTGATGACGCGCACGCACAGTCAAGGGCTCAATCAAAAGAACTAGAGCGCTCACACCAAAACTTGACCATACATATAGGGCATAACCTCCCATTGCGAAGAAATCAGATGAACTATTCCACATCAATGCTCTACCCCATTTAATTGTTTTACCCAAGCAGTATGAGCCTCACGCTCTAGAATGATGGCTCGTACACGCATTAACCCTACTGCAATTGAGTACATCCAAAGGCATAAAGCCATTAAGAGCATTCCCCACAGCATAGTTTGAGCCATCGCTGGCGCTTTAGTCAAAGACACCGATGCACCTTGGTGCAAGGTATTCCACCACTTCACTGAGAAGTAAATAATGGGGATATTCACCACTCCAACCAAGGCCAAAATAGCGCCAGCCTTATCTGCGCGACGAACATTGTCAATAGAGGCCTGCAAGGCAATAAAGCCTAGATATAAGAATAAAAGGATTAACTCCGAGGTTAAGCGAGCATCCCATACCCACCAGGCTCCCCACATTGGCTTGCCCCAGAATGCGCCAGTCCATAGAGAAAGAAAGGTCATCCAAGCGCCAATCGGTGCAAGTGCCTGCGCCATCATGGCAGATAAGCGGGTATTAAAAATTAAACCTAAACCAGCCCATGCAGCCATCGCTAAATAGATCACCATAGACATCCAGGAGACCGGGACATGAATAAAAATAATACGATAACCCTGACCCTGCACCGCATCGACTGGGGCAACAAAAAAACTAACCCACAAACCTGCCGCGCCAAAAATAATCGTGAGCACCCAAAACAAAGGAATCAGTTTTCCAGCCAACGGATAGAAGGTGCTTGGACTAGAGAATTTAAACCAACTCATCATCTGTTTTGTAGGTACATTATTTGCATTCATCATTCAATCGCAATTTTCACAGCATTAGCACTAACCCAGGGTACAAATGCCAGCGCCAAAATCAATAAGGCGCCAAGTAGCGAGAAATATCCTGAAATATCCAGACCCACACTACTGGAGTACACCGCACCAGCTCCAAAAATTAATACGGGGATATAGAGCGGCAAAATAATAAGACTCATCAACACGCTCCCACCCCTTACCCCCAAAGTTAATGCAGCCCCAATAGAGCCCACTAATGATAAAACAGGTGTACCCAAGAGGAGGGCTACCATTAAAACTTTGATAGAGTCGAAATCTAAGCCAAACTGGATGCCAATGATGGGGGCGAGCAGGACCAGGGGTAAACCAGCCACGAGCCAATGGGCAACAATCTTCCCAAACACTAGGCCGGAGAAAGAGTTGGGTGATAAGACCAATTGCTCTAGGGTCCCATCAGCATAATCCGCCGCAAACATTCTCTGAAGCCCCAATAAGGTCGAAAGTAAGGCTGCAACCCAAATTACACCTGGTGCAATTTTTTTCAGCAGTACGGCATCGGCACCAATACCTAATGGAAATAGGCTTGTCACAATGACAAAGAAAAAAAGTGCTGTTAATGCCTCACTTTTACGGCGCATTACCAAAAGAAGATCACGCCGAATGATGGCAATAAAAGCATTCATAAATCCAGCACCCGTAAGCCAGGTATCTCTATATGCTGATGACTAGTAAAAACGACTAATCCATTGTTTCTAAGGTGCCCCGCAATTAACTGCTGCAGCTCTTGAACGGCAGCAACATCCAATGTGTTGAACGGCTCATCCAAAATCCAGATATCCGCCTGCCTGGACACCATTCGTGCCATTAATACCCGCTTTTTCTGTCCGGCTGATAAACAGCTCACCGGAAGATCTGCGCGAGCCCTCAAACCAAATTGATGCAGAGCCGCGAGAGCATCTTTCTCTGTCAGCTCAAGGTCATCAATGGCCGCATACATCAATAAATTTTCAAGCGATGTGAGATCTTCTTTGAGCGCATCGCGATGACCCAAAAATAGCAGCCGGCGGTGGAATGCCTGTACCTCATCCTGAATTCGCTTACCCGCCCAGAGAATTTCTCCAGACTCAGGGGAAGATAAGCCAGTCAGTAAACGCAGTAGGCTCGTTTTACCCACACCGTTTTCACCGCGAATGTGCATACATTCGCCAGCGGATAGGGTCAGACTCAGGTCTGTAAACAACTCACGGCTGCCTCGCACACAGGTAACGCCACGAGCCTCTAATAGAGGCAAGGGAGAACTGGGAACATGGGATGTGGTGGCTGTCATGGGAGTAATTAGCCTGAATCAACCACCCTAAGGAATGTCCGAAGGCCCTTTAGAGCCGCCAAACCGCCTAAAACGGTAATTTAAGAAGAAAACTTCATATAATTCAATAGCTTAGCTAATTATAAGCCAAATTCTCAGAAAGCTTCTATTTTGGCTCAATACGGCCACTTTGATCATCAAGAATCTCTACTGACCCTTGAATATAGAAGCTACCGATACACCCTGCACGGCATGCTTGTGAATCAGACTCGATACGAAACCATTGGAAATCCACTCTTTTACACATTCATTTAAAAATACAAGGGACTCCACATGAGATTTCTTGGTGGATATAGCTTGCTGTATTCCGGTAAATTGGCCGGACAAAATACGTGATCCCGGCAAGCCTTGAGAGACGGCTAACAAGCCAGTTTTTAAGCCTGCTAAGGCATCTAACTTTTCACGATCAAATAAGGCATTACTAGCTACTAGGCTCTCGGCATGAACCAGAGTGGCATGACGAAGGTTGCGCTGCAGCCAAAGGTCATAAGCACTATTTAAGAACGAGGCAATTCGGACACCTGGCTGATCGACTTGTGAAAGCTCAGTAATACTAGAGCTCGCTGGCACCAAATATGTTGCCTCTAGCTCGACATATGCTGAGGTAAATGTAACCAGCTTCGCGCGGGCAGGATCTGATCCCACTAGTGCAATGCCACATTTTTCAGTAGCCGCAGACTCAACTACCTCGTCCTGAGTTTTAAAGCCAAACAACTGTAGCTGAACACCAAGTCGCTCGGCAACGGCTCGGCACATGTCAGGCGCAATGCCGGTCGGCTCACCATCTGATGATTGCCCGGTAACTAACAAAAAATTACCCAGATAAACAGAGGCGCGCAGAACGCCAGTGGGTGCCAGCTGGGCCAACACCTGAGATGATATTGAAGTCAAAAAAGCCTCTTTAAAGAAATAATCTCAACCTACTTAAAATTGAACAGTCTGCCCTTCAGTTATTGAAATCACCAGCTTGGATTGACTCCCCGTGCGCAACAGATTCTCCAAGTGTTGGCTGATGCTTTAACTATAGCCCAGAAAAAGGAGTGCTGACTTTGTGGCGTCGCGCCAATCACAAGTACCTTATTTTTATTTTTCGCAAATGAATAAGCCCCGCAACAGCGAGGCTTATAAGTTGTCATCAGCAGCGTTACCCTGCGAGCAAAATATTAAGGGGTTATAACAATCGCCCCAACAATTTTTCGACTCTCTGCGGCCTTATGTGCTTCTACTGCTTGCTCCAAAGAAAATCTAGCCCCAATTTGAACCTTGACCCTACCTTGGGCTATTGCATCAAATACTGCGCGAGCGTTCTCCTGCAATAGTTCAGGGGTAGCGTTATGAGGAAAAACCGACGGCCTTGTTAGGAATAAACAACCTTTTTTATTCAAAATCTCTGGCTGAATTTCTGGCGCAGGGCCAGAGGCAGCACCAAATAAAGCTACCGTGCCAAATGGAGCGGCGCAGTCAAGCGATCCTAAGAAGGTTGTTTTAGCAACCGAGTCATAAACGACGTTGGCCTTACGACCACCAGTTGCCTTGAGTACAGCGTCAACCCAGTCAGGCTTTGAGTAATCGACTACAGCATCACAACCCGCCTCCTTGGCAGCGGAAAACTTAGCCTCTGATCCCACTGTACCGACTACAAAGGCGCCAAGAGACTTTGCCCAGCCGGCCAAAATTTGACCAACGCCTCCAGCAGCAGCGTGAACCAAGACTACATCGCCTGACTTAACGGGATATGTTTTTTGAACCAAATATTGCGCTGTCATTGCCTTAAAAAATACAGTGGCCGCAATTTCATCTGAAACACTATCCGGTACTGAAACTAATTTATCGGCAGCGACATTGCGTGCACTGGCATAAGCGCCAATACCGGCGTTCATATACACAACACGATCGCCGATCGAAAAGCGCGTCACACCTTCACCGATTGCCTGGACTACGCCTACCGCCTCGTGACCCAGGCCAGTAGGTAGATCCAAAGGATACATGCCCGAGCGCTGGTACACATCAATGAAATTAAAGCCAATAGCTGTTTGACGAAGTTGTACCTCACCTTTACTAGGAGCAGGCAGCTCTTTGTCAATTAGTTGGATCACATCGGCATTACCGAGCTCTGTAAGACTAACCATTCGTGCAGTTGTCACAAGATACCTTATTATTTTTTATAAAAAATTAGCTTACTGTCATTGAGGACGAAACAGTATCTTCATCCTCTACTATGGCCCATGTACTATCGCCTAGCTTTTTTACCGCCATAGAATAAGTCCAAGCATCTGGAATGCCGCATGTCCACTCATGAGGACCGCTTTGAATTAACAAGTTCACCCCATTACGATTATCAAAATAGAGGTGATAAGTTTTGCCATGAATGGGGTTAAACCCATATTTAGCACTATGAACCATTTCGGTAGCATCCAACCTTGCCTGCAGAGAGCGCGCCTGCTTCATCAATACTTCCGCTTGCTCCATAATGCGGTCGTATTCAAGCTTAGCGTTTTGGCGGGCAACATTGACGGCCTTGTCTTTTTCTTCGACTACTTTGATAGGCGCGAAAACAGGAGCCCCTACTTCCATGGGGTATTCAATGCCAGCATGCCTTGCTGGATCTTTATCTTCAATTCTCATACAACCCTTAAAGCATTAATTAACGTGCCTGAAGTGTGACACAAAACCAGAAAATTCGCCCTGATTGCTGCCTAAACTGGGCTATACGGAGTCTAAATTCGCTAAAAGCGCCTTGGCATGGATCTGGATTGCTTTTTGATCAGGTTCGCTTATTCTGGCAAGGTTAGCTGTCATAAGCCGTGTTCGGGGGCTGGCCTCAAACTGCTTACGATGCTTAATCAAAAAATTCCAATACAGATTGGTCATCGGACAGGCAGTTTCACCAAACCGAACATCAGGCTTGTATTGGCATGAGTCGCAATAATTACTCATTCTTTTAATGTACGCACCACTCGCTATATAGGGCTTGCTAGTGAAGCGCCCACCGCTAGCAAATAAAGCCATACCGGCAGTGTTAGGTAGTTCCACCCACTCGATTGCATCAATATAAATTGCTAGGTACCAATCACAGACCTCTTTAGGCAATATCTCGGCCAGCAAAGCAAAGTTACCCGTGACCATCAAACGCTGAATGTGATGGGCATATCCATACTCCAATGTTTGTCCGATTGTTGCTTGCATACAGTGCATCTTGGTATCGCCACTCCAATACCAAGCAGGTAATTTGTTTTGGTGCTGATAAAAATTATCTTCCGCCATCTGCGGCATATCTAAGTAATACATACCGCGCACAAATTCTCGCCAACCTAAAATTTGACGAATAAACCCTTCAACAGTAGCAATATCGAGATCATATTTCTTCCAAGCACCCAAAACAGCGCTAATAACCTCTCTGGGGTTAAGTAACTTCAAATTGAGTGAACTCGATAAGAGGGAGTGCCAACCAAAAGGGGTGCCTGTCCACATGGCATCCTCATGAATCCCAAAAGTAGCTAAGCGATGCTCAACAAAACACTGCAACGCTTGAAGGGCTTGTTTTCGAGTCACTGGCCACTGAAAATTGGCCAACGACCCTGGGTGATCGGGATAGCGCTTTTCAACTTCAGCGAGCACCTCCCTAGTGATGTCATCAGGATCGAATAGCTCTGGAGGATTAATTAAACCTGGACCTTTTTTTGGGAAAGGCTTGCGATTATCCTTGTCGAAATTCCATTGACCGCCCTCTGGATTTCCTTCGCCATCTACTAATACCCCATGTTTTTTACGCATCAAACGATAAAAATACTCTAGCCTCAGCTCTTTTTTGTTAGCAACCCAGGCGCTAAACTCTTCACGAGTGCAATAGAAGTGGCTATCTTCTTGCATCTCTAGTGCTACCCCAATTTCAGAAGCCACTGCTTCAATCGCCTTTTTGAGCCGCCATTCACCAGGCTCTACACAAGTTAGATGAGTAAATTTACCCTTTACCAACTCCACTTTTAGATTTTCAGCAATTGTCTTAGCGGATTGCTTGATATAGATGAGAGGCAGGCCTTGCTTCTCCAGCTGCTTTGCAAAATGGCGCATCGCCGACAGAAACAAGGCAATCTTGGCCTTATGAGACCAAACATGCTGAGCCTCATTTGCGGACTCCACCATTAATATCGCATCAACAGCAATATCGATATTTTTGAGAACTGGGCTAGCGATATCGAGCTGATCACCCAAAATCAGTACAAGTTTTTTAGATACTATTTTTTTCAAAGCAGTCTTTCAGAAGGATTAGCGCTTATAAAAACTCAAAGTGACTTCGCCTAGATCAATTCCAAACTTACTCATTTTTGCTTTGTTGATCATGACCTTGGGTGTAACGAGATACATCCAGTCATTAAACTGCACGTGATAAATCGAGTTATCAACTGGCAAGGCAAGGGTGTAAGACCAATGCAGTGCATTTCCAGATGACTCGCCAAGCGCCTCACCAATGACATCATCAGCCTTGCCAATAAACTTTCCTGGCGCTGTTTCTGTCAAAGTCCAAATGCGCTTTTGCTTTGTACCATCCGAATATTCAAAGCTTTCGTCCAAAATACCCACCTTCTTACCATCGACCATTTTCCAGCTGGCCTGCATCAGCACAGTAAATCTTTTTTGAACTGTGCCGTTACGGTCAGTAAAGATGCCATAAGCATCAATCGTGCCGTTGAAGTATTCACTTAGTTCTAGGGTAGGTTTTTCCTTGGCGTACTGAATAACCTGAGGCGAAGAGCATGCCCCCAGGGTCAACATTAAAAAAAATCCAAGCATCCATTTTGCGACGTTAGCGGTGAAATTCATTTAACAAGCTCCTGATATTAATGTGGGTGGGCAACCTTTTCCAAGTAACTCCGCCCTCAGCTTTGGAACACTCGTTTTTGAATCGAGCCAAATACCAAAAAAAGCTTTTGAAAAATCAACCCCTGCAATCTGGGCAATTTTTTTTCCATCGTGAAAAAAGATGGTGCCTTGCTTAGGGGTATAAACAGCGGTCAAAGACTGGCCGGATTCTATATTGGGCAAAACAGCTGCTAGCTCTTTTCCCCAAGCACTGGCTTGAGCTTCGGGAATACCAATATTTTTCATTTCATCAGCGGTGCGACCAGCAATAGCAGCGCCTTTAAAAGACTTTTGATACTGAATATCTAAGGCAAATTCCGGGGAGTCTTTTACCGAGGATCTATATAGAGTCGCATCGTACACATGAAGACCCCAAAAATTGAGACGTCCAGACCCCTGAGTTTGCGCTTGCGAAACAGCACTTTCAATATGAGCGACCTCTCCAGCAAAGCTATACGGCACCATAACTGATAGCGCTACTAATAAGCTTGCCATTCTTTGTAAAAAGCTTTGCATTTTTTCAGCCCCTTTTCCTATTGGCTAACCACAAAGCAGGCGGCCCCAATACCCCTGAAATTGCATGTCGATATTTTGCGAAAAATTGATACCCCACATTAAGCGCAGGACGTAAAGTCGGTCTAGAAAATAACCAGGCTAAGGTCGGTAGATTAGCCCTTTGGTAGGCCGCCACAAATACGTCGACACCATTAATTAAAGTACCATCCTCAAATTGGGCATACATAGATGCCAATGCTTGTCGGCAGCTAACGCCAGTTTCTTTTTCAGAATATTGCTGAGAGTTAATATCGACAAAACACAATAAGCCAGCGTGATTTCGTCCAGACAAAAATACAATTTCTGCCTGACACAAAGGGCATAACGCATCATAAAACAAGGTCAACTTTTTCATTACATTCATTTATGTTTATATTGGGTAGCGCAATAGGCACGTGTAACTAGCTTACTTCTCAGTGCAACATGCTTAGTCGATCTACCAGTGACCCTCTTGCGCCATAAATTAAAGGAGCTGCGCTTTAATTCCCTGCGCATGACTGCAATGACCTGGGGCTCAGAATATCCAAAGTTCTGCTCAATGGCGTCAAAGGGGGTTCTATCCTCCCATGCCATCTCAATCATTCTGGATAGATCAGCTTCGGAGAGCGATTTTGGCATCTGGTTGGTCATCTAGCAAGTTTAAGACTTATTCAATAAACTGGTTGAAGCTAGCTTTACTTGTTTACATCCTTTTTTAAGCCTCATTTATGCCCTTAGTCACCAACCCCTTTCGCGCCTTAATCATTGGGTCTTCTGGAACCATTGGATCAGCATTTCTTGAACTTTTGGAAAATGACCCTAACTGCACCGGGGTTGAAGGCATCCACCGCAACTCAGCCTGTCCAATTGACTATCAAGATCTCAGTACTATCGAACTTGCTGCTACCGCTTTATCTTCTAGCGCTCCATTTGGACTCATCATCAATACGATTGGCCTTTTGCATTCCTCCGAATGGATGCCCGAGAAAAAGCTCGGGGATCTTCAGGCGGAGCAGTTGCAAAATCTGATGCAAGTTAATGCCATTGGCCCTAGCCTCACCATCAAGGCCTTCGCCAAGTTGCTTGATCCCGCAGGTGCAGTGATGGCTACCTTATCTGCCAAGGTTGGCAGTATTGAAGATAACCGTTTGGGCGGCTGGTATAGCTATAGAGCATCGAAGGCTGCATTGAATATGCTGATAAAGACAGCCTCCATTGAATTTAGTCGGACAAAACCAAACACGGCTTTAATTGCCCTTCACCCAGGCACGGTGAATTCGAGGCTATCAAAGCCATTTAAAGGGGAACAGCTGGGAAGGCCGCCCTTAGAGGCTGCCCAAGATATGCTCCATGTTTTACTTTCTCTAAATAAAGAAGATTCAGGTACTTTTATTAGCTATTCAGGAGAGAGGTTGCCTTGGTAGGCCGCTATGCATATGAAACCACTCTTTTTATCATTCACAGCACTGCTCTTTTTAAACAGCACCGCTTCACTAGCCCAATCCCCTTTAGCTGATGCACTCAAAGATAGCCAACACGTTCTTCTCATGAGGCATGCTGATGCTCCTGGCTATGGAGATCCAGCAGGCTACCAACTCAATCAATGCGCCACCCAGCGTAATCTCGGAGACTACGGGCGTAAGCAGGCTAAAGCAATAGGTGTTTGGCTTACTGCCCAAGGAGTAGATCAAGCCAAAGTTTTTAGTAGTGCCTGGTGCCGCTGCTTTGATACCGCCACCTTCTTGGATAAGGGGCCCGTGACCAAGGAAGCTGCATTAGGCTCCTTCTTTAATGATATGAGTCAGTCCAAAAAACAAACGTATGATTTGGCCAAACTGATCGCGCAGGAGCAGCGCAAATATCCCAACACACCCATTATTATGGTGACCCATCACGTTAACATCCAAGCCTTCACCGGTGTAGTGGTGGGCTCTGGTGATATGGTGTTAGTTAAGGTAGACCGTAACGGAAAATCCATGTCTCATCAGTTATATCCAAGCCCTTAATTATTCAGATAAGCTGCTCTCATTACCAATTTAGAAAGTTTTTTATGCAATATGACTCCCCATCGAATGTTCTTGGCCAACCACTGGTGCCCTGTTCTTTTGAGCCGCTCACCGGATTCTTTAGGGATGGCTGCTGCAAAACCAATGCGCAAGATTTAGGAAGTCATCTGGTATGTGCGATTGTCACGAATGACTTTTTGCAATTTAGCCTTAAGCGAGGTAACGATCTCATTACGCCAAGACCTGAGTACCAGTTTCCAGGGCTGATAGCAGGGGATCAATGGTGCCTTTGTTTAAACCGTTGGATTGAGGCGCTGGAGGCAAACTGTGCCCCGATGATCAAACTCGAAAGCACCCATGCGAAGGCGTTGGAAAAAGTTTCCCTAGAAGTGCTAGAGCAATACGCCGCTGAAGCAGAAATCTAAGGTCCAATCGAATCAGCGCCAGTGGTGTTGGTAGACTCCATGGGGGTCATGGTCGCGCATTTGTTTAACAACGTTAAATGGCCTGCCACCTCTAGGGTCAGTGCCTCTACCGGCAATGTAGAGCCAATTTCCCTGATTACTATAGACATCGTAATCAATCAGTTGCGCTTCAAACCAAGCTGCCCCTGCTCGCCAGTCTCCATCCATGTCATAAATCCAATAGCTGGCAACGACTTGACGCAAGCGGTTCGATAAGTAGCCAGTTCGCTCTAACTCATGCATACCCGCATCAATTAGCGGTTGGCCCGTACTTCCAGAAGTCCATTGCCTATATTTCAAGGAATCCAATGGTTTTGTAGTTTGCTTGCTTAAGCCTTGTGAACGGTAAAGTTTCTTGCCATACTTAAAAAGAATAAACCGGAAATAATCACGCCACAATAATTCAAACCAAAGCCAGTAGGTCCCTTCATTTGCACCAAATTGCGTTTCATACGCAGCAAGCTCTGATGCAATTACTCGAGCAGAGATACATCCGGAAGCTAGCCAAAGTGAAAACTTACTAGAAAAATCTTGACCCATCAACTGGTTGCGAGTCTGCTTGTAGCTATCCGGAAAACGGAGCTCAAGATAGCGCGTTAAATGGAGCGTTGCCGCCTCTTCGCCACCTTGATAAAGGGTACTGGCTGAAGAGGGCGAGTTGGACGCCAGCACTTTATTTGCAATGGCATCAATCGATTGAGGCAACGGGGGGCAAGTCGCAGGCGCAGGAATTGGCTCAGCGTTTCGCAATTTAACAGCCTCCACTTCGCGGCGAAACTGAGTGAACATATCTGGCATTGACTCTAGATCAAATGGCAAATCCTGGGGGCTCAACATACTAGACTGCCAAAATTCGTTTACCTCGATACCTAAATCCTGAAGCGCTGCTACCTGATCAATTTCTTGAGGCGCCTCAATCTGCTCACAGTAAATCGCCTGCGCTGACATTACTTTTGCAAGCTCTGCCAACACCACTTCAGGCTTACCCTCGTACCCCAATAAATCAGATCCCAATTCCCGTAACTGCTGCCTTAGTTGATCCAATGATTGCCTAACAAACTCCTGACGATGATGGCTTACTCTTTTAAAACCATACTCGTTCAATTCGCCATTAGAGAACTCATGAATATAGACAGGCAAAAGAGCATCTGCAGCAAGACAAGCTTGCGTAAATGCTGGGTTATCGATAAGACGCAAGTCATTTCTAAACCAATAAATCAATACTCTCATTTACCAACTCCAGATTGAGGATTGCTAGACTTTTTCATACGGCAAGCCTCAGAGCAATACTTCACTTCTTCCCAGTTTTTTGCCCAGGACTTTCTCCAAGTCATTTCCCGTGCGCAAACCATACAAGGCTTATTAGGCAAAGTAGATTTATTTCCCTTAAACCCTAATTTTTCAGCTCGTGTCATACCTACCTATTAAAAAACGAATAGACTCAACCTCTTATACAAAATCCGAGATTTCGTTGAAAGCTTTCTATACCGACCACTATGTTTTACCACTTCCACCAGGACACCGCTTTCCGATGGAAAAATACAGCCAACTTCGGAGCCTGGTTTCTCAATTACCAGGGGTTACTCTTGAAGAGGCGCCAGCAATTACAGATACGCAGATTCTCTATGCCCATGATGCGAGCTATCTGATTCAGATCATTGAGGGCAAACTCAGCCCCCAAGAGCAACAAGAGATTGGCTTCCCCTGGAGCTTAATGATGGTCGAGCGTTCACGTAGATCAGCAGGCGCCACCTTAGCAGCCGCAAAAGTTGCACTTAAGGAGGGGGTCGCCGTAAACCTTGCGGGAGGAACCCACCATGCCTATCGCAATAAAGGCAGCGGATTCTGTGTATTTAATGATTCGGCGATTACCGCACGAGCACTGCAAAAAGAAGAAAGCCCTAATCTCAAGGTGGCCATCGTCGATTTAGATGTACATCAAGGCAATGGTACGGCTGCTATTTTGAAAAACGATGCTTCTATTTTTACCCTTTCGCTTCACGGAGAGAATAATTTTCCCTTTACAAAAGAGATAAGCGACCTAGATATTGGCTTGCCGGACCAATGTCAGGATGATCAATACTTAACTGCCTTACATCACAGCCTTGATTTACTGGATGATCGATTTAAACCTGATTTTATTATTTACCTCGCTGGAGCAGATCCCCATGAAGGAGATCGGCTGGGAAAGCTGAGTATTAGCAAAGAAGGTATGCGCCTCAGAGATCAATGCGTTTTTCAATACGGTCTTGATCGACAGATTCCCGTTGCTTTTAGTATGGCTGGTGGCTACGGAAAGGAGATTAACTCTACCGTAGATATTCACCTTCAAACGATTCAAACAGCACTACACTTTCATCAAGCCAACTAGCTGAGTAGCTGACTAGCGCTGAGCAGGCAAGCTATTTAATGTGCCCACATCATTTAATTGCTGGTCAACGTAATAAAGTGTGCCCCCATAGTTCGCCTGCAAGTCATACCCCGAAAGCCCCACCGTATAGATGGTGATGTTTGGATTAAATGAACGAACGGTACCTCCAGACCCAGCTGAAAAATTCGCATCCACATCTATTCCGCCCTCCTGCCCAGCAATCGAGGTCAGTAAAAATTGGTCGATCGCCGCTGTATTTTTAAAGACAATCACTTGATATTGGTTTTGGTACCCCACACCGACACCCTCGCCCGTCTTCATATCTTTCATAAAAATAGGCTTCAAACGGCGCTTATCAAATATAACCCCTTCACCCCTGGCTACAACTAACAACACAATATTGACATTGGTTGCACTAAACACAGCATACCCTGGCGCCTTTTCAATTTCCATTTGAAGAGCAGAATTTTGTTTTAGTAAGGCGGCCAATCCCGTCTTAGCCATGAGCAAGGTAGATTCTCTCTTTTGCTCAATTTCTGCTGCCGTCAATGGCTTTCCGTTACCCCCCGTTGACTGGCAACCAAGCAATAAGAGGGAATACATTATTACGAATAACGCCGAGAAAGATCGCATCACACCACACTTATTCATTGAGTTTTAATATTTCACCTTGAGAGGTCATACAGGTGGATTTTTGTGCGTAGATTTTCTAGGATCCCAATATGTCTGCATCTCAATAAACAAAAATGAGGCAGACCAAGTAATGAGGATAAATCCCGTAAGAGCCTCTACGCCAGTTAAATATCTCAGATAACCCTGAGCCACAATCTCACCATAGCCTAGCGTTGTAAAGGTAACAAAAGATAAGTAAGCGCAATCGAGTATGAGGCCATGACCAGAAAGCTCGCCCATCAGATTTCCCATCATGGGAAACTGTAGGGTAAAAAAGTATCCGAGCGCAAAAAGCCAAATTTCGAACACATGCGCAATAAAGATGGCACCAACACCTAACAACACCCTAAACCGAGGTGCAAAGTGAGCGACTTTGGGAAGATTTTTTCCCAATCTGAAAAGCACTTCATAGTGGAACAAGATAGCAATCAGCGCTAATGAACCATTAATAATGAAGGCAGAGAGAATCAGCATTATTAAGAAATTCCCCATTTTTCAGGGGAATCAAATTTTAGCCAGTAATAATGGTATCGCCTTTAAGGGCGTCTACTTTAATAAAGTACTTTTTAGCATAAGCCAATAATTGACCATCAGTTGGATGATCTACTGTTTCTATGCCAACTACGCGATCCGCAGTGTCATGGTCATGCTTCGTAGCATGCTTCATTAAATCGAGCTTGGCAGAGCCTGGCCCAACAATAAGAATTTCTTTAGATTCTTTTACCGCCTGAATGACTTCATGTAAATACACTTGATCTGGTTCAGCACGCGCACCAGAAACATTACCGCTTTTGTGGTGCACATTTTTATGAGTTGATCTTGTTTTAATCACTTCACTCTCACTTGCAGTGGGGTAATCATCCCCTAGCTTAACTTGATTTAAAAGTAGAATTTCTATGTAGTTTGATTTAAAGGAAATTCTATGAAGACCTCCCGATTTACCGATAGCCAAATCATGGCCATCCTCAAACAAGCCGAATCTGGCGTGCCAGCCCCAGAACTGTGCCGTGAGCACAATATTAGCGTTGCTAGCTTCTATAAGTGGCGCTCTAAATACGGCGGTATGGATGCTTCTATGATGTCCCGCGTTAAAGAGTTAGAGCTTGAAAATGCCCGCCTAAAGAAGATGTACGCCGAAGTCCAACTCCAGGCGGATGTCTTAAAGGAAGTTCTGCAAAAAAAGTAACTCGGCCATCTCGCCGCCGCGAGATGGCCAGCCAAGAAGTAAAAAAGGGTCGTATGAGCATCCGCTTAGCGTGCGACACCTTTGTCATTAGCCAGACCTGCTATCACTATAGCCCCAAGCTGTCGACTGACAATGCCCTCATTGCCGATTGGCTGGTTCGTCTTACTCACAATCAACGTAACTGGGGCTTTGGTCTTTGCTACCTGTTCTTGCGTAACGTGAAGGGATTTAAATGGAATCACAAACGGGTTTATCGGATCTATAAGGAACTAGAGCTCAATTTACGCATCAAACCCCATAAACGCTTGGTTCGGGAAAAGCCTTTACCACTAGCTGTACCCCAAGGCATTAATGACACTTGGTCGATTGATTTTATGCATGATCAGTTGCACGACGGCAGAACCATCCGCCTTTTTAATGTGATCGATGACTTTAATCGAGAGGCCTTGGCCATTGATATTGATTTTTCCATGCCCGCAGTACGAGTGATCCGGTCACTCGATCAAATCATTGAATGGCGTGGCAAGCCCTTAAAAATACGTTGTGACAATGGCCCCGAACTCGTAGGAAACATCCTGACTGTATGGGCTGCTAAACATCAGATAGAGATGAGTTACATCCAACCAGGTAAGCCACAACAAAATGCCTATATTGAACGCTATAACCGTACGGTGAGATATGACTGGCTTAATCAATACCTCTTTGAATCGATTGATGAAGTACAAGATTTTGCAACCCACTGGATGTGGACCTACAATCACGAAAGACCCAATATGGGTTTAGGAGGAATTACTCCTAAACAAAAACTAGCAATTGCAGTACCAGCCTCTACTTTTAGCTTAGGTTAAAAAGGGGATGATTACCGTGGGATTAAAGTAAATAACATGCGCTTCTTGGTGATCGATCCAAATTACTGAGTGATTAAATGACATATGCTCTTTCTAGAAAGTAGGTAGTTCATTGTAACCACCGGATAATCGAATCTTAAGCAAATCCCAATTTTCTTTATGAACTCTTTGATGGATGACGAAGCGCTTCAACATCAGGTGGCGCAGTGTGTAAATTGCAATTTAAGCCCGCTTTAATTATTTGGCCAGGTACTTCGTGGCCAACAAGATCGGGTAGTGCTCTTGCGGTATTTAGTAATCTAGGGATGTCGATACCGGTGTCAAAACCTATTTCATCGAGCATATAAATAGCATCTTCACTAGAAATATTTCCACTAGCGCCTGGCGCGTACGGGCAACCGCCGAGTCCACCCAATGACCCATCAAAGCGGGTAATGCCTGATTGAACAGCCGCAAGGACATTAGCCAATCCCATGCCCCGGGTATTATGAAAATGAAAGGTCAGTTGCAGGTTTGGCAATCGCTTCTGAAGAGACTCCGCCATTCTGATCACTTGGGCTGGATTAGCCATGCCCGTAGTGTCGCAAATCGAGACTCCGCGCACACCTAAGGCAGCAAATCGATCGGCATATTCCTCCACTACCGATTGTGCTACATCACCCTCCATAGGACAGCCAAAACTGGTTGAAAGAGATACATTAATAGGCGCTCTAGTTCCAACATACCGAATGACCTCAGACAAAGCAGTGAAACTTTTTTCTCTGGTCATGCGTAAATTAGCCAGGTTGTGCGTTTCTGAAGTAGACATCACTAAATTCAACTCATCCGCCCTAGCGTCTAAGGCGCGCTCTGCCCCCCGAAGATTGGGAACTAATACTGTGTATTCAACGGTTGGCACACGCTCAATACCCTCCATCACCTCTTTAGCATCCCTTAGCATTGGGATGGCTTTCGGAGAAGAGAATGAAGTTACTTCAATCTTGGCAAAGCCACAGTGACTTAATTCATTCACAAGCTTAATCTTCTGCTCTGTCGGTACAAAATTTGACTCAATCTGAAAGCCATCTCTGGCGACAACATCATTAAAGTAAATTCTTTTTTTCATAGTTAGTAACTGAGCGAGTAAGTAAAGAAGTCAATAAGAAAATAAACAAATAAATGAGTACGTTTATTCGCATTTAAAGACTACGCCGCGTTGCTTTAATGCGGCAATTTGAATGGGGTCCAAACCGATTTCTTTTAGAACGGCATCGGTATCTTGGCCAATATTGGGGGCAAGAGTCTTAATGGATCCGGGTGTTCGGGAGAGTTTAGGG
The DNA here is from genome assembly GCF_030295705.1 of Polynucleobacter sp. TUM22923. Classification (NCBI taxonomy): domain Bacteria; kingdom Pseudomonadati; phylum Pseudomonadota; class Betaproteobacteria; order Burkholderiales; family Burkholderiaceae; genus Polynucleobacter; species Polynucleobacter sp. TUM22923. The sequence goes on from NZ_AP027274.1 coordinate 1,363,269, forward strand.
ATTACTCCCGGCACCTCTAAGGTGCTGCCATCAGTCATCTCAATAGAGGCAATATTGCCGCGGGCTCGATAATGTGGATCCTTAGCAATATCTGCAACGGTATAAATACGCCCCGCTGGGACAGAAACAGAGTCAAGCATCTCTAATGCTTTATCAGTAGATACTGTTTGAGCCCACTCCCCGATGGCTAAATCAAGCTCTAAGACGCGCTTCACTCTGCCCTCTTTATTTTTTAATTGCGGATCACTACCTAAGTCATCTCTGCCAATGATTTGCATAAGACGCTTGAAGATACTATCGCCATTGCCAGCAATCAAAACATAGCCACCATCTAAGCATAAGTAAGCATTAGTAGGCGCGATGCCTGGCAAGGCACTACCAGCGGCTTGCCTAACTTCACCAAAAGCACTGTACTCAGGCAGGAGGCTTTCCATGCAATTAAAGACCGCCTCATAAAGAGCGATATCAATAATCTGCCCTTGATTGCTTCGATGCCGCTCTTGCAGAGCTAGCAAAATACCAATCACACCGTGCAGCGAGGCTAGGGTATCGCCAATACTGACCCCAACTCGAACAGGCACTCGTCCAGGCTCAGCAGTAAGATGACGCAAACCACCCATAGCTTCGGCAACTACGCCAAATCCAGGCTTATCTCGATATGGCCCAGTCTGGCCATAACCACTAATTCTGAGGACAATTAATTTTGGATTAAGTTCAAGTAGCTGATTGGGATCTAGCCCCCATCCCTCTAAAGTGCCAGGACGAAAATTTTCAATCAGCACATCAGCCTCTTGAACTAAGGCTCGAACAATTGCCTGCGCCTCTGCCTGCTTCAAATCCAAAGAAAGAGAGCGCTTATTGCGAGACTGTACTTGCCACCAAACAGAAGTCCCATCTTTTAATAAACGCCATTTCCGCAATGCATCGCCTACTATTGGAGGCTCAATTTTGATCACGTCAGCCCCAAAATCACCCAAAGTTTTGGCCGCAAAAGGTCCGGCAATCAATTGCCCCATTTCAATCACTTTTAATCCAGCTAAAGGCTCCATCACGCTCTCTTATGACCCAGCATTACTTAGAAGCTCAATACTATTTACCAGCTTTACAATATCAGCTTACCCCATCACTTCAAAGCCACTTTCCAGCTAATTATCCCCATGCGACAGCCCTTACTACTTATTTTGCTGTCCTTTTGTATCAGCAGTGCCAGCATTGCGGCAGATAATGAAACTTCCTCCACAAAAGATTACTTCAATCTAAAAAATAGCTCTTGGTCGTATTCCCCAGAGCACATTCTCGAATTTTGGGGTTACCATGCTGCCGACAATGCCAGCAACTCAACGGATACCCTCAAACTGCGCTACTACCAGCCCTTATCCATCGGCGCTATGCGTGGCACAGCAAGATTAGATACCGAATACGTTAGAAACTATGGGCCGAGCTTTCCTGCCGAAAACCAAGGGCAATATAGCGCTGGAAATACGCTACTGACTGTTTGGGGAAATCACCCAAACTTCTTCTCAAGCTGGGGAGGTAACTTAGGTGCCAGAGTGATTTTTCCATTTGGGAATCAAGGCCAATGGGCTGTCGGCCCACAAGTAGGTGCAAGCTACACACCCGTAGAGGGAAGTAAAACAATATTGGCGAATATCTCTCCATTAGTTCGTTATATGTACGGCTTTGATACGAAGAAAAATTCCTCACAAAATAATTCAACGCAGTCCCCTCTCATTAGAAGGCTAGAGTTGTTTCCCACCATTGGGATTCAAATAACCCCAGCAACGCAAATTCGTTTCTGGGATGAAAACGGCATCATCTACAACTCAGCCGGAGGTGGCTGGTTTGTACCGCTCGATGCGATGGTCACCCATAGAATCTCTAAACACTTCCTCTTTGCTGTAGGCGCTGCAAAGCAAGTTGTCCAAACTTATAATCAATACAATTGGACGGTATATGGAAAAGTTGCATTCAACTTTTAGGTCTGCATTAAATGCCCGGTTTTTACAAAGATTGTGCAGCCTTCTTTACTGAAAGGCTTATGCATACTCATATGCGGGCTCCGAATCCAAGATCCAGTCGGATATCGTCCATGCTCATCTTCAAAAACACCATCCACCACAAAAATCTCCTCACCACCGAAATGCTGATGTGGATTGAAATAGGTTTCTGGCGCCCATCGCACTAGGGTAGATCCAGATCCCTGTCGCATGAGCGGCATTACCGTTAGGCCTGAAACCATTCCCTGATACCACTCAGCTGACTTAGTATCAAGTACCTCTCGCTCTATCTGATCAACCCCTAAATGTCGTAACTTCACAAAAAGTGTGCAGCCATTTTCGGTATACGGTGCATGCGCTGATCCAGGGGGATTGATGATGTAGGTACCAGCGGGATAATCCCCCGCCTCATCACTCAAGACACCATCTAGCACCAGTATCTCCTCACCCAGCTCATGCATATGTAATGGAAAACGGGAACCAGGCTGATAGCGAACAATCGAAGTTGCCTTCGCCACCTCATCACCAATACGATCTAACATTCTTCGCTCTATGCCCGATTCAGGACTTTTGACCCATGGTAAATCATGATGATTAATCACCACTCGCTTGCTGTAATCAGCATGAATATCCATCAAATTCTCCTCAATCTATTTAATCTATTTAATCTTCAATTTATGAACTTAGTATAGTAATTAGGGCAAGACAAAGCCATAACTAGACATTACCTGTCGAGCGACAGGCTCTTGTAGGTATCCATAAAAAGCTTTAACGCTTGGAGTGGCTCCCTTGAGCAAAACCATTTTTTGCCGCAGAGGCCTATGAAGTTCCTCAGGAATGAGCACAAAGCTGGAGATCGATTTTAATTGTGGTGACAATGCTAAGGATAAAGCTGAGATACCAAAATCAGCCGCGCCCGTTAGAACATAGGTAGTTGCTTGGGAAATATTTTCCCCATAGACTAATTTAGGCTCGGCAATCTCCCATAGACCCAAAGTTTGTAAATACTCTTTAGCAGCCCTGCCATAAGGTGCATGCTCAGGATTGGCAATAGCAATTTTCTTAGCCCGTTTAATTGCTTTCATCAAATCTGCTTTGTCAGCACTGATTCGAAGAGCGCTATCTTTTTTCTGCATCAGCACAATTCTGCCAATTGCATACATCTGACCAGCATCTTCAGTCTTGCCTGCTTTATGTAGTTGATCAATCATTTGTTCATCGGCTGACATCAACATACCAAATGGCGCCCCGTTCATAGCCTGCTGCGTTAGCAGCCCCGATGAGCCAAAGATCAACTTAATCGGCTGAGAGTTGACTTTGTGAAAATTCACACCAATTTGCTCTATAGCAAACTTCAAATCAGAGGCAGCAGCTACATTATGGGATTGGGCTTGAGCTTGAGCTTGAATAATGCCTGCAAGCAGTAAGAGCAAAATGGAAACAATAGATTGAATAAGATGCTTCATTACATCACTCGGAAAATTTACTCAAAGCATGCCAACCAAAACTCAGCAGTGGCAACAGATCTTTAGCAAAAATAGCTGTCTCTTGAATTAATTCCGTTGAGCACACTACCTTTTTTGAAAGTGGTTTGCGAATAATCCAGCTTTTCAGTTTGATAGCATGCTCTATCTCGGCAGGCACATCTACAAATCCCCTTGGCACCCTTGCCAAGGCATCGGAGTAGTCAAGCACATACCCTTTTTTGTTAAGCGATTTTTCCAAGAGAAGCCAAGCTTTAGGGTTATCAAGAATTCCCATGCGAAGCTTTTTAAGGACATGTGGCTCAGGTTGCATATACCCCGCTGCCACCCTACTGCCTAATGGATCTAAGCGAAAATATAAAACACCAGGCGCATGTTTATCGCCCGTGATACTAAATAAGCCGCTGGCATGCATGTTGTATGGATGCTTAGCTTTAGAAAAACGTGCGTCACGATTAATTCGAAATAAAGATCTTTTGGGGTCGCCCCATAGAGGAATGTCTTTAGTCCTCAGGAGATCAGAAAGCATCACTGTAAATTCCCGAAGAGGATCACGCACATAATCCTCATACTCAGAGCGGTGCTCATTAAACCAAAGACGGTTTTGCTTATCTGTCAACGCTTCTAAGAAGGTAAACGCCTTTGGACTAAAGCCCTCAAATAATGGTTTATTTTGAGCGGCTGTTTTCATAAGGATTGTGCTGAGTCGCTCAGTATTTTTTCTATCGCATTTTGATATGACTCGACAGACTGTGCCCCTGAAATCAACAATTGATTATTGAAAATTACTGCTGGCACCGCTGAAATACCAGCCTGAGTATATTCACGCTCAAGGGCCTTCACTTCATCAACGTATCGATTGCCCTGAATAATCTCTTGTGCTGCCACCCGGTTCAACCCGGCCCGGTCCACCGCATTAAGCAATGTATCAATCTCATCCATATCGCTAGCATCCTCAAAATATGCCTTGAGTAATTGATGCTTCAAATGATACTGAGCACCAGCACCAATCTCAAGCAATGCCCAGTACAGCAATCGATGACAGTTAAAGGTGTTGTAAACACGCTTACGCCCCTCTGGATGAAAATCATACCCAGCAGTTTTTGCTCTAGTGCGAATGTTCGCCTGATTAGCTTTTACTTGCGCCTCATCCATTCCGTATTTTTGCGTCAAATGCTCAATCGCATCCTGGCCTCCAACTGGCATGGAGGGGTTTAATTCAAAAGGCTGAAACTCCAGATTAATCTGCTCTCGAATTCCCAGCGCGTTGATGGCTTGCATTAGATTGCCAATGCCAACCGCACACCAAGGACAGGCAATATCCGAAACAACATCTATTTTAAGATCAGCAGTCATATTTAGATCGATTTAGGTCTAGTCATTTTAAATAGCTGCTCTTGGCCTACGGTGAAGTAATCCGCTGGACCACCCCCTCTTAAGATATGACCAGCACTAGCAGTGTCATAGATACCACCCTCTAAAAACACTTCATCAATATGAATATTGAGCACCTCCCCCAATATCAGCCAGCTTTGTACTTTTTGCTTGTCTAGACCTTCGAGTTGAACAATTTGTGTTGCCCTACATTCAAAGCTCACAGGACTTAATGCCACCCTAGGGACCGATACAATAGTCGAGGCCACAGCTTCTAGGCCCGCTAATTCAAATTCATTCACGTCAGGGCCCACGCTGACGCAAGTCGTATTCATTTGTTCGGCCAAAGACTTGGTGACTAAATTCCAAACAAACTCGCCATTTTCTTCAATGTTTCTTAAGCTATCTTTGTGGCCAATACTAGAAAAACCAATAATTGGTGGAACATAATTAAAGGCATTAAAAAAACTATATGGGGCTAGATTGAGAATTCCTGCATTACTTTTTGTCGAAATCCAACCTATCGGTCTTGGGCCCACAATGGCATTAAAAGGATCATGCGCCAAGCCGTGACCATTTTTGGGTTCGTAACTATAAAATCTGGGATGCATATTATTGACCCTTGGCGCTCTTTTTGCCGTTATAAATACTACGTTGGTATACCTCAAATCATAACAATAGAAATCCATCTACATACTGTCAGCTCATAAAAATAGGCTTATAGGACCAGAGGGTGACTTAAAATGGAATGACATACCTGAGTTAACACCAATGATCTCCCAAAAAAAACCAAACATCGTGATCGTCATAGGCAGTGCACCAGATGCCTCACGCTCCACCCTATGGGATAAGTCAACACACACTATTGCCGCTATCAATAATGCATGGCGCATTCGATCGGACTGGGATTATTTAGTATTTCCTGAAGACTTTCCATCGGAGAATGCTCCAACGACCATTCAAGCAAGCCAGCGCCTGATTGTTGCTAAAGACTTCGTGCCCACCCAAAATACCTATGGCGGCTTTATCTATGCCGGTGGAACGATGGCCTATACAGCGGCCTATTGGGTCTTAGGGGCCCTTAAACCAGATGTAATGGCCTTCATTGGCTGCGATATGATTTACCCAAGTGACGGTAGTCAAACGCATTTTTATGGAAATGGCGCGCCCGACCCGTTAAGAGATGATGTGACCTTGCAATCACTAGAAGCTAAATCGATCCGACTGCTAGCCTTAGCAGCGGGGCAGCAATGTCTTTGTGTCAACCTGAGTGATCAACCCACTTCAAGGCTGATGTTTCCTCGCATGTCGGTCGATCAACTACAGGTTCTTACTGAGCAGGGCTTTAATCAACACCTCAAAAATCTTCAAGATCAACTTGATCAGCAACGCATACAAGCCGCATTAGACTCTGAAGAAAAATTAGGCTACTTTGTTGAGTCTGGACGCTATTGGGAAGAGGCGCACTTACTATCTCGCGTTGAGCTTGCCAAGATCGATGATCAGTGGATGGCAGTCCTGCCCTAAAAATCTACTTGCAGGCCAGGGTAGGCTTTTGTCCAAATTGATAGGCATTTTCTGCCATTTTTTCGAAGCGTGACTGAATGCTATTTTCAATGAAGTACTCGATCACAATATTTGGCATCACAGAGTTAGGCTCAACTAAGCTTTGATATTGAAAGAGAATCTTCTTTCCTTCATCTGTGAGGCGCCATGTCCCTTTATATAAATTATTATCGCCGCTAGTTTGCTCAAAATCTAAACCGCGATTTGGTAACTCTGAGTACTCAACTACCGATCGCATATTAATAGGAATAAAGAGGATTCTCTCCTGGATTAGCCTCTCCACCTGGACTTTACCTCTCGCCCTAGAAATTACCTTAGACTCAATAATGCCCGGGATATTTCTAGCGCCATCATAGTCAGTCAAAAATTGATAAGCGGCACATAATGAAATAGGCAAACGATACGATGCCTGCACTTTCAAATTTTTACCTACCCTTGATACATCAACATCCACGTCAAAAGAACTAGTGGTCGATTGGGCAAAGGCCGAAAAGTGGATCAAGACTAGAAGGGATAAAAGCCATTTCATAAAATGATTTTACGGCCAACACAGAAAAATATAAATAAAAAAATATAAGAAAATAGCTGACCGAGATCAGCTATTTTTTCTCAATACCTTAAATTAGAAATGATTTTCTATCACCATTTCAGCCTTGGAAATAAATCCTGGCTTAGGCCATGCAGACTTAATTCCCTTGCCAATGACGAGCATTGCGCCCACGGCATAGTCTTTTGGTAGCTTGATGATTTGCCCTACCTTATCAGAGTCAAATCCAATCATTGGACAAGAGTCATATCCCATTGCTTTTGCAGATAACATCATCGTTTGCAGCAATATACCTACAGAACGCATTGCCTCATCACGCTGAAGTTGCTCATTACCTGCATAAAATGGATTAATCCAAGGCACCAATATATCTTGCGCCTCCTTAGGTGCATTCACCCAATATCGTTGTGGGTCTTTTTCCCAAGCCTTTAAATCAGTACAGACAACAAATAATAAAGAGCTATCTGTTACTTGAGCTTGATCATGGGCCGCTGCACGCAATTGCGTTCTAATTGCAGGATCTGTGACATTAACTAGCCTCCAGTGCTGGATATTGAAAGACGAAGGGGATTGCATCGCTAGGTCAATTAACTGCTCCAGCTCTTCCTTGGGAATTGTAAATGCCGGGTCATAGTGCTTAACTGCCCGTCTTGCGCGAATTGCGTCCAATGTATTCATAATCTTGATCCTTGATTGGGGTAAAGGGTCACGATAGCATGCTTGACTCATTGAGGCCTCAGGTTCGGGCGGGGACTTCAGTCGGAGCAAACAATAAAACGCATTCCCGCCTAAACTGCGGTTTATTTAACTACTATTGCTATGTCAACCATGATTGAAGAATCCATCCGCAAAGCCATTCGTGAAATGGTTGGGGGCAGCAAGGGTCCACCGGTAGCTTTTTTAGAGCCAGTAGGTGACCGAGGTCTATTTGGCCCGGAATCCATGTCCTGGGAAATTCATGCAGATTTTATGTCCATGATGATTGGCGGTATTAGTTCCTTAATTTTGCAGGCCTTGCACCCAGGAGCTCTTGGTGGAGTCTGGGATCACTCTACCTTTAGAGAGGATCTCAAGGGACGCCTAGGTCGAACTGCATTCTTTATCGCCGCCACAACATACGGATCGGTATCGATGGCTGAAAACATCATCGCCAAGGTCAATCTGATTCATCAGAAGGTCCAGGGCGTAGACGAGTTTGGAAAGTTCTATAGCGCAACCGACCCCCACCTATTAGCCTGGGTACATAGTACTGAAACCAGTAGTTTTTTAAGCTCCTACCTGACACATAAAAATAACAATATCAGTACGCGCCAAGAGGATCAATATTTTGATGAGATGACTTTATTAGCCAATAAATTGGGCGCACCTGGTTTACCAAAGACAAAAATAGAAACACTGCATCTCATTCGCCAATACAGGTCAGAGCTTCATTACGGGGAGAGAGCTAGGAGTATCGTTCAGCTACTAGACCACTTTCCGACAAGCTTACCTACTAAACCGTTTGTTAAGCTCATTACCGAGGCAGGCTTTGCCAATCTCCCTGATTGGGCCTTTGCGTTTATTGAGCGGAAAAAACCTTCAGTACTGCAAAGAATAGCCATCAATGCTGCGGTCGCCATGATTGCTAAACCAGTCCGAATGGCTTTAAAGGATGGTGTGGCAGCGCACAGCCGTAGAAGAATTGATGGGAAAAGTTAATCTTGGCAGAAAAAATCAGTGCCGCTAGGTCTGATTTTTACTCGTAGAGCAATACGTAAACAAAAATACCAAACTGAATCAAATTAACCAACACACTCAGGCCATGAAGGAGTCCAAAGTATTTCTTATTACCTGAGTCAGTGGCACGATTAATGGCAGGCATCAATATTAACAGTGTGAATAAAAATAAAACTGTGCACAAAATCAAAAGAAGGGTATTTACATTCCCCTCAATCAAATAGGCAGACAACAAACTAAAAAGGCCTAAGAAAATATAGTATTTTGGGAAAAAAGCCCTGACATATTTACTTGACCATTCTTGAGGCAGCACCTTGAATACCGTAGGCGCAACAGCAACAGTAAAAAATAACATGATGCCTAGCATTCCAGCGACGATATACAAACTCAATAAATTTGAACTCATGATATTTCCTAAGCTTTCATTTTGGCATCATCAACCATGCACGCTTTTTCGGCTGACTGTTGAGCACTTTTAAACCAGCTCGATTTGCTATCCCAGCCATGCATCTTCAGTTCATTTAACTGACGATTACTGAGCTTATCGGAAACTGCTTTAACTACACATGTGCAATATGGCTGAAAATCCTTTTCCACAAGGGATTTGTTTAGATTGCTATGGGCTTTCACTTGCTCTCTTTGACAGGCTTGCGCCAAGTCTGAAGGCAGGTCTGCGAAGACAGGCGTAGATAGCATTGCGAGAGTAAGGACAAGAAATCGGATCATATTTTTAGCACCTAAGTATTGATAGCACTGCGAAACATCAATATAATCTTTTCTTGAAAATCTTGCAGCTACAAACTCCCCTCCCTTTAGAGGCATACAGACTCCCGTGCCAAGCAGATTAGGCCTAAAGGGATTAACATATAGCTCAATTTAATGAATTATCCCTTTCAATGAAATCTCTCAAAATCGGCATTATCGGTGCTGGTATCGCAGGACTCTCTTGCGCCCATCAACTCACACTAGCAGGACATGAAGTAGTCATCTTCGATAAAAGTCATGGGGTAGGTGGACGCATGAGCCACCGGAATTACGAAAAATGGGGCGCCGATCACGGAGCTCAATACTTCACTGCAAAAGATCCTCTTTTTTCTGAAGAGGTGCAGCAGTGGATTCAGGCTGGAGTTGCCAGTCCTTGGTTAGGTAAGATCGTCAGCTACACCCATGGTGAGACTATAGACTCGGATCCCGCCAAAAAAAGATTTGTTGGCGTACCAGAAATGACTTCCCCCGCTAAGTATCTAGCGAAAAATGTAGCGCTTGAACTTTCTCAGACTATTACAGAAATTACCAAGACAGATGGTTATTGGGAAGTTTCCTCAAAAGAATCTGGTGCACTAGCTCATCAGTTTGATTTTATGATCTGCGCTATTCCTCCAGCCCAAGCGAAGAACCTCGTTGCGAAAAACTCACAGAACCTCCAAACGATGTGCAGTGAAGTCAAGATGCTGCCCTGCTGGACTTTTTTGGCCTACCTTAAAAATCCTTTAACGCTTGATTTTGATGGTGCTTTTATTAACGACCATATTTTCTCTTGGATCGCTAGAGACAATACAAAACCAGAACGCTCAAGATACGAAACTTGGGTGGCCCAGGCCAATCCCGCTTGGTCTGAAGAGCATCTCGAACTCAGCCACTATGAAGTAGAGCCTTTATTGATAGAGGCTTTCCAAAATTTAACAGGTGCTGAATGTGACTTGTATCAAACGCACCTATGGCGTTACGCTAAATTAGAAAATGAAAGCCATTCAAACTATGGTTTAGATGCACAAAATCAACTCGCACTTTGTGGAGACTGGTTAAGAACGTCCACAGTAGAGGGGGCATGGATGAGCGGCTTTCATCTAGCTAAGGCTGTGAATCGAATGTATTCTTAAGGCGTATGTCAGCGCCCTTTTCTAATAATGAAAACCCCATCAGACGATTTTCCAGAAATTGCTTTTGTTGATATAGAAACAACCGGGTCTAATTTTGAGCGGGATCGCATCACAGAAGTTGGAATCGTCACACTACACAACGGTGAAGTAGATGTTTGGGAGCAACTCATAAACCCAGAGACATTTATTCCAAGCAATATTCAAGCGCTTACCGGTATCCGGCCTGATATGGTGGCCAATGCTCCAAACTTTGAAGAAATCAGTCGCGCATTATCTAAAAAATTAGAGGGGAAGATTTTTGTTGCTCACAATGCCCGCTTTGATTATGGATTCTTAAAGGCATCCTTCAAGCGCGTGGGGATTGACTTCAAACCCAAAGTACTGTGTACCGTCAAGCTGTCACGTAAGCTTTTTCCAAATCAAGTAAGACATAACCTAGATACCTTAATCCAGGCTCATCAACTGAAAGTGAGCAGTCGTCACCGCGCCCTAGGAGATGCTGATTTATTACTGCAATTTTGGAATTGCTGTATCAGCAAGCTAGGCTCAGAAGAGCTCTACGGTGCCGCTCAATCTTTATTGGGAAACTCAAGCCTACCTAGCCATATTGATCCAGATCTCATGAATCTATTACCTGAAAAACCTGGGGTCTATATTTTTTACGGTGAAAATAAAATGCCAATCTATATTGGCAAAAGTATTTCGATTCGTACCCGCGTATTGAGCCATTTTCAAAGCGCCCTTTCTAAACGAAAAGAAATGAACTTAGCCATGCAAGTAAGGGACATTGACTGGATCGAGACAGCCGGTGAAATTGGTGCTCTGTTACTAGAATCCAAGCTCATCAAGGAGCGATTGCCCACGCTGAATGTCAAGTTAAGAAGATCCAAGGATTTATGTGCCTGGCAATTAACTACCAATTCTGCTGGTGTCCTCATTCCAGAGTTGGTAACCCACCATCAACTGAAGCCCGGAAGACAAGATAACCTTTTTGGACTTTTTTACAGTCGGCGTGAGGCAAAAATAATGCTCAGTTCGATAGCTGAGCGAAATCACTTATGCCTTGGCCTGCTAGGCCTTGAAAAGCTTACAAAAGATCAACCCTGCTTTGGGTATCAAGTAAAAAAATGCCAAGGTGCCTGTATTGCCAAAGAATCATATGAAATACACAACATTAAACTTGCTACGGTTCTTGAGAAATTCAAGGTAGCCCACTGGACTTATCAGGGACCAATTGGCATCCAAGAGGGGAATGTGGTTCATATCATTGATCACTGGTGCTATTTAGGTACCGCCATGAATGAAGAAGAAATTGCAGAATTATTAGAATCTGGTGAACCTGAGTTTGATCTGGATATCTACAAGCTGATTCAGAAAAGCTTACGTACCATTGCTAAATCTAGAGTGTTTGAGCTCACTTCTACACTTCATCAAAGACAAGTTGGCTAGGGATAGGTAAGATAGCATTAATGGCTAGCAAACTCCCCTCTATCCGGAACAAGACTAAAGCTAAGATCAAGTTCAAAATTAATATCGTGACTCCTGCTCCGGTAGGCAGCCTACATGGCAATCGCATTACTGCCCAGCGCTGGGATAGATTTTTAAAGCAATTAGGCTACTCATCACGAATATCGGAGTCGTGGGCTCAAGGCGATACCGACCTTCTCATCGCACTACATGCTTATCGAAGCCATGACTCCATTTTGCGCTTTAAGAAAATCTACCCCCATAAGCCTGTCATTTTGATGATGACGGGGACTGACCTTTATCGAGACATCAAACAACATCCTGAGGTACTACTCTCGATGCAGCTAGCAGATAAGATCGTATTACTCCAATCAGCCGCTATGGAAATCATCCCCAAAGCATTGCAGCAAAAAGTGCATGTCATTTATCAATCAGTGAAGGCAATTGCGCGTAAGCCGCTCTTAAAGCGGCATTTTCTGGTCAGTGTTATCGGTCATCTTCGCCCAGAGAAGGATCCTTTTTGCACCGCACGCTGTCTTGTAGAGCTTCCCTCTGAGAGTGTTATCCGCGTTCAGCACTTAGGTAAGGCGATGAGCTCGGATATGCGTCAGATGGCAATCAGATATCAAGCCAAGCTCCCCCGTTATGAATGGTTAGACGAAATGAGTCATGCCCAAGCATTGCAAAAACTAGCGCGTAGTCATCTCATGGTAATTACCAGCCTCATGGAGGGGGGTGCTCATGTTGTATCCGAAGCGATTGCCATTGGGGTGCCGGTAATTGCCTCTGACATTCCTGGAAATCGGGGGCTACTAGGCGATTTTTATTCTGCTTACTTCCGTGTGGGTGATGAGAAAGCTTTGGCCGCCTTGCTTCATCGAGCTGAAACTGAGCCTCGGTTTTATCAATCTCTAGAAAAACAAATTCATGCACGCCAAAGCTTAATAAAGCCTGCTTTTGAGATGCGCTCTATCCAATCCTTGGTCAATTCCGTCTTACTCGGCACTGGCATAACACACCAAAAAGTGTGAGTTTGGATCAGTCCAAGTCTGCACAGTCTTAAAGCCTGCGTCCAAGAGCATCTGTGTAAAACCGGCAATCGTATATTTATAGCTATTTTCCGTATGAATCAGCTCGCCCTTCTGAAATAACTGCTTCCCACTAGGCCAAGATACCTGGACATCACGTACGGCTCGTAAGTACATCTCAATGCGCGAGAGAGATTCATTAAAGATAGCGTGGTGCTCCCAATCACGTACATCAAAGTTGGTATTAATTAATCGATTAATGTGAAGCAACGCATTGAGATTAAAGGCTGAGGTCACCCCAAGAGAGTCGTTATAAGCGCGATGCAGTACCTCCCGATCTTTAATCAGATCTACACCAATTAATAGACCGCCAGCACCTTGACATACCTTAGTGATATTCTCAAAAAATCGTTTTGCGCCCTCAGTGTCAAAATTACCAATAGACGACCCTGGATAAAAGAATGTTTTACGCTGATTGATGAGATCCGGAAAATCCAAAGGCTGAATTAAGTCAAAGGCCTGTGCCTGCATCTCAATCATTGGAAACCGTTTTTGCAAATCCGCTACTGCAGACTCTAAAAACGCTTTAGAAATATCGAGCGCCCGATACTGTTTTGGCTTGATCGAATCAAATAACGCGCTAGCTTTAGCGCAATTTCCTGCGCCGAGGTCTAGCAGCACGTCGCACCGACCAACGGCAAGCGCAATTGCCTGACTATTGGCCTCCATAATGGACTTCTCAGTACGGCTTGGGTAATACTCATCTAATAAGGTAATCACCTCAAACAACCGAGAGCCAATGTCGTCATAAAAAAACTTAGGAGAAATCGATGGCGTACTTGCTTGTAGTCCGGAGATAATTTCTTGAGTAGTGTCTGAAGCTAGAGTCATGATTTATTAACCTAAGTTATGCATTTGTATTCGGCGCAATCGATTGCTGATAGCGTCCACTAAAAAAACTAGCAGCAACATAGCAATAATTACCGTAGAGGCTTGTGGTTCACGTAGCAAAGATAATTCGTAGAACAGCATTTGCCCTAAACCACCCGCCCCAACAAACCCTAAAATCGTCGCCATACGGATATTCATTTCCCAACGATAAAGACTATAGGACAGTAGTTGTGGTGCTATGCCCGGGAAAGTAGCGTACAAGAAAGCATCTATGGGTCCTGCGCCGCTAAGGGTTAATGCATTACTGGCAGCGGGCGGATAATTCTCTAAAGTCTCACCAAATAAACGCCCAAGCACCCCAGTAGTATGCAAAGTCAGGGCAAGTGTTCCAGCAAATGGACCAAGTCCTACTGCCAATACCATCAAGACTGCCCAAACTAATTCCGGTACAGAGCGCAAGAAATTACACATAAAACGAGCGACAACTTTAGCAGGCAACCCAAAGCGCCCTGCCACTGGCAATGCTAGGCCGATACTGAGCACAGCAGCGGTCAGGGTGGCTAAGGCAGAAATAGCAATCGTTTCTAAAAAACCCGCCCCAATCTTCTTTAAGAAATCATCACTAAGGTCTGGCGGGAAAAAACGCCCTACAAATTCAAATAGGCTACTCAATGCTTCACTGGTAAATAAAGCAGCCGGATTAAGCGAGAGATACATAAAACTTAGTACCGTTAAACCCAAGATAAGAGCCAAGGTAATCAGGCATCGGATGCAATACTGACGGGCAGGCTTAGCACCAATTGAATGGATGGCTGTTTTCATCGTTTCACTATTGACCTGCATCTTCATTCGAGCTGCTTTCGAATAAACAAGCTTATGTAGTCAGCCAACAGGACAAGACCCAGAAAAACTATCAGGATAGTGGAGACCTCGCCACCGTTCAGCATCTTCATCGACTGATCCATCAACTGCCCAAGACCGCCTGCTCCTACAAAACCCATAATGACAGAGGCCCTGACGGCACACTCCCAACGATAAACTGTGTAAGAAGCTAATTCCTGCGCACAGCCTGGCAACATTCCATAAAAGAACGCCACTAAGCGACCCCCACCAGCCAATAAGATCGCCCTTGCTGGCAAAGTATTGCCTGACTCTAAAATCTCAGAATAGACCTTAGCCAACATACCGCCATAAGTAATCGCAATAGCTAATACCCCAGCAATGGGGCCTAGTCCAAAAATTCTCACTAACAACAAAGCCCAAACAATCTCCGGAATTCCCCGCAACACCAACATCAAAAAGCGCGCAAACCAGCGAACACCTTGCGCAAGAGGATGATGCGAGGCAGGGCCAATTCTAGAAATGGATAGGCTATAAGAAATAATCAATCCTAAAGGCGCCGCTATCACTAACGCTAAAGCGATACCTGCTGTCGCCATTGCTAAGGTTTGGATCGTTGCCGTCAACACTAATTCTAAAAAATCTACCCGTAGATTGGGTGGAAAGAATTGAATTAGAAAATCACCGAACACGCGAATATTATTAGGGTCCAGTAGCAACAAGGGATTGAACTGCGCCAACTGCAACATGGGCCACAGCAAGCAGATTCCTACGGCTATGCCCAAAAAGCGATAGGGGGCAGCAGGATCTAGAGTGCCCAGGAAAGAGCGAGTTACTGTGATCGCCATAATGCGGGCTCTTTAAGTAATGGCGGGGTGATTTTGCATCGGAAGCATCCCCATTTCAGAGGAATACAGTTCTTTGAGTAAGTCTTGAGTTACTTTCTCAGCAGGAAGATCAAAGGCAATCTCACCATTGCGGATACCAATGATGCGAGGAAACCAACGCAGTGCTATATCTACAGCATGCAAACTAGCCACTAGAGTAATCTTTCTCTCCTTGGCCTCATTCATCAGCTCACTAATAATGAGATCCGATAGAACAGGATCCATAGCGGATATTGGCTCATCCGCCAAGAGCAGATCAGGTCCTTGATATAAGGCTCTTGCCACCCCTACCCTTTGCAATTGGCCGCCTGATAAACAATCACACCGCTCAAATAACCGATCCGACAAATCTAATCGCTCTAGGCACGCACGGGCACCAGCGATATCGAAGGGATAGATCAGGGAAACGATGGATTTCCATAGCGGCCATTGACCGAGACGACCCGCCAAAATCGCCGTTATCACACGCTGACGTGATGGAATGGGTGGAGCCTGATGAACTAAGCCAATGCGTGAACGCAGTCGCTTGAGTTCACCAATTGACAAGCCCCATGGATTCTTCCCATCGAGCGCTACAGAGCCCCCAGTTGGCTTTAAAGCAGTGGCTAAGATATTGAGTAAAGATGTCTTACCCGAGCCCGATGCCCCAATAACGGCAATGCACTCCCCAGCTTTAGCCGAAAGAGTGATGCTCTTGAGAGCCTGGACGCCATTTGTATGCTGAAAACTGAGTTGCTGTACTGAAAAATCCATTTGCTTATTTAACTTTTTCTGAATTACTTACTAAGCTCACTGGAGTTATTTAATTAAACCAGCAGAGCGCGCAGCTTTTTCAATATCGTCATAGTTTGAAGACTTGGTAGTCACATACTTAGTCGCACGCTGTAAGTCCATTAACTCTTTATAACTAGGATTGCTGGCTTCTAATTTTAAGAATGCATTGCTAATTTTTTTGACCAGTGCAGGATCCAGATCTCCGCGAACAGTCCAGTTGTAATCAAAATAAGTTGGCGTTGTAGAAAGCACCTTTACTTTCAACGCATTGGGATTTTTTGACTCTAGCAATTTATCCCAAACAGAGATGTTCAATGCGCCAACATCTGCTTTGCCACTAGCCACAAACGCTACGGTTGCATCGTGTGCACCTGAGAAAGCAATATTCTTAAAATCTTTATCTGGGTTAACACCAGCTTGCATTAGGAAATAGCGTGGCATTAGGTGGCCAGAGGTCGATGATGGCGAACCAAAAGCAATAGTACTTCCCTTAAGCTCAGGCAAAGTCTTGACAGTGCTGTCAGCTGGGACGATGAACACACTTCTGAATTTTTCATCTTCTACGCGTTGGATAATCGGTAATGCTGTTCCATTTGTTCTGATTTTTGTCTGAACATAAGTAAAGCCACCAAGCCAAGCCATATCAATTTTTTTAGTTGCCAAAGACTCGACAACAGCGGCGTAGTCAGTCACAGGAGTGAACTCCACCTTCATCCCAGTCTCTGCTGCTAGATAATCACCCAAAGGCTTAAATTTGCGCTGTAGTTCTGTTGGCGCCTCATCCGGAATAGCAGAGATTCGCAAAACATTTTGGGCGTTTGCCTGTAAACCCATTACACCAAAAATAAAACAAGCGGCAGCACATCGAAGAATCGTTTTCATATCAATTTCCAATTTCTAAAAAATTTAAATAAAAGTAAAAAACTAAAAAATTACGCGACCGAGACCCCAGATCCCGAAATGAACTGGCCAATCTTTTTCGCACTATTAAATCCACCAGCCTGCAAAATAGATAGCACTTCTGCTTCTGCTTCTGGCGCACAAGAAATCAACAATCCACCGCTGGTCTGGGGATCCGTCAAGACGTTCTGTTGCCATAGTGCGATATGCTGAGCTAGCTTCACCTCAGCTCCAAATCCAATCCAATTACGAGTAGACGCCCCTGTATAAATATCTGCCTGAACTAATTTGACTGCCTCTGCCACTACCGGAATGGCATTCCATTCCAGCTGCGCCTCTAATTTAGCGCCTCTTGCTAGCTCGAGAAGGTGTCCAGCTAAGCCAAAGCCGGTCACATCCGTTAAGGCATGCACGCTATCGAGCTGAGCCAATGCCACACCTGGTTTATTGAGCTTTGTTGTTAACGCAATCATCTCTTGATAACCGGCATCTGAAAGTTTTTCTTGCTTTAATCCAGCAGACAAAATGCCAACCCCTAATGGCTTACTCAAAATAATACTGTCACCTAATTGGGCGCCGCTATTACGTTTGAGTTTTTTGGGGTCCACCACGCCAATCGCTACTAAGCCATAAATAGGCTCGACCGTATCAATGGAGTGACCACCCGCAATCATGATGCCGGCGTCATTACACACAGACTCTCCGCCTGCCGTAATCTGCTGAATTACCTCAAGGGGTAAAACATTGATAGGCATGCCCAATAAGGCAAGCGCAAATAAGGGCTGAGCGCCCATGGCATAAATATCTGAAATGGCATTGGTTGCTGCAATCCGACCAAACTCAAACGGATCATCAACGATTGGCATAAAAAAGTCGGTAGTCGCCACAATCGCCTGGTTCTCATTAATCTGATAAACAGCTGCATCTTCGTTATTGTCAGAACCAGCTAGTAAAGCAGCAGGGATATTGCGGATTGGTGAAGCTTTCAGAATATCACTGAGAACGCCAGGCGCAATTTTGCAGCCA
Organism: Polynucleobacter sp. TUM22923; assembly: GCF_030295705.1. NCBI lineage: Bacteria > Pseudomonadati > Pseudomonadota > Betaproteobacteria > Burkholderiales > Burkholderiaceae > Polynucleobacter > Polynucleobacter sp. TUM22923. Next base: position 1,381,646 of record NZ_AP027274.1, read on the forward strand.
CAGCCACCGCCGTGAGATAAAGAGGTAAGACGACCGTTATAGGACATAAATATTCATTTAATTGAGAGATTGATTAAGGAAGTAGCTTACTCAATTTAGAGCAAACACGTACGAAAGCCGCAAAAGTGATCGCTGCGGCTAGGTTTATAAAAATTACGAAGTGCTGGACGTCGCATACGCTCAGGCGTGTAGGCACTCCAGCCTTTAAGAACTTGATAGCTACCATCAAACCAAGGCTGGGAATAATCCGCGTAAGGATCTGCCGTAAAGCCCGGAAACGGTGCAAATACGCTGGTAGTCCATTCCCATAAATGAGAGGCCTGCCATGCCTGACTCTCTTGTGACAGCAGTAGGCTTAATTCATGCTCGGTAGGCATACGAACACCTGCCCACTGACAATACTGCTCAGCATCGGCATAAGCGATGTTGCGAACTGGCTCATGAGGGTTAAGTGGACTCCACTGATTAAAAGTACGCTGCATCCAAACTGCACCTTCTTTTTTCCAATGCCCTAGGGGAATCGAGGGATTGATCTTTGATTGATTCTGATCTGACTCAAGAAACGCTAAGTAAGCTGCATTACTGACGGCCTGCTGTGCAATAGAAAAAGCAGGTACAACTACTGGATGCCCCCACTTCTCATTATCAAAGATAAAGCCACTATGCGGCCTTGAACCTGCAACGACCGTAGTCTCTGCAAATGTAATGTAGGTGTTGGATGGGAGTGTGGATTTGTATGTGGATGGCGAGACCTCTTTTTTACTGAAGGACTCAAACGGAGCGGCATATCCTAGCGTCTGCCACATATAGGCGAATGCTTCATTGTGCATATCTTGATGAAAGATTGCCAGCTGAATAAAGTACAGATCCTCTGCGGATAAGGTCTGCTGCAACAGGCATTGGGTGCGCGAAACGACTTGCGCATTAAATTCCAGCAATGCATCAATAGAGGGCATTGCAATACTCCACCGATCGCCATGAGCAATATCTGAGGAATTAAACCAATAATCAGCATTTTGCAAAGCAGACGGGGATTGATCGTTACCCTTGCGCTGAACCCAAAATTCATGGAACCAGGTAAGGTGCCCAAATTCCCAATAGGGGGGATTCACAATATCTAGTTGTGGGACCAATTCTTGACCGGCTTGCAGATTTTTCAGAATCGAACATGTCAGCGCATTGGATTCTTCCAGCCATTGAGCTAAAAGCAGTGGATCTGGAGAAGGACCGTAGCAGTGGTGATCAGGCAAGGGAAAATCGTACATCCACTTATTTTAGAGCTATGCCAGCAGAACTCCCCTAAATCCGTTACATTTGAACGATGACTAATACCATTGCTGACACGCAAACAATTCCCCTATTCCCCCTGGGTACCATTCTCTTTCCAGATGGCATCATTGCCTTGAAAATTTTTGAAGCCCGCTATCTCGATATGATGAAACGCTGTCTTCGCGAAAAAACAGAATTTGGTGTCATCAGTATCGTAAATGAAGATGATTTGAGCTCAGATAACGTGTTAGCAGCCTTCTCTCAAATGGGTACCCTCGCTCAAATTGAAGACTTTGACCCCATTCAGCCCGCTTTGTATATGACCAAGTCCTTTGGCACCAAACGCTTTAAGCTTATTAGTGCCAAACAAGAGGCAGATGGTCTATGGATGGGCGAGGTAGAGATGATGGATAACGATCCCCTCATGGCAATACCACCAGAGCATCAGAAAGTAGCCACCCTCTTAGAAGAAATCATATCGGTTATCAAGAAAGAGGATTTATTAGGTGATACCCCCTTTAAAGAGCCCTATAAGATGGATGACTGCGGCTGGGTCTCGAATCGGCTCGCGGAACTCTTACCAATCTCATTAGCCCAAAAAAATCATTTGCTCTCCCAAAGCAATCCCAGAATTCGACTCGATCTGGTCACTGAAATTATTGAGGATGACCAACTCAAGAATGTGATTGTTCACTAATGGATTTCGATAACATCCTAGGCTTCATCGCGGCTACCATTACGACCGCAGCCTTTATACCGCAGACTTATCGCTCAATTACCACCCGTGATCTATCGGGCATCTCACTTGGCATGTATGCCGCTTTTACATTCGGGATCATTTTGTGGATTATTTACGGCATTCGAATCGGCAGTGGCCCAATCCTGGTCGCTAACATCATTACCTTTGGGCTATCTGCCACTATCTTGTACCTCAAAATTCAGCATTTACGTAGCTCTGGTCACCGGTCTCGCTGAATAAAGAGATCTGCTGGCCTACGGTAACGGTCATGGTGCCAGTAATGACTTATGCAGGCTTATACAAACTCATATTACTAATGAATATAAGCGAATCACTTTTAAGTCGTTTGCAATCAGCGTATCAAGACTAAAGTAATGAATGCGATTAAAAGAGCAGCCCAATAACAGTATGACCAATTCATCATTAGGAAAATAAATTATGTCACTGAGAATAAACGACGTTGCACCCGACTTTACTGCCGACTCTACAACTGGTAAGTTAAGTCTTCATGAATGGATTGGCAATCATTACGCTATTTTATTTTCCCATCCCAAAGATTTCACACCCGTATGCACCACAGAATTTAGTGCTGTAGCTCAGCTTTCCCCTGAATTTGAAAAACGAAACACTAAGGTGATGGGTGTTTCTGTTGATAGTGTTGAAGAGCACCTTAAATGGAAAAAAGATATTGAAGCCACTGCTGGTGTACCAGCCAACTTTCCAATTATTGATGATCGCTCACTAGAGGTTGCCAAACTGTACAACATGTTGCCAGCAGAAGCTTATCTCCCAGACGGCAGAACTCCAGCTCACACAGCGACCGTACGAACGGTATTCATCATTGGGCCTGATAAAAAGATTCGTCTCACCATTTCTTATCCAATGGCAGTAGGTCGTAACTTTGCTGAAATCTTACGCGCTTTAGATGCCATTCAAATTACCGATGGTGCACCAATTGCCACCCCAGCCAATTGGCAAGTAGGCCAGGATGTTATTGTGGGCCTGGCCTTATCTGATGATGCAGCTAAAGAGCAATTTGGAGCGCTGGATATCAAGCTTCCTTACTTACGCTTTGCCAAAGCACCTACTAAAAAATAAACTGTACTTAATCAAAAACCTCTTCTGATGAAATACAGAAGAGGTTTTTTCTTTATTCAAGACTCGCTTTAAAGCTAGCTCAGCCAACCTTTTGGCCAATGAGGATAGATAGAGCACCCGAGTCATGCTGCTGGGTTACTATTCCACTTATATTTGTAGACATAGATTACTCATATATTACATATTTCTTCATACTAAAAATTTACCTCTAGGATAAATACGCTATGCCAGTCGACATTTCTAATTTAGAGAAAAAATTAAGACCATTACCAAAATGGATCTTCATGACGCGTTGGTTACAGGCCCCCCTATATATTGGGCTAGTAGTGGCTCAAGCAGTCTATGTTTGGCAGTTTTGGGTGGAGCTAGTGCACCTCATTTCACTCTTGGTTCAGAGGATGCCATCTGAAACTGAAATTATGTTGGTGGTACTAGGATTAATTGATGTAGTCATGATTTCTAATTTACTAGTCATGGTCATCGTAGGTGGATGGGAAACGTTTGTCTCTCGCCTGGAGCTTGAAAATCACCCCGATCAACCAGAGTGGTTGTCTCATGTTAATGCTGGCGTACTAAAAGTGAAGTTGGCAACTGCAATTATTGGTATTTCATCTATTCACTTATTGAAAACTTTTATAAACGCATCAAGCTATAATGAAAAAACCTTAATGTGGCAGACTTTAATTCACTTAACGTTTGTTTTTTCAGCACTAGCAATTGCTTACACTGAAAAAATTACAGCTTCTGCTAAATCACATTAACCTTATTGACTTCATTTATTAAATTAACTACCGTTTAATACTAAATATGCCATGGCTAGCCTACAGATAGCAGCTCTGGCTCCAGCAATGGAACCAGCATCAGCACTATCGCTTTATTAGATAACCGATATTTGTTTAAATCGTTAGTCTTATGTTCACTTAAAGCGCATGATGAATCTACAGCAGTTCAATCAATAGGAGATTCATATGTCGTCACAAGGAATGTGTCCAGTCGCTCATGGGGCCAATACCGAACAAGGGGATAGTCCCGTCTGGTGGCCCGGTAATCATCCCCTAGCTTAACTTGATTTAAAAGTAGAATTTCTATGTAGTTTGATTTAAAGGAAATTCTATGAAGACCTCCCGATTTACCGATAGCCAAATCATGGCCATCCTCAAACAAGCCGAATCTGGCGTGCCAGCCCCAGAACTGTGCCGTGAGCACAATATTAGCGTTGCTAGCTTCTATAAGTGGCGCTCTAAATACGGCGGTATGGATGCTTCTATGATGTCCCGCGTTAAAGAGTTAGAGCTTGAAAATGCCCGCCTAAAGAAGATGTACGCCGAAGTCCAACTCCAGGCGGATGTCTTAAAGGAAGTTCTGCAAAAAAAGTAACTCGGCCATCTCGCCGCCGCGAGATGGCCAGCCAAGAAGTAAAAAAGGGTCGTATGAGCATCCGCTTAGCGTGCGACACCTTTGTCATTAGCCAGACCTGCTATCACTATAGCCCCAAGCTGTCGACTGACAATGCCCTCATTGCCGATTGGCTGGTTCGTCTTACTCACAATCAACGTAACTGGGGCTTTGGTCTTTGCTACCTGTTCTTGCGTAACGTGAAGGGATTTAAATGGAATCACAAACGGGTTTATCGGATCTATAAGGAACTAGAGCTCAATTTACGCATCAAACCCCATAAACGCTTGGTTCGGGAAAAGCCTTTACCACTAGCTGTACCCCAAGGCATTAATGACACTTGGTCGATTGATTTTATGCATGATCAGTTGCACGACGGCAGAACCATCCGCCTTTTTAATGTGATCGATGACTTTAATCGAGAGGCCTTGGCCATTGATATTGATTTTTCCATGCCCGCAGTACGAGTGATCCGGTCACTCGATCAAATCATTGAATGGCGTGGCAAGCCCTTAAAAATACGTTGTGACAATGGCCCCGAACTCGTAGGAAACATCCTGACTGTATGGGCTGCTAAACATCAGATAGAGATGAGTTACATCCAACCAGGTAAGCCACAACAAAATGCCTATATTGAACGCTATAACCGTACGGTGAGATATGACTGGCTTAATCAATACCTCTTTGAATCGATTGATGAAGTACAAGATTTTGCAACCCACTGGATGTGGACCTACAATCACGAAAGACCCAATATGGGTTTAGGAGGAATTACTCCTAAACAAAAACTAGCAATTGCAGTACCAGCCTCTACTTTTAGCTTAGGTTAAAAAGGGGATGATTACCGCCCAAGTCACTCAATTTGGATATATTGCATCAACAAGATGCCAAAACCAATCCCATGGGATCTTCTTTTGACTATCGGGATGCGTTAAAAACATTAGATGTCGATGCCCTCAAGAAGGATATGAAGGCATTGCTATTGGATAGCCAGGATTGGTGGCCAGCAGACTGGGGTCACTATGGAGGCCTCATGATCCGGATGGCATGGCATTCAGCTGGAACCTACCGCATTGCAGATGGTCGCGGGGGTGCAGGCACAGGCAATCAACGCTTTGCCCCACTGAACTCCTGGCCCGATAACGTCAACCTAGATAAAGCCCGTCGCCTGCTGTGGCCTATCAAAAAGAAGTATGGCAATCACATTAGTTGGGCAGACTTAATGATTCTGGCTGGCACCATTGCCTATGAATCTATGGGACTGAAAACATTCGGATTTTCATTTGGCCGTGAGGATATTTGGCATCCACAAAAAGAAGTCTATTGGGGATCTGAAAAAGAATGGTTACAAAAAAGTGGTGGTGCAGGTAGTCGCTATAGCGGCGAGCGCGATCTAGAAAACCCATTAGCCGCAGTTATGATGGGGTTGATTTATGTCAACCCAGAAGGTGTTGATGGCAACCCTGACCCCTTAAAAACGGCTCAAGATATCCGCACTACTTTCTTACGTATGGCAATGAATGATGAAGAAACCGTTGCCCTGACTGCAGGTGGTCATACTGTCGGCAAATCACATGGCAATGGTGATACTGCTAATTTAGGCCCTGTACCGGAGGCTGCTGATATTGATGAACAAGGCCTTGGCTGGATGAATCATCAGACTAGAGGCATTGGCAGGGACAGTATTTTCCAATCCAGGTATGAGCCTGAAGCGGGTTTGAGTTGGTGACCTTTGCTTCTTGACCTGACCGGGTTAAAACTGGAAGTTTAAGGGACTTGGTTTTGTCTTCTAATTTGCATTCATGCAGGCCCCTGCCAGGCCGCCGGAGGCCCCCCCCGCGCATGTTTTTTCACACTCGTTCTTGTTTTTCTTTGCGTCGAATCTGTGTCGACTCGGCGTCGATTCAAGTCTGCAGTTTGCGCTTTGGCTTGTTGAATAACTCAAACAAATCGGCCTTGGCCTTTTGCATCTCATGGGCCGCTTGCAGATCGGTTCTTTCTTTGGCCCGAGCCAGCAAATCTTCAAGCGTGATGCCCGCTTTGAACTTGACCAAACCCCTGTCGTTTAGTTGCACCAATCGCTCCAGCGGCGTCTTCGCATCTTTGTTCTTGTAGACCTTTTTAACCTTCCCTTTGTCACACACCACCTCGGTGGCAAACAAGCAAGGACGGTGCAAATTGAGCCACGAATTGAACACACCTTCATAGAACGCATTGATGGGTTTTGCGTACTTCTTTGGAATGTGGCTGTAGCCCATATGCTTCCTGACCACACTGGCATTCTTGCTCTCTGCCAAGGCGTTGTCGTTACTTTGACGGGCACGTGATTTGGTCTGCTCGATACGCAACTTTTCTAGCATTTTGGCCACCTTGTGGTTGATGTACTCCGAGCCGTTGTCAGAGTGGAACCCTTCAATCTCAAACGGGAACTGCGCAATCACCGCCTGCAGAATCGGCAGTAAATATGCCTCACTGATGCCCTCTACACAAGCCTCTACTTGCCACTGGCTGACGCTGTCCACGCAGGTGATGTGGTAGACCCCTTTGAGGCCATCCAAATCACCTTGGTGGACGCTGTCAATGCGTACCCAGCCCGCACGTCCATTGGGCCTGGGTGCCTTGCGCACGCCAATGGAGTTGCACACCGATCGGGTCTTGGTGAAGCTGACGCGAAGTTTTTGGTAGCCAGCACTTTTGCGCAGGTTGTACAGGTGCGCGACCGACAGACCGGCCAGGCGCTCGTAGTCCTTGTCGCCGTATACCGTGTAGGCCCGGCGCAATAGGTGGGCGATGGCCGGGCCACAGACATCTTCATTGGCGCGATCTACCTCCACGAGCAGTGCGACATCGACAGCTGTGTACTTGCGGGTGAAGGGGGCAGCAGGGGCGCGGTAGCGTTTGGCCAGGGGCACAGGTGCCAGGCGGTTCTCCTGCCAGCGCGCTACCAGGCGGGTGATCTGAGGGCGACTGTAGCCGCTGGTGTGGCGCAGGTAGGCCAGTACCACGCCGCGATCATGTTTGCCGCACTGGCGGTACTCAAAGCGCTTGAGAACGCGGCTGATGTGTTCGTAGCGCTGGGCGTCACCAACGCCTGCGGCGAGCGTGAATTTGACTTCTGGGGTTGCATCCAGAAATTCCTGCAGTTGCGCAATCGTGCGCAGCTTTGTCTCGTCCATGTTGATCACCATCCTTGGATGATCAAGCCAATGGCAGTTGGGCCTGAAACCTACCCCTTCAGGCTCATTTCTGGTTGGAAATACGTGCGCCGTTCAGGCTCATACCTCATTGGACAAGGCTGGGACACCGTCTCTAGCGGCATCGAAGGTGCCTGGACAACCCACCCTACACAGTGGGATAACGGCTACTTCCATTTACTACTTAACTATGAGTGGGAGCTCACCAAGAGTCCTGCGGGAGCTTGGCAATATACGCCTATCAACATCAAAGAAGAAGATAAGCCAGTTGATGTTGAGGATGCAACGATTCGTTGCAACCCAATGATGACCGATGCCGATATGGCCATGAAAATGGATCCGGAGTATCGCAAGATCTCGGAACGGTTTTACCAAGACCAAGCCTACTTCTCTGAGACCTTTGCACGGGCTTGGTTTAAGTTAACTCATCGTGATATGGGTCCAAAGGCAAGGTATTTTGGGCCAGATGTTCCTCAGGAAGATTTAATTTGGCAGGATCCAGTACCCGCAGGAAATACACACTACGATATCCAAGCAACGAAGACCAAAATCTTGGCTGCAGGTCTATCTAGTGTCGATATGATTAATACTGCTTGGGACAGTGCTCGTACTTATCGAGATTCAGATAAGCGTGGCGGAGCAAATGGCTCTCGCATTCGTCTTGCGCCACAAAAAGATTGGGAAGGCAATGAGCCTAAACGACTCTTTACTGTCTTAGCTGTATATGAAACTATCGCCAAAGAAACTGGCGCAAGTATTGCGGACATCATTGTTCTAGCGGGCAATATCAGTATTGAGCAAGCCGCTAAAGCAGGTGGCTTTTCTGTGCAGATTCCCTTTACAGCTGGACGGGGGGATGCCACACCAGAAATGACCGACATTGAGTCATTTGAAGTGTTAGAGCCCTTAGCAGATGGTTACCGCAACTGGCTTAAGCAACACTATATTGTTACGCCCGAAGAGTTACTGCTCGATCGTACGCAATTGATGGGTCTGAGTGCGGTAGAGATGGTTGTCTTGATCGGCGGTATGCGGGTCCTTGGCACCAACTACGGTGGCACGAAACAGGGTGTACTCACAGATCGGGAAGGCGTTCTAAGCAATGACTTTTTCGTCAATCTGACTGATATGGGCTACACGTGGAAGCCGACTGGTCGAAATAGTTACGACTTGGTTGATCGTAAGACAGAAAAAGCCAAGTGGACAGCAACGCGAGTAGATCTTGTTTTGGGGTCTAACTCGGTACTGAGATCCTATGCTGAGGTCTATGCACAGGACGACAATCTGAAAAAGTTTGTCGATGATTTTGTTGCAGCATGGACAAAAGTAATGAATGCAGATCTGAGTCTATAAATTGCATTAGTAAAGCATGCGTTGGGCAGTAAAGAGAGGGGGCAGATTGCTGCTCCCTTTTTTATTGCTTTTTTGCTCCATCTGATACGGAGCGCATCGCTGCCAATAGCTCAACATCATGATCAGGAATACCGTCAAGTAGGCCCGTCAGATGGGGAACATCTTTAGCGATCAAATCACCGCCATAGAATCGAATACCCCAATTCGGAAAGGCTCGCTCTTGAATGCCGTTAAAAGCAAGCTGACGGACAACATGATGTCGGTAATCTTTCTGAATTTTTTCCCATATCATCTGAACGTCAGATCTTCTACCCTCAATAATTTGAGAGAAAAATTGGTTTTCATAAAAGAGGACGCCAGTAAGGCCATGGTCATCGTTCCACTTTAGGGAGACATCAAATAGATGAATCAAACTGGACAAACCCATATCTTGGGTTGCCTTGCTGATGTAACTTAATTCTATTAATTGATCTGGGTTTTCTAAATCCACATTACTCCTTGATGCACTGCACAAACTCACTGACTCTCAAAAAATTTTATTCGTTTATGCATCTGAAAACTAGAAGGATTACCCTTAGGGCTTAGATTGCACCCTAAATAAGGTTAATTAAGGCTTGCAGTAATCTTTACCCTCCTAATTAGTATTCTGGGTCAGAGTAAGTCATTAACCCCAAAAAAGGGGCTATCCTAAAGTATGGGCAAAAAATATTCTCGAGTGCACCACCGTTTTACGCGCTCTGACCTGGCACACATTGCGAGTATTGCAATGCAAGAACGGGGTCTTGAGCCTGAATTTTCACCGGAAGTACACAATCAACTGGATTTAATTAATGCACCAGGGCAGGATCAGGATCCGGCAATCGTAGACCTTTCTGGCTTGTTATGGTGCTCGTTAGACAACGATGACTCTCGCGATTTAGATCAATTAACAGCATCTATCGCACTCGAAAATGGCTCTACCAAAATTTTTGTAGCTATTGCCGATGTAGACGCTGTTATTAAAAAGCACTCCCCGATTGATGAGCATGCAAAGCTTAATACCGCATCGATTTATACCTCTGCACGCATTTTTCCAATGCTTCCAGAAAAACTCTCCACTAACCTCACCTCTTTAAATCCAGATGAAATCCGTTTGGCCTTGGTCACAGAAATGACTATTTCTAAAGAAGGTTTGGTCGAGGATTCCCAAATATATCGCGCCCGAGTGATCAATAAGGCTAAGCTAGCTTATGACGCTATCTCCGCCTGGATTGAGGGTGTTGGCTCTGCACCTACTGCATTGTGCTCGGTTAAAGGCATGGAAGAACAGCTGCATACCCAAGATCAAGTTGCGCAAGTACTCCGTAAGCGTCGGCACGATGCAGGCTCTCTTCATTTAGAAGTTTTTCAACCAAAGGCCATTTTTAAGAATGAAGCCATTGTTGGCATTCAGGAGCAAGTGCAGAATCGTGGTCGTCAATTAATTGAAGAGTTCATGATTGCGGTAAATGAAAGCACCGCTCACTTTTTACTAAAGCACCGAGTGCCATCCCTACGTAGAGTGGTTCGTAGCCCAGATCGCTGGCTCAGAATCGTCGAACTAGCAAGGCAGTATGGCGACGTTCTTCCTGCTGATCCTGACTCCAAAGCTTTATCTGAATTTCTGGCAAGACGCTTAAAACTAGACCCTATTCGATTTCCGGATCTCTCTTTGGTAGTCGTCAAGCTCATGGGTCCAGGAGAATATGTACTGGAGAGGCCAGGAGCGGAAGCCATTGGGCACTTTGGCCTAGCAGTGCAAGACTACACCCACTCTACCGCTCCTAATAGACGCTATCCAGACCTCATTACGCTCAGAATGATTAAAGCCATTCTGCAAAAACAGCCCCTCGCTTATGACGCTACAGAATTACTAATACTGGCAGAGCACTGCACCAAACAGGAAGATGCCATTCGGAAGGTAGAGCGAAGAGTGCGTAAATCAGAAGCAGCACTCTTCTTAGAGCCTTACATTGGCAAAACCTTCGATGGCATCATCACCGGAATAGCTCCAAACAATGGCTGGGTCCGAATCTTCAACCCCCCAGCAGAGGGAATGTTAATGAGTCGAACTCAACTTGCTGACATCGGTAGAAAAGTACATGTGCAACTCGTATCTACCAACGTAGAGCTGGGGTTTATTAACTTCGCGCTAATCTAGTGCTTTGCCAAAGTCAGCAATAGTCACTTAAAACAGTCACTTAAAAACGCATTATTTCTTTAGGCGCTCATTAGCCGGAAAGAGATTTTGTAATACATCTTTATCCATCTCCGTTTTAAAAGTATGCTGAGTCTTGATTGCTTCAGCCTTTTGGGCTGCAGGCCTAGCATTAATTTCATCTAACAAGCGTTTGACATTGGGGAGCTGCTCGAATGCGTCGGCACCCAACACAAACGGAATCACCCTAGCCCAACCCCATACCGACATGTCCACTATGGAGTAGGTATCGGCCACCATATATCGTCTAGTTGCCAGATGCTCATTAATGATCTTCCAATGACGCCAAGCTTCAAAGTCATAGCGATTCACAGCATATTCTTTTGGCTCAGGTGCGAAGTGTTTGAAATGCACAGCTTGTCCGCAGTATGGGCCAATGCCAGTAGCCACAAACATCAGCCATGACAGCATTTCTGCTTTAGTTTGGTCAGTATTACCGGGTAAAAATTGCTGATATTTTTCTGCTAGGTAAATTAGGATGGCGTTGCTGTCAAAAACCGGAATGTCACCATCTAAAATAGCCGGCGTTTTTGCATTTGGGTTGATCTGTATAAAATCAGGTAAATGTTGTTCACCCTTACGTGTATCAACAGTCACTATCTCATATGGAATGTGCGCCTCTTCTAAAAATAGCGCAACTTTTAATGGGTTTGGTGAGGGGTGAAAAAATAGCTGAATCATTGACTTTTCCTTGGGGATAAATGATTTTTTTGATTATCCCCCTTTATGGAATTGAATAAACTAAAACCCTCAAACTAAAAAATAGAAAAGCAAACACTCCATCGGCAATTACCCTATGATGCTAGCTAATTCGCCTAATAAAAAACTATCCCACCTTCATCGCTTACTAAGAGAAAAATGACAGATTCCACACAATATATTCCGCCTCAAGTCTGGACTTGGGAGAAACCGAATGGTGGTGAGTTCGCAAGTATTAATCGGCCGACCGCTGGGGCAAGAGAAGAAAAAGGGTTGCCTATTGGGCGACATCCTTTACAACTATATTCCATGGGCACTCCTAATGGAGTCAAAGTAACCATCATGCTTGAGGAGCTTCTTGCTCTCGGTCATCAGGGTGCAGAGTACGATGCGTGGCTTATTAAGATTGGGGACGCCGATCAATTTGGCTCTGATTTTGTCAAAATTAATCCCAATTCAAAAATTCCCGCTCTACTTGATCGTAGTCTATCAACACCTATCAGAGTATTTGAGTCTGGATCTATTCTGCTCTACTTGGCAGAAAAATTTGACGCCTTTCTTCCAAAAGATCTTGCCACGAGAACCGAAACAATGAATTGGTTATTTTGGCAAATGGGTAGCGCTCCGTACTTAGGGGGAGGCTTTGGTCATTTTTATTCATACGCCCCCTTTAAGATGGAGTACCCGATTGATCGATTCGCGATGGAAGTAAAGCGGCAATTGGATGTTTTAGATCAACGCCTAGCTGTCAGTGAATATCTAGCCGGTGACACTTACACCATTGCGGATATCGCAAGCTTTCCTTGGTATGGCGCACTCGCCAAAGGATTGCTCTATGGTGCTGGGGAATTTTTGAGTGTTCATGAATATGTCAATGTTCAGCGCTGGGCCGATACGATACTGTCACGCCCAGCGGTAAAGCGGGGTCGTATTGTGAACCGCACTTGGGGTGAACCCGTACAGCAACTACTGGAGCGCCATGACTCCAGCGACTTTGATAGTAAATCGCTTTAACACATCAAATCCATGGCTAGTTAAATATCTAGCCATGGAATGACACTATGTTTTTACTTTGCATCAACTGCCCAAGCTTCACTAATTAAAAATAATCGGTGCAATAAAGGCGAAAAATCCACCAATGAGATAAAGCCCCAAACTAAATAGGTAGATCCACTTAGAGCTTGTTCTTGTTGCGCTACAGGCCTCTCGCTGATCAATTGGACAGGCCATGTTTCTTGCTCGATATTGCAATACGCCGCTAATAAATAGCATTGCACCAGCAAATCCAAAAATCAGCTCTTTATTCTCACTCACCCAAACGATCTTAGGAAAAATGGTGACCGCAGCAGATAAAGTGGCGCCAGCACCAATAGATACGAGTAGAGCAGGAAGAGCGCAGCAAATCAGAGTCGAAGAACTCGATAATAAAGTGATCAAATTAGCAAAATATCCCTTGTTCATTTATTGATCTCTGCAATCGACTTCTGAATCAGGCTAGCACTGACCACCTCAAATCCAGAATCAACGATTTCTTCTTTAATGAGTTTCTCATTTAAGGTTTTACCTTCTTTAGCCTGCACTAGAACCAATTTCTTTTTCAAATCAACAGTCACAGCGGCAGTTTCGGGCAGTGCCTTCATGCGCTTTTCAATACCTTGAGCACAGAAAGCGCAGACTAGGCCATTGACAGTCAAACTCATCGTGGTAGTTGCAAACGCTTGAATGGAGATAGCTGAAAGGGCTAGAGCGAATATCATTTTTTTCATGATCATTTTTCCTAAAAAGTTAGTAGGTATACATAAAGTTAACACGGGGCTGGCCTTGTAGGTTTGCCCCTAGTTCTAAAAAGTAGCTTTTGTCAATAATGCGTAGCATGGGGGTGTACTCATATTTTGGCGATACAAAAGACATGCGCCTTGCTTCAATAATGAGCCATGGCTGGGCTTCATCGTAGTTGGTTTCATAAAACGAAAAGCCCGTTCTAAATGAGGTATTAATGCTACTGGCGTCATTAGCAAATGATGACTTAACCGTTGCAGCACCATAGATTCTGGTGGTCTCATAATCCACCTGAATGCCAGGAGATACAGTCGGCTTTGTAGTAGGCGATTGATTGGTCTTCATTTCTCCAGCGCCTAAAAATAACCAAACGTTAGCTTGTGCATCAGATAAGTTCCAGCGATGCGCAAGGCGAGTATAGGCAAGCTCATTGGTAAAAGATGTTCTTGAGCTGTTATCTGTTTGCTGATACACGCTGGTAATACCGATGGCATCTTTTGCGGTAACGGAGTAGTTAAACCCTAAATCTGTACTCGTTTTTGAATAATCAGCCATTCCCATCATGCCGTCCTTATAGGCCAATGGTGCCGCCATGACATGTAAAGAGCCTAATATCGAAATAGCCAGCAAGGATTGCTTAATCACTTGACCCTCTCTATCTGACTAATTTCCATATAGCCGTTAACTTGCTTAAGCTGAAAGCGAATTTGGTCATTGGGTTGGTATTTAGAGAGATCAACGCTTTTACTGATATCAAAAGACATGCTCATCGAAGGCATACCAATCGATTTAATTTCATCATGCTTTAAAAATAAACGGCTTTTGCTGGCATCAACCCGAATGACCTGTGCATTAGTCCATTCGCCTGAAGCGTTAACTATAGTAGCGACTGCAAACAATGCTGCAAATATGATTTTTTTCATACAAAACTCCTGATTTTCTGTAAGTAAGTTCAAAGCGCCCAAATTTTGGACGGACTACGAGATTGAACTTAAGAAATGGGTGGTTTTGCGAGTAACTGGGTTGGCGCGGAATCCTTTAAGAAAGTATTTCCTAGGGGGGCGCCATTTGGAATATCACTAAGGCTATGAGAAGCGTCTTGATGGGGAATGGCCGCTATACATAAATCACAACCAGGATGATCTTTGTCGGAGTGTTTAGATTGCTCATGCTGGCCAGCATGGTGGGAAGTATGTCCGATATCAGAAGCTGAGAGCTCCACCGCCGCCTCTTGAACAACACGGTTACTCAAGCCAGTAATCGGCATGCCAGCCGCATGAATGAGGCTAGAAAATAAGCTTAGACAGATAAGTAAACAAATACGACGCATATTTAGATGGTAAGCCCTTTTGATAGATTGTGCTTAATAAGCGGCATTCTCACAAGCAAACTTTAAAAGCATGCTTTTTCAATCAGTCTTTGTCCTTAAACTCTCTTACTGTTAGGACAAGGCCAATAACCAATAGCAAAAAGATAAAGACTGCCGGGTAAAGAAGATCGTTCAATATCATGATTTCTTCCTCATCAGTGCGCACAACTTAAAGTAGATTCCAAATGTGAATATTGCTGGAATCCAAATCGCTGTGAAGATTGCTTGCATCTGGTCTTTCAGCACAAACCACATATAAGCTGAAACAACAAATGAGAGCATTACTGCCAAAATAATAAAAAAGTCTGATGGTTTGAACATATTTTTTCCTTAAATCTGTTGTTCTTGTGAGTCAAAAAAGAAATGCGTAGCAGCACTAATTAAGCAACCAGATATAGCAATTGAAGCAACAATCCTTATTCCAGATGAAATTCCGAATGAGAATATTTCAAAATCATAGGCTCCAATCAAGCCCAACAACAACATCAAACAACCAATCAGCGTTAGTGCATAACCAATCAGAATGGCTGCTTTGTAAGGAGTTGTTTTGCTGGTTTGCATATAAAAGTTTAAGGTTGGGGGCGATCTGAACTTCGCTAATTTAGTACTTGAATTCGATATTACGATAATACTATCTGAAAACCGAGAAAGAGGGTGTCAAGCAAATGAACATGGCACAAAAACACCCATATCCGCTATCCGCTTAACGTTATGACACCCTAGTAGTACAGTTTAGGGATAACCTGCCGCCTCATACGACCCAGAAAGCAGTTAATGTCGGCGTTAAAAATCAAAGCCTAGTTGCTCTTTAGAGTCCGATTTTTTTAATAAGGGGCTCTTACGTTTAATTGGCTTCTTACGTGAAGCATGCCTTTCAACAACGCCTTGCTTGCCAGCCCTTACTTCTGGCTGTTGACGCCTACTGTGAAGCCGGTTCTTAGACTCTTTTGTAGCCAAGCTGAGATCCACTATTGGCGCCGCTATCTCAACCCCAACTTGAACGCCAGCATCTGCCTGAAGCTGTGGCGTCATTAGCCAAGGCTCAAACAACCAGGTATTAGGCACTGTGCGCATATGCGGCAACCACTGCCGCACAAAACGGCCATGAGGGTCGTGATCTTGAGCTTGTTTAATGGGGTTGTAAACCCGGGCGGTATTAATCCCCGTCGTACCCGACTGCATTTGCAGTTGGCTCCAATGAATACCTGGCTCATAGTCTAGAAACTGCGTGGCTAACCACTCCCCTACCGGGCGCCAATGAAGCCATAAAGGATAGGCGGCAACAGAAACCAACATCGCCCGCATCCGAAAATTTAACCACCCCGTTTCTCGTAACATGACAACGCAGGCATCCACCATCGGCCAACCGGTTCTACCTGCCTTGAGGGCCTCAAAATGCGCTTGATTAAAATCATGCTCACGAAGCCCATCGTAACCAGAGTGCATGTTTCGCCACTCAATCGCAGGCTCGCTTTCTAGCTTTTGAATAAAGTGACAATGCCAATAAAGACGACTGACAAAAGCAGATAAGCCTGCTCGATGTCTGCTAGCTTGTGGTGGTAACTGTTCCATATATTCATAGGTTTGCTGCACAACTTCGCGCATGCTGATGCACCCCCAAGCTAAATATACGGATATGCGCGAACAAGCATTGGGAGCCGACAGCGGCGAAGAGATACCCCCTCGATAACCTAGGCTGCGGGCATTTAAAAAGCTATGTAGCGTTGCAAGGGCAAGCGCCCTTCCACCTCTTAATCGTTGTGAAGGGTTGTGCTGCAGGTGATTTGGAGCCTGCATCCGCAAAAGATCTAACCCAGGACACTTCCAAAAAGTGAGGCCCACTGGATGTTGCATAGGAGCTGCCATGTGCTTTTCCCATGCCCCCTGCCATAAATTGCGGTTTTTTAAGCCTCGCACAACGCCAAACTGTGGATACTCAGCCCAATGTACTTGATGTGCTTGACACCATGCGGCCACTTTTAAATCACGCGAATAAGTAAAGCCGTTCCCAGTTTCTTCGTGTGAATGCAGGCGGTGAAAAGGAGCCTCTTGCCACAGGCGCTGTAATACCTCGGTTAGCTCACCCTGATGAATCTCTACATAGCCACCTTGAAGGCGAAGGTCTGCGTCGAGCACCTTCAATGACTCATGTACAAACTCAAAATGTTGCAAAGCCATGTCTGGCTGCAGCCAAAGCTCAGGCTCAACAACATAGATACAACGCACAGCACCCAGACGTGCAGCTTGCGCCAGTGCAGCGTGATCCTGACAGCGCAAGTCCCTCTTAAACCAAACCAGCTCGTAACTCATCAAAGGTGCGCAGTAACGATGATCACTTATGCCAGGGCATCAAACTCATCAGCATACGCATGATTTACTTCGCTATGCCCCTGCTCATCAGCCCGTACTGCAATAATCACATCACGCAGTCTAGCGTCTGCTGGTAAATTCCAATAATCAATCGCAATTTTGGGTGCGGCAATATTTAACTGAGGATTTGCATCAACCTGCTCTAAATATTGCGTGTAGCTAATAATCGCCTCCTCCTCAAAATAACCAATCATTCTGTGGGCCGTTCTTGGTGCGAAGACAAAAAGCACGAAGTAAAAATGCCAAAAAAGAAACTGTGCAAATAAAATTAGATTTCTCTCTAATTTAGTAGGTTGTGCAATTTCTATAAACGTCATCAGGTGCATGCGCTCATTTTCAGCCTCACCTAATAAAGTTCGAATCTTTGGCCCATAACCTGTTTTCGCTTGTCGCAAGCTTTTAAGATGTATCCACATACCAGAAACCATTCCCGGTACCGCTGCTACTGTCTCAAGCACAACTGCGCGATGCCCGTAACGCTTAGAAAAGAAAGTGTCCGCCAAAAAACGTAATGATCGCGTAATGCCATAGGCAATACGATCGCTAACAGTATCTAGTTGTTTTTTCATTATTTTTCCCCAATGAGCATTACACTTAAATTATCTTCTTAATCGCTGGACTTTGCAGGGCTAGGCGGGTATGCGGGTAAATTAGTCCTGTAGAGCGATTAGATGAGTCAATTGCGAATTCAGGCTTCCACATTTAGAATCTAGTTTTAATAGTTTTAGTAGCATTATTGCTATTAATGACTTCTGACCCCACAGGTAAGACTGGAAAACATTCTTTATCTTGTTAGGCCTAATTTCAAAGCGAGGATTCTTTTGATTGAGCTGGACCATATTAGTAAGCGGTATCCAAACTCAATCGATCCCGTTATTAATGACGTTTCACTCAGCATTGCCACTGGATCATTTGTAGCTTTATTGGGGGCTTCCGGTTCGGGCAAAACGACGATACTGAAAACGATTAATCAGCTCATTCAGCCTAGTAGCGGAGAAATCAGAATTAATGGAGTACCCACAAGCTCGCTGAGCCCGCCTATTTTACGCAGGGGAATTGGTTACGTATTTCAGGGTTCAGGTTTATTTCCGCATTTAAGTATTTCTGAAAATATTGGCATCACGCCAACCCTCTTAGGTTGGTCACAACACAAAATTAAGCAGCAAATAGAGGGGCTACTTAAAATGGTGGAACTACCGCAGCATTTTGAAAGCAGGCTACCGCACCAATTGTCTGGTGGTCAGCAGCAAAGAGTTGCCATTGCCCGTGCTTTAGCTGCCTCCCCTCCTATTCTATTAATGGATGAGCCTTTTGGCGCACTAGACCCCATCACACGCGATTCTTTAGGAAGAGAGTGCCGCGCACTCCACGAGAGACTTAAGCTGACAACAGTAATGGTGACGCATGATATCCAAGAGGCACTGCTACTGGCCGACAGAATCGTCATCATTAAAGCAGGTCAAATCATGGCGGACTTTCCATCTCATTTAGCGCTAGAGCAAACAAATGCTGATGTCCAAGCAATGATGGATGTTCCCCTACGCCAAGCAAAGCAATTACAAGAAATGCTCAAGGCTAAAACCCATGAATGAGCAAATCCTATTAGCCTGGACTCAACTACCGCTTTACTTGACGCAGCATATTTTGCTATCAGCATCAGCAATCCTGCTTGCACTAGCAATCGGTTTTCCGTTAATGATTATTTGCGCTAAAAGTACCTATTGGCGAAATCTATTACTCAGTAGCGCTGGTGTAATTCAAACAATTCCGGGCTTAGCCTTACTGGCACTGTTTTACCCACTATTGCTTGGCTTATCCAAAATAACGGATGCGTTGTTTAACCTTACATTGCCAGCATTTGGTTTTTTACCGTCGCTATTGGCGCTTGCCTTATATGCCCTACTACCAATATTGCGTAATGGAGTCGCCGCCCTATCTGGGATAGATCCTTTAGTCATTGAAGCCGCGGATGGCGTTGGTATGACTACCCAGCAAAAATTATGGCAGGTTGAATTACCACTAGGTGCACCAGTGCTCATGTCTGGTATTCGCATAGCAACGGTGTGGACTATAGGAGCAGCTACTCTGGCAACTTCAGTAGGGCAAGTTAGTCTGGGCAACTACATCTTCTCTGGCCTGCAAACTGAAAATTGGGTTTCAGTGTTGTTTGGCTGTCTTGCTGCCTCAATACTGGCTCTACTGGCTGATTTTGCACTGAGCTTAGTCGAAACTGGTCTAGCACTTCGACAACGAAAAAAACTCTCTTTAGGAGTATTGATATTAGTAGTTGGCGTCTTGTCAGCAATAGTTCCAGCCCTTAGTAGGCCAAAACATGACTATGTTGTAGGAGCTAAAAATTTCAGTGAACAATTTATTCTTGCTCAACTCATTGATGATCGCCTGCAATCTATGGGGGCTAGTGTTCAACAGAGTACAAGTCTTGGATCAGCGGTAGCATTTAAAGCACTTGCCAATAATGAAATTGATGTTTACGTGGATTACTCTGGAACACTCTGGAGTAATGTATTGGGTCACACCACAAGGCCACCCCGTGCAGAGCTTATGGCGAAACTCCGTCAAGAGCTAGATACTCAATACGGCGTCACTTTGCTGGGCAGTCTCGGGTTTGAGAATGCCTATGTATTGGCCATGAAAGAGCAGCAAGCACAAATTAGCAACATCACCACCATCAACAACCTCTCTGAAAAAGCATCTAATCTCAGACTGGGCTCAGATCTTGAATTCTTAAGCAGGCCCGACTGGACACTATTAAAGTCAGCATACAAGTTGTCATTTAAAAGTGAAAAGTCTTTCACTCCGACCCTAATGTACCGTGCCTTAGAAAGTGATGGGGTAGATGTCATCTCTGCATTTTCAAGTGACGGTCGCATAAAAGCGCAACAGTTACGCATTCTAACTGACTCATTAAATGCAGCTCCCTCATATGACGCAGTCGTTCTGATAGCGCCAAAGCGCGCTAATGATGGCTTCTTACGTAAAGCCATCAGCCCACTGCTCTCTGCTATTGATGTGACACTGATGCAAGAAGCGAACTATATGGTCGATCGGGAGAAAAATAAGGCTACGATTAGTCAAGCAGCCGAGTTCTTACAAAAGCAACTAGCCATACCTGAAAAATAGAGAAAAATCCAATGAATCTATTACGTTATTTAAAGAGAGCAACAATTAAAACAGGCGCTGTCATTTTTTTGCTGGCTTACTTCAATACTGGAAATACTATGGAAACTAGCAATTCTTCAACTCCTGTTACAAAATCATCAATGTCAACGATGACGACAATGCCCAGAATGATTCAAGCTTGCCAATTATTTCTTAAAGATGAGAACACAAAAGATTTTGATACGGGACTTTGCCTAGGCATCATTATTGGCGTTGAAGATAATGCAAGCTACGACAAGAAAATCTGCATTCCAACAGAAACTGTTATGCGTCAAAAAGTAGAGACAGTTTTGACATTCATCCAAAATAACCCATCGCTTATGAATGCAAGCTTTGCATCCAATGTCTACGATGCTCTCAGCCCCCAATGGCCATGCGCTACAAAGTAATTTGGTGTCCTAAGGCTGCAGATGGGCAACTCGGCCATCAGGTGTGACTCGTGCGCGAATATGGCCATCACGACCAAGAGATAACCAATCCATAGACTGAACAGCAAAAGTCAGCACAGTTAAATGATGGTCTTTACCCTTCTGGCTATCTTGCATATTTTGGCTATCTTGGCTACTTTGGTCTACTTCTACATCATTTAAAAACAGGCTTCCCGGCGCTAATCGACTCAAATAATCTTTTGAGGCCCTCGACTGGCTCACCTTAAGCCAAGCGATATCCACTAATGCGCCTGAGGTATGCACCTTCGCCTGTGTAGATATGCGTAACTGCCAATGCAATCTGGCACTCCAAAAAACAAATTGAGCGGTATCTGATTTCATTAACTCTGCGCATTTGGGGCTTCGTGCATCGGTATATACGGTTAATGCCCAAGAGACTGGATCTGCATTTCGTAAAACTACGGTACGAACCTGGGGTGTGCCATCTACTCCCGTAGTTGCTAAAGCCGGCGTCTTCCAGTCATGATGACGATCATATGTAGATCTTGTCAGCTCTTGCCAAATACGCTCTACTAAGTTTTCTGGGGGCATAGGAATAATGGTTCTCTAATGGTGACTAGCAATTGAGTGCCCTCTTACAAGCGACCTTTATCACGACTACGTCGTATGGTTGTATTGAGATCAGCGGGCTTATCTTTAACCCAGTCAATAAATTTAATGATTTCTGGATGAGCGCTTAACGCTTCAATGCTGGGGTAATGACGTGCTAATTGCGTTTCCGTTAGGAGCGCATGGATCTGTCTGTGGCACAAACGATGCAACAACACCGTAGCAGCGCCACCCCGACATTTTGGAACCAAATGATGTGCATCTTGCTGCGATTTTGGAATCAATCTCGAGCATAAGGGGCAGACTACCTCAGCCGGCAAGCAAAAAGGCTCTTGTACTACGGCTTGATTTCTCTTAATGCGTCCAATCATAAGAGTAAATTCTAAACCGACTTATCTTAGTTTGCCCGAGCGAAAAATGGGCAATCTAGGGGTTAATGAAGGGGAATATATGCAACAATCAAACAATGATTTTTTAAAAATAAGCTAATTCAATGATTCAAATACAAATTTGGGGTAACTTTGAGTGCCCTTACTCCTATCTACAAACCTTAGCGCTGATGAAGTTGACGAAACACTATCCCAATCAGATCGAGGTTTTATGGAGGGCGCCCGAGTTGAATACTTCGCGCGAGAACGCTGCGCCAAGCAAAAGCTATGTTGAAAATTTAACCATTGCTTTGGCTGAGCCTATTGCCCAAGAAAATTTACTCACATTAAATGCTCCAGCACTACTAAAGGATACTTGGTTAGCCCAAGAAAGTGCTTGTTATGCAAATCAGCAGGGGCTATCTTTACCCTTCGCACTTGCTGTGTTTGAGGCCGTATTTTCAAAATCAGTCGATATTAGTATTGAAGAAGAAATACTACAAATCGCTGCACAGGTAGATATGAATGCCGAGCGCTTACGCGATGACCTCAATAGCGGCGTTTTAACCAAGAAAACCTTATTAGATGCTGATGAATTTAAGACATATGGCTTCCAAGGTGTTCCGGCCATGCTCATTGGTGAGAAGAACTTTTCACCAAGAAGTTTTAGTCCGATTACCGGCTATACAACATTTGAGGAGCTTGTCGAACTAATCCCAGCAAACTCATTGAGTGGCACTAAGTAAGCATAAAATCAAAAATCAATCAAAAATTGACAAATGAATTTATATAAAAAGCTCATTTCAATCAAAAGAAGCATTGAGCAAACTTTTGATGACATTCAGAGCTTTATTAAAGCCAATTTACGATAAAGAATTTATAGTAATTTGTGGAGGCGGAAGCCTGGAATCGAACCAGGGTATACAGCTTTGCAAGCTGCAGCATAACCACTCTGCCATTCCGCCATTTTTGAAGAACCAGTTGCTTTTTTACTGTGTGAGCAGTATATCGAATTGATGTCAAATAAGTGTTAAACCATCCAAAGAATAATATGAACTCCATAGCAACTATAGAATTAAGAAATCTTGAATTAAACACGCAGATTGGAAGCTGCGCTCCTCATGCGACGATACCTAAAAAACACCTTTTAGATATGACCTTATGGATTAATCCTCAGCTCATCATGATTTCCGAGGATAAGATGGAGCATGTCTTTGATTACGATCCACTCATTAGCAATATAGAACTATTAGCAAAAGAGTGCCATTACGAAACTCAAGAGCGGCTACTAACGAAAATAATTCAAGCCTGTGCTGGCTATCTCGCCATAGAGTCATTGGAGATCAGCCTCAGAAAGTTACCGGTCAGCTTAGATTCTGGTGAACTAGGTATTCGATTAAAAGTAGACAGCACTACCTTAGGCCAATTGAGGGGAAAAACAGGCTAGGACTGGAATGACCAAAGAAATCCATGACCCATCACTTCGGAGCAATGGATTTCAATTGAAATTATTTTCCAGCATTCCTGACCTATTGGATGCTCTTATTTAGGGGGTCTATGCATTGCACAAATTTTATTGCCAGCTGGATCTCTTAGCCAGGCGATATAAATTGTGCCCGCTGCACCCTCACGATAACCAGGGTCGCCCTCACATGAAGTTCCGCCGTGGGCAACACCAATGGCATGAAAAGCATCCACATCCGCCAAAGACTTCGCAGCGAAGCCAATGGTGCCGCCGTTAGCATGGGTAGCCTGGTTGCCATCAATCGGCTTTGTAATCGCAAATACGCCACCTGGTCCACGATAAAAATATTTGTCATGGCTAAAGGTGCCTGGCTTTACTCCAATAGCCCCTAAAGCAGCATCATAAAAATTTCTAGAAACTTCTAGGTCGTTTGCGCCCAACATAATATGACTAAACATGTTCTTTCCTATTTGTTAAATATTAATTAATTAATGCAATTTTAATGGTGAACTAGTACTAATGACCTAATTTAAGGGCTCAGGTAGGGTTGCCCGCAACAGAGTATTGCGAATAAATTGCTTTTCATAGTGACGATTACGTCTAGACTTCTTAGCTAGTGAACGTTGCCCTCTTCGCTTGTCACAAACGATATTTCCAAGTTGACTCAGGTCATCGAGATCTTGTATCTGATTGGGAGAATTACGAAGAGCCATAAAGTATGTCAAAACCTCAAGGAACTGAAAGTTTAATCAGCTTTCTTTAGAAAAATTTGCGCCGTCATTTTCCCCGCAAAGATCATGTCTAACTGCACACCATCATTGCCCTTCACCACCCCGACACCATCCTTCTCAGCGGGTGTTGTTTTTTCTAGAATGAACATATTAGCGGGCCAATCTACTCTTAATTTAGCAGCCATGGGCAAGTAGCCGTCAAAATAACGACGCATGAGTGGACCTGCATTCAGCTTAAAACGACCATCCCCCAATTGATCCAGCGCCCTAGACTTCAAACCAATACAGATTGAAGCGCCCCGCTCGACATCCGTCAAAACTACTTCATTGTCTTTAATCACAGCCGATGTCATTTTGTCCAAGCTTTGAATAGCAATAGCCTGTATGCGCTCAGGATTGAAAACAATGACTACCTTAGCGATTGGATCTAATTGATAGTGGCAAGTAGCAATTTCTACACTCCCCGTCTCTAGGCTTTGGGGAGTAATTTTCACCCGAGACTCATAAGAATACGCTCCAGGATCAGGCCTTACCTTCAAATACTTAATCTCGCCCTCTAAGGCAAGATCACTTATTTCTAATGCCAAGCTAGAAAAACTAATGCTGAATAGACAGATTAATACAGCGATAGGAGCTAAGTTCTTTGATATGGGCATTTGCCTGTAGACCTACATTTTTTAATTTTATTAATGATCATTTCATAATACGCACTTTATAAAGAGCTTGTTTGATTGATCAACAAGGGCTTAAAACTTCGTCATTGAAGCCCTTTATAAAAGGCTCACTCAATAGATTAGCGGCTAAAGTCCATAGTGGGCGCGGCTTAAGCGCAATACTCATTTCTGCTCTATATTTAAAAGGTTAATTCCTCGTTTTCTTAACTGATAAAAATCATCACCATATTTTATAAATAGAGGAAAAAGTATATGTTAGAAACCATTTGCGATGTAATGTTGGATGCCTATAAGCGGAACTGGATTACCAGTCGTGATGGAAACGTCAGTATTCGACATCACGATAGAGATCATTTTTATATTACCCCCAGTGGTATTCGTAAGCAGACCTTGCAGCCCGATCAATTTAAGAAAATCAAAATCATCAGCGGTTCCGGGCTAAATGAGTATGCATGGGAAGAAATGGAGCATACCGCCATTAGTAGCCGATTAACACCTTCCGGGGAAATTCCCCTACATTTTGGTCTTCAAAAAATGATGGGACAACATCAAGATGAGGTTCGGGTAGTTGTCCATGTACACCCTACCTACTGTATTGCAGCAATGCATGCCGGCATTGATCTCTCCACTATCAGTACTGACTTTCCAGAATTAAATCGCTATACCAAGGTAGCCGCAAACGTGGGAGATGTTCCACCAACGAGCCAGAAACTCGCGGATGAGTGCTTTACTAAGCTAGAACTAGATACGCAAGGAAACCTCAAATACGACATCGTCGGCATTAAAGGTCATGGGGTTGTTGCTATTGACTCTAGCCCGTGGAGTGCCTACGAGCATATCGAGCGACTTGAGCATATCTGCAAGATAGTATTGGCAAGTAAAAACTTTTAACAATGGGTTTCCATTGAACACTTCTTTGTTTAGGTAGCTATGAAAAATTTTGACTTAATTGTTATTGGTGGGGGATCCGGTGGTGTGCGGGCAGCACGTATCGCCGCCAATCATGGGGCCTCAGTTGCATTAGTTGAGGAATGTAGGCTCGGTGGCACCTGCGTCATTCGAGGCTGCGTTCCAAAAAAACTGATGGTTTACGCCAGTCGCTTTGCCCATGATTTTGAAGAGGCAAAAGGCTATGGTTGGGACTTTGATAACGCGCGCTTTGATTGGTCGACATTAAAACTGAGAAGAGATCAGGAGGTCACCCGACTAGAAGCAATCTATCGGAAAAATCTTCTTGCTGCTGGTGTCGTTATTTATGAAGGTCATGCAAGTTTCGTAGACTCAAAAACGATTCAACTTTCAGATAAAGAAATGCTTACCGGTAACACTATTTTAATAGCCACTGGTGGCGTTCCAGTACAGACTGATAGCTATGAAGGTGCTCAATACACAATTGATTCGAATGCATTTTTTGACCTAGAGAAGCAACCGAAAAAAGTAGTCATCCATGGGGCTGGATACATTGCTTTAGAGTTTGCCTGTATTTTTCGCTTACTTGGATCTGAAGTGGATGTTGTTATTCGGGGTGAAAACATCCTTAGGGGATTTGATAAGGATATTCAATCGCAACTGACAAATGAGCTACTCATGTCCGGAATCAATCTTCATTTTTCTAACAATATCAAGGCTATCAAAAGCGAAGGCGGATCGTTTACGGTGGAATTAAATGATGGCGCCCTGCTGGACTCAGACTGTGTTTTACGCGCTATTGGACGGGTTCCCAACACCACTTCCTTAGGCCTAGAGAAGATTGGTATTGAATTAAATAAGCAAGGGGCTATCGTAGTCAATCCCTTTTCTGAGACCACTGTTGCCGGTATTTATGCTGTCGGCGATGTCACCAATAGAGTGAATCTGACCCCCATGGCTATTCGTGAGGGGCATGCCTTTGCAGATACGGTATTTGGAAAAACGCCAAGGGCGGTGAATCATGATTTAGTGCCAACCGCTGTTTTCACCACTCCAGAAGTAGGGGTTGTGGGATTAACAGAAGAGCAGGCATTGAAGCAATGTCCAAAACTGGATGTTTATAGTACGGCTTTCCGACCAATGAAGGCCACATTATCAGGCTCAGAAAGCAAGGTTTTATTTAAACTGCTCGTTGACCGAGTCACTGATAGAGTGCTGGGTTTCCATTCTATCGGCCACGATACCGGAGAAATGATTCAACTACTGGGGGTCGCTTTGCAAATGAAAGCGACTAAAAAAGACTTGGATGCTACGCTTGCAGTGCACCCAACCGCTGCAGAAGAATGGGTCACCTTTAGAGCGCCTACTACGCAGCATAATTTGTAATTCAAAAGAGGAGGACTACCGGGTAAGGTGGTTTAGACTAGCCATAAATAGGGGGAATATTGATGCGATCAACTTACTCTTTAGTAGCGCGTTTACTCCATTGGCTCATCGCTTGCTTAGTCCTCATCCAGCTCGTATTGGGCGTTTGGATGATCGCAAGATCTGGGGCTAATCTTTGGGATGCCCTTACAGACACCCTATATGCATGGCATAAGCTGATTGGCTTTACTGTCTTGCTAATGATGGTTTTAAGATTACTAGTTAAGCTGAGCTCTCAGCGCCCCCCTTATCCTTCAAGCGTTTCCGCTGTAAATATAAAATTAGCTGCTGCGGTTCATAGCTTGCTGTACCTCTTATTGCTAGTGGTGCCGCTATTGGGTTGGGCCGGTGTAACCGCTTATCCAGCATTAATTACTGTCGGTGGCTTTGATCTGCCAGCCATGCCTGGTATCGCTAAGGATGAAGCGTTTGCCAAACAGCTGTTTCAAATACATGGCTACCTCGCACTACTGCTAGTCGGAATTGCCTGTGCCCATATTGCTGCAGCGCTGGCCCATCTGTTGATTAAAAAGGATGGCGTGTTCCAGCGGATGTGGATTGGGCGCTAAGCCCTATCAGAAAGCGCAGTAATTAAAAGAGGTGTCCGCTTTTAATGGCTTTGGTCTGGAGATACTCTTCGTTGTGCTTATTCGCAGGATAGGTGTGGGATATCCGCTCCACCACTTCAATATCATGTCGAGCTAAAGCCGCTACCTTCAGAGGGTTATTCGTTAATAACTTAATGCGGTGCACGCCGAGCTTGCGCAACATCTGAGCAGCAGGTAAATAGTTACGCTCATCTGCATCAAAGCCTAGCTGTAAATTGGCATCCACCGTATCAAATCCGGCATCTTGCAATTGATATGCTCGCAGCTTATTGACCAGTCCAATACCGCGCCCCTCTTGAGCAAGGTACAGCAGAATTCCACTGCCAACACGTGACATTTCAGTAATAGCGCCTCTTAGCTGATTACCGCAATCACAACGCAAAGAGCCAACAAGATCACCGGTAAAACATTCGGAGTGGAGTCTAACTAAAATGGGTTCTGCAGGATCGATATCCCCTACAACAATTGCTAAATGCTCAATGCCACCATCGCGAGGACGAAAGGCAACTACCCGTGCATTTTCTGCATTTTCTAATGGTACTTGCGCTTCACTCACCTGCATTAGTGATTCAGCGGCATTACTTATATAGGATTGAATCTCGCTGGCCTTCACTACCAGGGTATCAGGAGCAGCTTGCGAACCCTCAATAATGAGAGCTGCAGGAAGAAGGCGGGATAACTTACATAGCGTAATAGCAGCCTGCGCTAAGTCATCGGCATCGCTCACTACAAGACCATCCAAGTTTGGATGATTCATTAAGGCTGCAAGTGGATTTGCTAAGCACTCAATAACATCGAGTGTCAGGCCTTGGGGATGAGAGACCCTACTAACTGCACGATCAGTTGTATCGATACCCAATACATTTGCACGGGTACCTGTGATCACTAATGCAGCTGCGCCAGCTTGATGATGTCTCAGCATTTCTAACTGCTCAGGAGTCAAGGCTTCTGCAGCAACCATTAAAAGGTGCTTTTGTTCACCAATCACGCTTACAGCAGCGCCCCTGCGTAACTCAGAAATAGCGCGGTCGACATGAACGAGGGGATCGGGTATTGCCATAAATAATTAAGCCAAGAAAACTGTCAAAAATGTGTCAAATGTACTAGCTGAAAGCCAATTATGACACCATATGGTAAATTATTCAGAAGAGACATTTGCTTCATAACCTTCTATGAGAGCTTTACACTTTGGCCTCATCCAAACCTTACCCTTCACAGACAATTAGCCCTCAAACCCCTGAATCTCAAGGGATAGATGATCGCTGGGAAGAATTTTTATCCCTCTTTTTTAGCGCCGATACATTACCTTCCTCAGAATTCCAGGTGCTTTTTGAGCCCATCAGAACAGCGACAGTCGACTCTATGATGGTGGTTGGGCAAATTGGACAAACGATGGATGGTCGTATCGCTACAGTCACAGGTCAATCTAAGTATGTCAACGGCCCTTCTGGCCTCCTTCATCTACATCGACTACGCGCCTTAGTAGATGCTGTTGTTATTGGGGTAGGTACAGCAATCGCGGATGACCCACAGTTAAATGTCAGATTAGTACAAGGCAGAAGTCCAGCACGCGTAGTTATCGATCCTCAAGGCAGGCTAGGTACGCAATCTCGAGTGTGGTGCTCAGATGGGGCCAGAAGAATATGGATCGTTGCACAAGGCACCAAAGTTACCCCTCCTCTTGGAGTTGAAGTGCTGACCCTGCCAATGATTGAGGGACGTATTCAGGCAAAGACTATTTTGAATAGCTTAAGTCAGCAAGGTCTTCACCGAACCCTAATTGAAGGAGGCGCTCTGACCTTATCGCATTTTATGCAGGCCGGTTGCTTAGATCGTCTTCATATCATCACTGCCCCGATCATTATGGGATCAGGACGACCCAGCTTTCAGCTTCCTGCTATTGAACACATGGATCAAGCTACACGCCTCAAAGTACAAACGCATCTGCTGGGCAACGACATCCTCTTAGATTGTGACTTGAGCGATCAGCGCTTAACTTAGTAATCAACACCCCACACAGCATGACAGCACTTCAGAGAAACGCTTTGATGAATCTTCCCAAGTAGTTTGCAGGGCCGCCACTTCAGACGCTCCCTGCGACAAGGTTAAGCGGTATTCCTCGTCTTGAATCATTTTTCGTAACGCGATCGTCAAACTCTGCACATCATCTGGAGGAACTAATAGGCCCGCTGTAGCCGGTACCGTATCCGCAATTGCCCCAGCGTTAGTACCAATCACAGGTATGCCACGGGCAATAGCCTCTGCATAGGCCATGCCAAAACCCTCAAAGCGGGAAGCAAGAACAAAGATATCTGCTTGGCGGTATAGATTCTCGAGATGCTCTTCAGTCACAGCTCCTAATACGTGTATGCGATCTTGGAAACCAAAGCGGACAATATCTTTCTGAAGCTGTTTGTAAGCCACATCATCGCGGGTTATATCCCCCGCAATAGACAGCGTCCAGGGTAGCGCTATTAATGGGTATAAAGCCTCTAATAAAATATCAAAGCCTTTGCGATGGATGACGGAGCCAACCGATAGTAGCTGGAGCTTCCCATTGGATTGCTTGGATGCTTCTTTGCTGCGTTTTTCTATTGCCTGGCGATCTGTGCCCGGAAGAATCACCTCAATTTTGTCAGACTGCACACCTAAGAATTGCGATACCTGTTTCGCAGTGCTGGGACTATTGACAACTACCCGTTTGACATAGCTTAGGGCTAGCGCCTCACTCGCTTTAAATACTGCCGCTTGATCAGCGCTGATACCCGTCTCAAAAGCTAAGGGATGGTGGATGAGTGCAATGACATCGTGTGACATCGCAAGCTCAGCAACGATCTCAGGCAAGACTCCCAAAGCTAGGCCGTCCATTACGATCGGGATGCCAGGTTTGAGATGGAGCAATAGTTGGCGAGCTGAAGCAATAGTCTCTTGGCCAGGATAAGGGAAGTTGCTCCCTAAACTCAGAAGCTCTACTTGCCAACCTAATTGCGTTAGTCCATCAATGATGCGTCGATCATAGGCATAGCCACCAGTGGGTGTGGCTAAGTCCCCTGGATATACAAAGATTAGCTGTTGTGTTTTAACGCCTGAATCCAATCTTAATGAATAGCCGCTTCGTACCAAGCGCGCGCCACATGAGATTCAGAGATGGTGACTCGAATGGCATGCAATTGACTACCATCACGACCTAAACCCCCACTACGCGCTGCATTGGCTAAGTGGTCAAAGATATATTTCGTTAGAAATTCGGTAGTGGTGTTGGTATTCTTAAACTCTGGACGCTCATCTAAATTTGAGTAATTTAGAGGCTTGAGGGTCGCCTTCAGTACATCTAGTGCCCGACCAATATCTACTACAACGCCATTGGCGTCTAATTCTTTTGAGATAAAAGCGGCATCAACAACAAAGGTTGCTCCGTGCAAAGCCTGGGCAGGTCCAAAAAGCGCTCCACGAAAAGAATGGGCGATCATGATGTGGTCTCGTACTTCAACTGTAAACACGGTAACTCCTTAAGGGTAGCGAATGAGACAACAAAGTGCATCACTCTGTTGTCCAAGAATTTCTGGTAAGCGTGCTGGTAGCTCATCGAATTCTACCGCGGGTGTCAGCAGTACATCTAGGCGCACATCGTTGAGCATCCCAATCGCCGCACTCAGCCGACGGCGATACGTCCAGCGTGGACGTCTTGATGTAGAAATATGCCCTACCTGACTCGACTGTAGGCGAATCTGACGGCTATGAAACGCACCCCCTAGCGGAGCGCTAATGGAAGTCGCGCCGTACCAACTAAGCTCAAGCACAGTCGCTTCGTCTCCCGCACATGCCAGCGCTGTTGCCAAGCCAGACGCACTGGCACTGCAATGAATAACAATATCGCAATCGACCGGAGCACATTCCGGTAAAGAAAACCGCACACCAAGAGCTTGTGCAATTGCTGCACGTTCAGATTTGATATCCACTAGCGTTACTTCAGTACCTGGTAAATGCGCACATAAATAGGCAACTAAGCACCCTACTACTCCTGCGCCAATGATGGCTATTTTGTCGCCTGGCCCAGGCGCTGCATCCCAAACTGCATTAAGCGCCGTTTCCATATTGGCAGCCAATACCGCTCTCTCCGGCTTGATCTCGCCGGGAATAAACACTACATCGTTGCTATCCATCTGATAAAGCGTTTGATGCGGAGTTAGGCTAAAAACGAATTTACCCAACAAAGAAGACGGACCCTCTTCCACGCGGCCTACGGTGGAATAACCATATTTGACTGGGTATGGAAAAATGCCCTCCATAAAGGGAGCTCGCATACGTTCAAACTCTCCCTCTGGAACCAATCCCCTATAAACCAAGGACTCAGTACCACGACTGAGCGCCCCAAACAGCGACCGCACTTGTACCGCACCAGCGGGCAATGGTTTGAGCTCTTCTGTACGAATCTCAGCACGCTCGGGGCCTGTGTACCAAAGTGATCGACTGACCAGCGCAGCAGGAGAATGATTTGAAGTAGATGCCACGAATGAATCCCAGATGTTTTAATCAAATATAGCGTGTGCTTCAGGCGCAATGACGGGCACTAACCTATACTGCATATGCAATTTTTACAGTATAAGTGAGCAAGCGCCTGCCATTTGAATTGCGCCTCAAAGTTGCCTTAAATACCCTATTGAATATGTCGATAAACATCCCCACTAAACATAATGTCAGAATACGCCGCTCTATTTTTGCGGGGCTGACCTTATGCACTTGCATTTTGATGCTTTGGCTCATTTATCAGGCGCTAACACCCCAAACTCCATTGATATTGCATATTGCGCTTCTCGTCCTATTTGGCCTTACCTTGCCTTGGATGGTGATCGGTTTTTGGAATGCCATTATTGGTCTGCTGCTATGCCAGCTGTCATCCGATCCTGTCGCCCACATTTTGCCAGCAGAGATGCTTAAGCAAAATGATCAGGTAGTCACAGCATCAACCGCTATTTTGCTCTGCATCCGCAACGAGACACCCGAGCGACTAGTACGCAATCTCGATACCATGCTGCAAGGGCTTTCTGCCTCAGAATTCAATACAGAAAATGCCGTGGGCAAGCATTTCCATATTTATATTCTGAGTGATACGGATGATCCTAGTATTGCAGCGCAAGAAAGAGCATGCTTTTTAGCTATAGCGCAACGCTGGGAAAAACAATTTTCGGTAATCTATCGCTGTCGCACAGATAACACTGCATATAAAGCTGGCAATATTGCCGATTTCTGTAAACGCTGGGGCGATCAACACGAATTTGCCCTCACCTTAGATGCCGATAGCTTTATGACCGCTAGCGCAATTGTGCGTCTAGTTCGCATGATGCAATCGAACCCTCGCTTAGGAATTTTGCAAGGCTTAGTGGTGGGCCTTCCTTCAACTAGCGCCTTTACCCGCCTCTTCCAGTTTGGCATGCGCCTAGGCATGCGCTCATACACTATGGGCTCAGCATGGTGGCAAGCGGACTGCGGACCCTATTGGGGGCATAACGCCTTGATACGACTAGCCCCGTTTATAGCGCACTGTGATTTACCTCAACTACCGTCACGCTCTGGCTCTGGCGCTGGCACTGGCCGCCCCATCTTGAGTCATGATTTAATCGAAGCCGTACTGATGCGCAGAGCAGGCTTTGAAGTGCGAATCTATCCGCAAGAAGATGAAAGCTGGGAAGAAAATCCGCCCACATTAAGCGAGTACATTCGTCGTGATTTACGTTGGTGCGAAGGCAATTTACAGTATGTCCACTTACTCACCTTGCCTAAGCTTAAATTATTGAGTCGCTTACAACTGCTGCTTGCCATATTTATGTTTTTGGGCTCACCAGCTTGGATTGCCTTAATGGTCATCTGCACTATTGCAATGAGTATCAGCACCACACCATCGACTTTTATTAATGCTGGCCCACTCTCAGCCCTACTAAGCATCGCCTTAGTGATGTGGTACTTACCCAAAATAGCGGGAGCATTGGATGTCTTGTTGCGCAAACAAGAGCGGCAGCGTTTTGGTGGAGGGGTTCACTTTAGTTTGAGCCTTACCCTTGAAGTGCTATTTGCCTTACTCATGACCCCAATTACTTGGCTTAATCATAGTATTTTTATGACAGGGCTTATTTTTGGTAAAAAACAGGGATGGATGTCTCAGTCACGAGATGATCACAGCGTCCAATTAACAGAAGCAATCAGGCAATTTTGGCCACATACATTATTAGGTGTCACTCTCTCAGCCATGCTTTATCTTACGCACCCGCAAACATTGGCTTACGGCATGCTCTTTTTTAGTGGCCTGATTCTGGCTATTCCATTAGCGGTTCTGAGCTCTCAACCATGGCTTGGTCGTTTTATGCTCCGTCGCCATTTGCTCTCTCTACCTGAAGAAATCATGCCACCTACGGCATTGCTTGCCTTAGATCTACCAGTACTCAAAACGGTATAGTGAACTCATATTAGCGAACTCATACAACAATCCATGAACTTTTTACACCTATATCTACGCGTACTCGAAAAGCTAGGATCGGATCGTCGACTAGGCTGGATTTTGGCATTGGCAAATGTTGTCTTAGCAATCGCTCTATTTGCAGAGCCAGTGCTATTTGGACATGTGATTGATCAGCTTTCCAACGCACCAAGAACGGCAGGAGATGTTATTTGGAACGGTGTTTGGCCACTACTGCTTCTGTGGATTGGTTTTGGCTTATTCACCATTATTTGTTCAACCCTAGTCGCTTTATTTGCAGATAGACTGGCTCATCGCCGTCGTCATGCCGTATTTAGTGAATACTTTGAGCACGTATTACATTTGCCGCTAGCCCAACAATCGCGCCTGCACTCCGGACGCCTTATGAAAATCATGCTGGCCGGAACCGATACCCTTTGGTGGCTTTGGCTGAGTTTTTTCCGGGAACATTTAGCCGCGATAGTATCCCTTACGGTGCTTATTCCCTTGGCGCTGTACATTAATTGGCGCCTAGCGATTGTATTAATCGTCTTGTGTATGTTGTTCGGAATTTTGACCCATTTCATTTTGCGTAAAACACAAAAGCTACAACAGCAAATTGAAAGTCACCATTCTGATTTAGCGGAACTGGCATCAGATACCTTAAGTAATATCGCCTTGGTGCAAAGCTTTGCCCGAATACAGACAGAAGTAAAAGCTTTGCATCACATCAGCCAGCGGGTACTAGGGGCGCAACTGCCAGTCCTCTCTTGGTGGGCGATTGTGACAGTACTCACACGTTCGGCAACCACACTAAGCATTTTATGCATCATCATTTTAGGTGTATGGCTGTATACCCAATCGCTGATTACTGTTGGTGAAATTGTGACCTTTATTGCGTTTGCTGGAATTGTGATTGGACGACTAGAGCAGGTGGTGACCTTTGCGAATAAATTGGCTATGGACACCCCTCGCCTACAAGAGTTTTTTTCAGTACTAGATACCGATCCAGAAATTCAAGATCTGCCAGGGGCGATCGATCCAGGGCGATGCACCGGGCTTATTGAATTTCACCACGTTCACTTTTCTTATAACAAGCAACATCAAGCCGTGAACAATGTCAGTTTTACGGTCAAGCCTGGACAAATGCTAGCCCTGGTGGGAACGTCGGGCGCCGGAAAATCAACTGCACTGAGTCTGCTCTACCGAGCTTTTGATCCACAGTCCGGTCAGATTACGATTGATGGGGGTCATATTCGGAACCTTCAACTAACGGCATTACGCCGTAATATTGGGGTGGTTTTTCAGGAACCGCTCTTGTTTAATCGATCTATTGCAGAAAACCTTCGCATTGGTTCACCCCAGGCCACTGAAGATGAAACGCGAGCGGCCTGTTTACGTGCACAAGCACTGGATTTTATTGAGCGTCAAGCCGAAGGCTTCGATACGATCATTGGAGAGCGAGGTCGCAATCTCTCTGGTGGAGAGCGGCAACGACTGGCGATCGCACGTGTACTATTAAAAGATCCCCCCATCTTAATACTGGATGAGGCGACGAGTGCACTAGATAGCACAACAGAAAATAGTGTACTCAAGGCATTGCATGAACTCATTCAAACCCGTACCACACTCGTCATTGCTCACCGCCTGAGTACGATCCGTCAAGCAGATCAGATTTTAGTCATGGATGCTGGTAAGGTTCTTGAATCTGGTACCTTTGAAATCCTCTATGAAAAAGGGGGGCGGTTTACAGAGATCGTAAACCAGCAATACCAGCTGACCTCTAAGCCAAATTGAACTAAGCAAAATTAAACTAAGCCGAATAAAACCAAACCGAATTAAACCCAATATCGCAAACTACTATGACTGAATTTTCTTCACAATGGCTGGCCTTACGAGAGCCTGCCGATCACCGGGCACGTGACCAAGCACTACAAGCAACGTTAGTCCACTACTTGGAAAATATTGCATCAACCCGCATGGGAGCAATACGCCTGATTGATCTGGGTTCTGGAACAGGCTCTAACTTACGGGCATTAGCTCCTTTTTTACCTCAGGATCAACACTGGACCCTGGTAGATAACGATCCAGCATTACTTCAAAAGGCACGTAGCGTCTTGATGGATTGGGCCGATGAATCACTAGAAAAAAACGCCGATCAAGGCAAGGCCTCTATTAACGCAGTAGAACCGCTCACGATCGTAAAGCAAGATCAGCACATCACAGTTGAATTTCGTTGTGATGATTTAGCCAAGAATATCGAATCTGTATTAGCCCTACCAGCTGACGTGATTACTGCTGCCGCTTTTTTTGATCTCGTTGCAGAACAATGGTTGCACCGCTTTTGCAATACATTATTAAAACCGCTGTATACCGTCTTGACCTATAACGGCCTCGAAAGCTGGAGCCCACCAGAGGCTAGTGATGCCCAAGTCTTAAAAGCTTTTCATCACCACCAACAAACGGATAAAGGCTTTGGCGCTGCTGCGGGCCCGCATGCAATCGCCATCATGGAGTCGTTACTGCAGCAAAGAGAATTTAAAACACACACTGCCTCGAGCCCTTGGTTACTGACAGAGCAGGATCGATCTTTAATCCAAAGCTTAGCCAGTGGCAGCGCAGCAGCAGCACTAGAAACCAAGCTTGTTAATCAGTCTACCGTCAATCAGTGGGGAATCAGTCGCGCTCTCGCTACTGAGTGCCAAATTGGTCATACGGATTTTTTGGCTATGCCAGAAGTATCTTGAAGCAGCTACTTTAAGTGATTACTTGAAGCAGTTATTTGAAGCAATTACTTCAAATAGTCACTCCAAGTATATTCGGGCCTCTAAAGATAAAATACAACGATGATCAGCGATAGTAGAAGACAGTTCTTAAGGCGGGCAACATCTGCTTCACTCTGCCTCGCTCTCCCTACACTTGCGCTGCAACCAAGTGATAGCCTTGGTAATAGCTTTAGTGATAACTCTACTGATGACTCTAAATCAAGCGAGCTATTCAATATTGACGATCAAGACTGGGTCGATACTGCGCGAGATCGCCTGGTCCCTATTCGGCTATATATGCCACAAACTATTCAAGCAAATGGGCTCGTGCCTTTAGTGATTTTTTCGCATGGTATTGGTGGCTCTCGCTTTGGGTATACCTATTTAGGCCAATACTGGGCCAGTCGTGGTTTTGCCAGCATGCATGTTCAACATACTGGTAGTGATCGCTCTATTTGGTTTGGCAACCCATTTAGCCTAATCTCCAGACTACAAGAGGCAGCCCAAGATCAGGAAGCAATTGCACGAACGGGCGACCTTCAATTTGCTCTCACACGCTTACTGGAAAGTCCGTCGGGCGCTAAGATTGATACAAAAAATATTAT
This sequence comes from Polynucleobacter sp. TUM22923, assembly GCF_030295705.1. Classification (NCBI taxonomy): domain Bacteria; kingdom Pseudomonadati; phylum Pseudomonadota; class Betaproteobacteria; order Burkholderiales; family Burkholderiaceae; genus Polynucleobacter; species Polynucleobacter sp. TUM22923. The sequence goes on from NZ_AP027274.1 coordinate 1,419,326, forward strand.
TGTTGCTGGGCACTCGTATGGATCTAATACTGCCTTACTAGCCTCCGGTGCCCGCGTCAGTCGTAACGGCATCCCCATGAATTTCCGTGACCCACGCATCACTGCTGCCATTCTGATTTCTACCCCTCCTTTTTATGGGCAAACAGCATTACAAGATATTCTGGGGCCAATTGAGATCCCAACATTGCATATCACTGCTACTGAAGACACGATTCGTATTCCTGGGTATTACAGTGGATATGAAGATCGTCTGGATATTTTTAACGCTATTGGCAGCAAGAATAAGTCTTTAGTCGTGTACGAGGGTGGAACCCATAGTATTTTTACTGACCGCACCAATACAGGTGGCGCTATTCTGAATCAACAAATTAAAGAGGCGACCCAAGAGCTCAGCATTGATTTCTTAAGGCAGCTGACTGGTCAGCATCCATCTCAAATACAGGCCTGGTCTGAACGTCATCAGTCAATCTTATTTAAAGTAGTGAGATAACACACCCCACATTACTGATACAGTCATTTCGCTTACCATTATTAGGCTATATACCTAGAAATAATGGGGGCTTTATGAATAGCGTAGGATGAAGTATCAGCTTACATTACAAGCTTAGGAGCCCGTTGGTATGAAGCGCATTTTTCTATTTCTAGTGACGAACATTGCCATTATGTTGGTCATCACGGTCATCATTAGCGTCTTTGGTCTTGGCCGCATTCTGGATCAAGAGGGCATTGGTATTGATTTGCCTGCATTGTTAATGCTTTCCGCAGTAGTAGGTATGACGGGATCTTTTATTTCTTTGGCAATGTCGAAAACCATGGCCAAACACAGTACGGGAGCACGCGTCATTGAACAACCGCGTAATGAGCTAGAACAATGGCTGGTTGGCGCAGTTCAAAGACAGGCGGCGGCTGCCGGTATCGGCACGCCAGAGGTCGCCATTTATGACGCGCCGGACATTAATGCATTCGCAACAGGTATGTTCCGCAATCATGCTTTGGTTGCTGTTAGTACAGGCTTGCTAAACGGAATGACAAAAGAGGAAGTAGAGGCGGTGTTAGCGCATGAAGTCAGTCACGTTGCCAATGGTGACATGGTGACTTTAGCCTTAATACAGGGCGTTATTAATACCTTCGTATTCTTCTTATCCAGAGTCATTGGCCACATTATCGATCGCACTGTCTTTAAAACAGAGCGTGGACATGGCCCAGCTTATTGGGTAACTACGATCATTGCACAATTAGTACTTGGCATTTTGGCAAGCGCCATCGTCATGTGGTTCAGTCGCCAACGAGAATACCGGGCTGATGCCGGAGCTGCTTCTCTAGAAGGTAAGCAAAAAATGATTAGCGCACTAGAGCGTTTACAGAAATCATCCAATCAAGCACATTTGCCAGAACAGTTAGAAGCATTCGGTATCTCTGGTGGCATGGCTAGCGGACTGAAGCATTTATTCATGAGCCATCCACCACTGAGTGATCGTATTGAAGCTTTACGCCGTGCAGCTTAAAACACACTGCATTTAAGCAAACTGTAGTTGGGCTAAACGTGCATATAGGCCGCCCTGCTTGATTAAATCAGCATGATTGCCCTGCTCCACAATCTGACCGTCTTCGAGAACAAGAATACAGTCTGCTCGAAGCACCGTAGCCAAACGATGGGCAATCGTTAAGGATGTTTTTCCTGGTAAGACCGCATCTAGTGCCAATTGCACCTCACGCTCGGATTCTGCATCCAGAGCACTAGTAGCTTCATCTAGTAACAAGATGGGTGGATTCTTAATGATCGCACGAGCAATCGAAATTCTTTGCTTTTGGCCACCCGACAAGCGCACGCCTCGCTCACCCAAAAAACTACCGTAACCTTGCGGTAAGGCCATAATAAATTCGTGGGCATGGGCGGTCTTCGCAGCTGCAATCACCTCCTCATCGCTTGCATCTAATTTGCCATAGCGAATATTTTCCATAGCAGTAGATGCAAAAATAGTCGGCTCTTGCGGAACGATCCCAATCAGATTACGTAATTCATTTACGGGCCATTGCGTAATATCTTGACCAAAGATTCGTATTTGGCCTGAGCTTGGCTCGTAAAACCGTAATAGCATCGCAAACAAAGTACTTTTACCCGCGCCTGAGGGACCAACCACGGCATATCGAGTGCCCTTTGGAACGGCAAAGGATAGATGATTGATCGCCAGAGCATCTGGACGTGATGAATAATGAAACGATACGTCATTCAGTTCAATTGCATTGACTTGAGTATTTGTCGTGCCTGAGTTTAGGTTTAGGTTTAGGTTTGAGCTCATCGATTGACTAGTATTCTGGTCGAGATCAACACCGAGCAAGGCAGGCGTTGCTTGCATTAATTCCACCAAACGTTCCATCGCTCCGGCGGCCCTTTGTAAGTCGCCCCAAGTTTCAGAAAGCGCACCAATGGATCCGGCAATTAACACGGCATAGAGTACAAATTGGGTAAGCTCGCCTAAGGTTATTATTCCCGCGCTTACTTGCTGTGCCCCAATCCACAATACAAAAACGATCACTCCAAACGACATGACGATCGCCATTGCGGTCAGTATGGATCGCATAGTAATGCGTTTTCTTGCTTCACGAAAGGCTACTTCTACAGCGGTATTAAAGCGCTGTTGCTCATGGGGTTCACGGGCAAATGCTTGTACTGTTGTGATCGCATTTAAGACTTCCCCAGCCATCGCGCTGGTATCGGCTACTTTATCTTGGCTTGCACGCGACATTTTTCGTACACGGCGACCTAATGCCCAAAGTGGCAGAACGATCAATGCCAGCAGAACAATCATCACTCCAGCCAACCATGCACTGGTAACTAGCATCATGGTCATCCCACCTACTAGCATCACTAAACTGCGTAGTGCAATAGAGATGCTAGACCCTACTAAAGTTTGTACTACGGTCGTGTCACTAGTCAAACGCGACAATACCTCCCCTGTTTGTAGAGTCTCAAAGTAGCTTGGGCTCTGACGCAACACGTTTTCAAATACGCGTTGACGAATATCAGCCACCACACGTTCGCCTAACCAGGACATCATGTAAAAGCGACTAGCCGTCATTAGGGCTAATACGACTGCCAATAGCAGTAAATAGATAAACTGGCGATCAATGGCAGCACTGGTGAGGCCAGTATCAACTATCCCCCGAAATGCTAGAGGCACCGCTAAAGTCGCTGCTGCTGCTAATAATAAAAATACCGCCGCTAAGATCCACTGCGTTCTGTAGCGTGCAAGGACGTGGTAATCGCGAAGCCAGCCGGTGAGGCTATTGAGTTTAGATGTCATGCCTGGAGTGTACGTGAAGCTTGCCGTAGGGATTGGTTATGCCGTTTTTTGTGAGCCCAAGCTACCTTATAGGAACTCCTAATCGGAGCCTAGAGTCTTTTAATATGATATTGCGTAATTGAATTAAATATCTTCACACTTCGTATTTCCATCTTTATCTGTTACACAACTATCAGTAGTTTGTGACTGTGATTTTGACTTCTTCTCTTTGCCAGAAATGATCTCTACACTTTCTGGGGAGCTTACTGTCACTCCAGAAACAGACTCAGGAGTAATGCTCATTTGCGATTCATTTGCTTGGAAAGCCAGTGTATTTTTAAGGGCGCCACCATCAATACTAGATCTACTACTAGCATTGCTCAGGCCTGCCGATGTTGGTGGGACATAACCCAGCGCAGCATTTTGGGTGATTCCTGAAACGAAGCTACTTGCATTAGTCTGACCATTAAATATTAGGTTTACATTGGATGGGAGGCTTCCTGAAGGCGGCGGCAACAAGAATGAGATTGATGCGTTTGGATCCACTACTGAGAAAATATGAGGTCCATCACCACTAAATGCAGGAATGCTATAAGAGTGGAATACTTGATCTGAATAGGTTGTGACGTTTCCGACAATATTAATTTGTCCAACATAAGCACTTGGGTCAGGCACATTAGTCAGATTAACTGCTGCTACTGTTTGGGCATTTAAGCTATACAGCGGAATAGACTGACTCACTGAATCATTGAAATTAATAATCGGCATTGTTGAAGTTGCTCTTCCCGTAGTGGAATTCTCAGCAATGGCTGCTACTAGCAAGGTGTGGGTATAGTCCGCAACGTCATCGACTGTGCCATTAAAAGTAATCGTCGGATCCTTCGATACTAAGGTTCTGACATAAACTGGGTTGTTTTGTAATGCACTGATCTTGCTGGTAGTGCCATTCTTATCATATTCAAAATACTGATAATGCGAGTCGTATAAGAATCCTTTGACCAGTGCCTTACCGATATAAGTGCCATCACCAATCGATGTTGCCCCTCTGTACTCCTGGGTATCACCGGTCAAAATGTCCGCCAGAATAAAGATGCGAGCACCAATCGCTGTGAGCCTATTAGGTCTTGCAATCGAACCGATACTGTCGCCAAAGGTGACTCTTCCAAGACCTGCATCAATGTATATCGACTGAATCTTGCCTACCGTAGCATCCAGAGTCCCTTTAATTAAAATATCACTATTGACTGTCTGCAAGGTAGTGACGTTATCTGAGGATGGCGCTAATCTGACATTGTCATAAGACTGGGCACCAGTAGTGTAGATATCGCTCGTTAACGTCACAGTGCCGGTAATGGCTAGGCTAGATAGGGTGATTCCATCAGCAATACCAAATGAACCGTTATTAGAAACCAGTTGATTACCGCTGAGTGCAGTCGTAGAGGCGATGATGAGTGATGCTCCAGACTGAATGGTTGTACCGCCAGCCTGAGTGTTATCTCCAGTCAGCGTAATCACTCCGCTACCAGCAATAATCATCGTGCCAGTTCCTGTCATATCGTGACTGAAGGTACCAGGGTTTGCTTGGTTAAACCCAAAGCTGCCATTATTAACAATGTCACCCGGAATAGACTGAACGCCAGCGATTAAGTTTGCCCCTGGATTAACAATCGTCGGTCCGGTATAGGTATTAATGCCGGTCAGAGTCTGGGTACCGCTGGCAATCGTTAGGCCACCGGTTCCACTGATAACACCAGCAAAGCTGTCTGCTGCTTGTCCATCTGTAATCACCAGTCCATTAGGCGCAATCGATCCCAAAACAACAGAACCAGAGCTTGAGCCTGCCAAGCTCTGAATAAACACATTGCCCGTAATGTCAGTGAGATCTAGATTGCCATTAACTGTGACCTTATCAGATTGAGCAATAGATGCGTTGGTGCCTAATTTAAGCGTTCCGCCATTAACGGTGGTCGCGCCAGTGTAGGTATTGGCTGTTGTGAGGACTAAGGTGCCGGTGCCTGTTTTAGTCAGAGTGCCAGCGCCAGAGATGGTGCCATCAACAGTCAAGGAAGTACCTGCTACTGCCATGGTGCTGTTACCGGTAATGGCAACGGGCGCTGCTACGCTACTAGTGCCAGTACTTGCAGACAGTGTGCCGCCATTTAAGGTAATCGGTTCTGCAAGTGCTGCAATATTTTGTAGATCTAAGGTAGCACCAGTATTAACAGTAGTACCGGCGCTAGAGGCGCCTAAAGCAGCTGCATTGGTAATCGCTAGCGTTCCGCCATTAACGGTGGTCGCGCCAGTGTAGGTATTGGCTGTTGTCAGGACTAAGGTGCCGGTGCCTGTTTTAGTCAGAGTGCCAGCGCCAGAGATGGTGCCGCTGATGGTTTGCGTAGCAGTTGATTCGTAGGTAAATGCGCCGTTATTGGTAATTGTTCCAGCGTAATTGCCGCCACCTAAGACACCTGATCCAGCAATAATCAGACTTGCCCCAGAATTAATGGCCGTGTTACCGGTATAGGTGTTAGCACCCGATAGAGTTTGAGTTCCAGTGACAACTGAAAGCCCTCCTGCCCCACTAATGGCGCCTGAAAAATTGCCACCCGTAGCATTTAGTGAAAGTGAGTTAGCGCCTAAGGCAAGCGATCCGGCTCCAGAAATTCCGCCTAGAGATACTGGACCACCAGCATTTGCCAAAGTGAGTGCGCCATTAGCAACTACTTGACTAGTTACCGGCCCAGCTATGCCCGGACCATAAGAAACCGATGATCCAACCGGAATAATGACATTCGCTACGTTTGATAAGTCAGGTATTGCCCCACCTGCCCAGTTATTAGCTACTGACCAGTCGCCGCCAACAGGTCCTACATAAGTTACTGACTCTAGTTGGGTAATGGTGCCGTAGTTTCCTGATATCTGGTTAGAGGATAGTCTGTAGTTAGCGGCATCAACACCACTAATCGCAAAATTCACAGTAACCGACTTCGCTGTTCCGACGTTCTTATTATTATAAAAACCAATGGCGGATAAAGTCGCACTGTCATTGGAAACGATTTGCGATGTACCGGTGGCAACGTTGCTTACCCCAGAGCTAACTACAGCTGAGCCGTCGTACACCTTAGAAATTGAATTACTAGTTAGTGCCGGGGTAGTAATAAGTTTAGGTAAAACAGTTAACTTTCCGACAACAACTAAATTCTCAAAGCTAGTACCAGTCTTTGTAAGGTTATCCATTGCCGAGACGTTATATTGACCGACATTAATATTGCTCGAAGCACTTCTAGTGAAGTCAGTTGGTACGAATCCAGCAGTTACAGAATGAGTTACAGAATTAGCAACATAACCCACTGAGAATGGTGTTGAATCGGCCAGTAATGAACTAGATAAAGTGGAACCAGGTGCTGAGAGGGCTACAGAATTGACACTTAAACTATTGTTGCCAATATAAGACAAAGTCGTGCCATCAGCAGCTAAATACTGGGCTGTATAACTATAAGTAGGCGTTGCACCAGAGGTAGACTTTTCTCCATAGGTCGATACTGCGGTCACTCTAATCAAAAGGTCTTTGGCGGCCAAAATTCTATAACTACCAGCGGTATAGTTAATTAGGTAATTGCCTATAACTGTGCCCGCATCCCCATGACCACTTGCAGTCAGGCTATAGGTGCCGACATTATTGCTTGTATCACTTCGAGTAATTACTAATGCTCGGTTTGGCTGAGGTAAGTTAACAACACTTTCACCATTCACAAATCCGTTATAAAGGGCTCCGGCATACCTAGGCTCATCATTCTGATTGAAGAACCTAGCATCATTAGCAGCGGTAATAGTTAGATTGGCTGGTGTAATTCTTCCGGTTGAGTTGATGGCAATAACTGTGTAATTACCGCCAGAGTTTCCATCACTAATAACTACCGAGCCTGAGTCAATCGTCACTACCTTGTTATTACCAACGCTTGGATCGTTACCAGCGAAAACTGCTTTTGCTGCGATGACTTCATCAGAGCGGATTAGCTGACTTTTCAACGCAGCAAGCTCATCTGGCTTCAGGTCATAGGTATAGCCACCATCATAGGTTTTATTGATTTCAGGGACTTGCAAAGTCACATTTCTTTTGGTAATACTCAATGCAGCATTCGTGCTATTAAATGTAATACTGTAATTAGAAGCCTTAGTACCTACAGCAGAACCTGAACCCAACAGTACGTTGTAACTACCAACGTTCTCACCTACTGAGCGACTCAAAGTACCCGTTACTGAAGCTAAGGTATCCGACACAGTATTAAATGTTGCTAAAGTTCCTACTGCAACTGTCATACCTAAAGTAGGATCAACGTTACCGTAAACCTTACTTACCGCATTAGCGCTCAGCGTAATCGGACGTGGTGTGATTGCAAAGTCAGCACCGGTAAAGGTAATGCTGTAGTTTGGATTAGCACTGGCTAATGTGCCAGCGTTAATCGCGTAGCTATTGACGTTCTCACCAGCATCACGGGCCAAGCTACCACTTAAGGTGGTTCCCGTTAGCAGACCAACATTAGTACCCTGAGCTTGAACAGTGGAAGTAAAGATAGTTGGGTCTACGTTGCCATAGATCTTCGTTTGACCGCTGGTAGCTGTGACCGTTACAGGACGTGGTGTAATCGCAAAATCAGCTCCAATAAAGGTAATGCTGTAGTTCGGATTAGCACTGGCTAATGTGCCAGCGTTAATCGCGTAGCTATTGACGTTCTCACCAGCATCACGGGCCAAGCTACCACTTAAGGTGGTTCCCGTTAGCAGACCAACATTAGTACCCTGAGCTTGAACAGTGGAAGTAAAGATAGTTGGGTCTACGTTGCCATAGATCTTCGTTTGCCCACTAGTAGCTGTGACGGTTACAGGACGTGGATTAATGGTGACAGTAGCATTATTAAATGTACCCATCTGATAGTTTCCAGCTGCCAACAAATTACCTTGAGTAATGGAATAACTACCAATGGATGCAATAGAAGAAGCAGTAGAAGTTATCGCTCCGGTAAATGTTGCAGAAGTATCACCGCTGACTAAGCCGGTATAGGTATAACTTAAGCTCGGAACAGTAGAGCCGTAAACCATGACGCTGTTCTCTGCTGTCACTACTAGCTGCGCAGGAGTAATAGCAAAAGCTTGATTGGCCGTTACATAAGTAATACTGTAATTAGAGGCCTTAGTACCTACAGCAGAACCTGATCCCAACAGTACGTTGTAAGTGCCAACGTTCTCACCTGCTGAGCGACTCAAAGTGCCCGCTACTGAAGCTAAGGTGTCCGACACAGTATTGAACGTGGCTAGAGTTCCTGCTGTAACCGCAACTCCTAAAGTAGGATCTACGTTGCCGTAAACCTTACTTACTGCATTAGCGCTCAGCGTAATCGGACGTGGTGTGATTGCAAAATCAGCGCCGGTAAAGGTAATGCTGTAGTTCGGATTAGCACTGGCTAATGTGCCAGCGTTAATGGCATAGCTATTGACGTTCTCACCAGCATCACGGGCCAAGCTACCACTTAAGGTGGCTCCTGTTAGTAGCCCAACATTAGTACCCTGAGCTTGAACAGTGGAAGTAAAGGTAGTTGGGTCTACGTTGCCGTAGATCTTCGTTTGACCACTAGTAGCTGTGACGGTTACAGGACGTGGATTAATATCCGCTGTCAGTGCATTAGCGACACCAGCGACATAGTAGTTGACACTATCTAGCGCCAAGCCACTCAGTGTTGGTATGACTGCAATGCCATTAAAGACATTGACGCTTGCAAAGCTTCCCGATGTAGCGGTACCGGATAAATTCACGGATTCACCACCCAATACACCGGAGGCAATTACAGGTGTTCCACTAATCACTGCACCATGAGTTGCGTCATAAACCTTATTGCTAGCTACTAAGCCACTGATAGTAATTGGTGCTGCAGTAATAGTGCTACTTGTGTTGGCTAGGTAAGTAATAGCGTAATTACCAGTTACTGTTGCTGTACCACTAATTACACTTGCATTAGATACGGTTACTACTCTGTTATTGATACCAAAGTTAGCGTCGCTATAAACAAATGCACCACCAGACAAGCTATCTTGTAGTCCAGTTGCTGAGTTAGTAAACAAGCTACCACTAGTTTTAGTTAAAGTCGGTGCTGTTAATGCAGAAGCGGTAGAAGTCGTTGTATCGTAAACCTTACTAATAGCAGTAGAACTCACCGTAATTGCTGCAGGCGTAATAGTGACTACACCAAAGCTCGGATTAGCTATGGTGTAGTTCGATGCTATGCCATTGCCATTTGCCAGGGTAGCGGCATTAAGACCAACTAAGGTAGCAGAGCCTACGTTAGGGCCACTTAAAGAACCGCTTGTGCCAGGGTAATCATCCCCTTTTTAACCTAAGCTAAAAGTAGAGGCTGGTACTGCAATTGCTAGTTTTTGTTTAGGAGTAATTCCTCCTAAACCCATATTGGGTCTTTCGTGATTGTAGGTCCACATCCAGTGGGTTGCAAAATCTTGTACTTCATCAATCGATTCAAAGAGGTATTGATTAAGCCAGTCATATCTCACCGTACGGTTATAGCGTTCAATATAGGCATTTTGTTGTGGCTTACCTGGTTGGATGTAACTCATCTCTATCTGATGTTTAGCAGCCCATACAGTCAGGATGTTTCCTACGAGTTCGGGGCCATTGTCACAACGTATTTTTAAGGGCTTGCCACGCCATTCAATGATTTGATCGAGTGACCGGATCACTCGTACTGCGGGCATGGAAAAATCAATATCAATGGCCAAGGCCTCTCGATTAAAGTCATCGATCACATTAAAAAGGCGGATGGTTCTGCCGTCGTGCAACTGATCATGCATAAAATCAATCGACCAAGTGTCATTAATGCCTTGGGGTACAGCTAGTGGTAAAGGCTTTTCCCGAACCAAGCGTTTATGGGGTTTGATGCGTAAATTGAGCTCTAGTTCCTTATAGATCCGATAAACCCGTTTGTGATTCCATTTAAATCCCTTCACGTTACGCAAGAACAGGTAGCAAAGACCAAAGCCCCAGTTACGTTGATTGTGAGTAAGACGAACCAGCCAATCGGCAATGAGGGCATTGTCAGTCGACAGCTTGGGGCTATAGTGATAGCAGGTCTGGCTAATGACAAAGGTGTCGCACGCTAAGCGGATGCTCATACGACCCTTTTTTACTTCTTGGCTGGCCATCTCGCGGCGGCGAGATGGCCGAGTTACTTTTTTTGCAGAACTTCCTTTAAGACATCCGCCTGGAGTTGGACTTCGGCGTACATCTTCTTTAGGCGGGCATTTTCAAGCTCTAACTCTTTAACGCGGGACATCATAGAAGCATCCATACCGCCGTATTTAGAGCGCCACTTATAGAAGCTAGCAACGCTAATATTGTGCTCACGGCACAGTTCTGGGGCTGGCACGCCAGATTCGGCTTGTTTGAGGATGGCCATGATTTGGCTATCGGTAAATCGGGAGGTCTTCATAGAATTTCCTTTAAATCAAACTACATAGAAATTCTACTTTTAAATCAAGTTAAGCTAGGGGATGATTACCAAAGCAATTGTTAGGGAAATTAAAGTCGATTTAGCTGTCATCATCAGTCTGTAGTGAGGTAGTTAATTTATTAAAAGTAATGCTAATAATGTAAAGAATGTCAGCTCTTTGGGAAACTAGCCCTAGGGCTAATCAATCAATCTTGGACAAAAGGTAGAGTGAGTCGAAATAGAGCGCCACCGCCAGGCGCCTCCGCATAGTTAATATGTCCGCCATGGCGAGACACTATGTACCTACAAAGCCACAGACCTAGACCCATACCGCTTGGCTTATTACTTTCACCCAATAACTCGAATAGCTGCGAGCTTTTTTGAGCATCAATCCCCGGACCATTATCAGCAACCAGTAACTCCACCCCGTTGTTTACGTTAAGGCTTTGAATTTGGATCGTCTTAGACGAGCTAGTCGATCCTGAAAGACCCTGTATCGCATTATTAATGAGGTTTAAAAGTACTTGTAAGACTTCACTGCGATTTATATTCACTCTATTGCTTGAATCCAGCTTCAAAATCACTTGTATATTTTTTTCCTGCATTTCTGGTCTGGTAATCCTTAAGACCGATTCGATTAACTCATTAATATCACTTTTTTCAACTCTGATTTTGCTCTCAGAAAAGATCGATTTAAGTGATTGAATAATATTGGCAGCACGCTGATTGTCTGCTAAAAGCGCAGCAAGTATTTCTTGATTCTGCTCTGGCGTTAAAGACCTCTCCATTAATTTCTTTTGCAAAAATTGAATATTGAGCTGAGAGGCCCCTAAAGGTTGATTGAGCTCATGGGCAATAGAGGCAGACAAAGCTCCAGTAGATGCCGTTTTATTCAATTTTAGAAGTGACCGAATAAGGCATTCACGCTCTAATAAAAGTGCTTTGATTTCTTGGTTTTCATCCAAAATTTTTACATTTGATAAAACCATAAGCTCAGTCCAGTAGGCTCCTATAGCAATATACGCTAGGGTATTCATGACCAATTGTGCGATCGTAAAAAATACTAATATCTGCGGCACCTCACCTATAGTCTGAATTGAATATGAGTTCATGGAGAGTATTACGATTCGCCCGATTGAAAAAAATAACTCCGCACCAGTCACATATTGCAAATAAGTAAGCTGTAGATAAGGCGCTGAATTTCTCTTTAGTTTTAACTGAAAAATTTGCAATGCATAAAACAATGCCGCTATGACGCACAGGAAAGTAGTGCGCAATTCAAAACTACTGCTGATGCGCATCCACTCAAAGATGATGATGAAAACCACAGTCGACGAGATAGCGGTAGTTTTGATGTTTCTTGAAATAGGCGTATTCAGCGACCAGCAAAAAAGCAACTGCAGGGTTCCGCTAATATAAAAAAGGCTGTTTGCGATAGTAAAGTTAAATTCCGGTTTAACTGCACCCGATTGATTGGCTAATATGCCGATACCAAAAATAGTCAACCCCAAAACATTGGCTGTCAAAGATCCCATCCAATAGGGGCTAGGCTTATTTAGATTTTCTGTTTTGTAAGAACGAAAAAAGCCCGCTAATAGGCCAAATTGGATGGCAGCTAAAATAAAGAAATAGAGGGCAAGTAAAGGCTTCACAGACTCTATCCTACAACGGCTACGCCCCACAAGATCTGGGAAGGTGCTTTATCGGGTCATAGCTGGTTATCCTGCTGGACTGAAAGAGGCTGCTATACATTTTTATATTTAATATAAGTAATACAATTGCTGTCAAATGCTGAAAATTTGGCATTTTTTACACTTACATCACCCCGTACCCATTTTTTGAGTACTTTATATATTAGGATTTCTACCCTCATGAAAAAAATCATCATTGCTGTTGTATTAGTTGCTATCGCCATTGCAGCCTACGTTATATTGACTAAGCCAAAAGAGCCTGTTGCCGCTATTGCAGCTCAAGAAGCAGCCCTACTTTACGATGGCGAAGTTACTAAAATTGATGTGGCTACACGTACTGTAACCCTCAAAAATAAAGATGGTGAGAGTTCTATTGTTGCCGGTCCAGAAGTAAAAAACTTTGCCGAAATCAAAGTGGGTGATCGCTTTGATGTAGTTTACGAACTCGCTGTTGCAGTAGAGTTGCTCAAGGTAAAAAATCCTGGTGCGCCAAGTGAGCAAGTAACTACTAGTACTGCTACAGCCCCTCAGGGCGACAAACCAGGCATGGTCACAACTAATACGATTACTGCCGTTGCTAACGTTGAGTCTATTGATACAGTTAAAAATATTGTTTCTCTAAAAGGTCCTCAAGGTAACGTTTTCCAAGTAAAGGTGAAAAATCCTGAGCTTATGAAAGACATTGCTGTTAACGACCAAGTTAAAGTGGTCTACATTGAGGCGATTGCTGCTGTTGTCAGTACACCTGCTCCTAAGAAGTAAGTAACAAATCCAGGTCACTGGAAAATCAAAGCCCCCACTATTGCTAGTGGGGGCTTTTTTCTGATAGGCCCGCTAGGATTTAAACTTGAGGCGCTTGTTAGTCACCCTGACGCTTTAAGTCTCGATAAAAATTCTCATGCTGGCCCAATGTTAGTAACTTGATACTTTCTGTATCCACAATTCGATATGCTAATAAACATTGCTGCTGAGATAGTCTAAATTTATAAACATATACCCCTAGCAAGTCTCCAACTTTTGCTTCACCAATAGCAGGATCTTGGCAGATAAGTTTGAGCGCAGCATCTAACGCTAACTTTTGTGGGGTATGCAGTTGTTTAATGGCCTTTGCAAAAGTGGCCGTTACCAGTAAGCGCATTAACTAAAAACGTACTCACCAACAACTGACTCTTGATCAGCAATCAAGATCTCGCGAATTAAGGAGAATGATAAGTCTGGGTTCTCTTGGGCGATCTTACCAATTTGTGACCAATACTCAATCTGCTTGGGTACTGAGCGATGCTCAACACTTCCAAACACTTTAGCTTGCTGAACAAGGTTTTCTGATAATTTCACATTTATAGACATGATGGATCTCCATTTATAGGTTCCATTATAGTTCTATAAGTTCCTTTTTGGAACCTATGTGTATCTTTACCCCATTAGTAATCCCCCTGGGCTTCTTAGATAGTCTTTGCATCCACTGACGACCCACTTGTTGGCAACCTTGCAGCTAAATTACCCCACGACATTGCGCGCGCTCTCGCTCAAGCGAGGTCAGAATTCGATTGAGGTGTAGATGATGATTAGTTTCGGGAATCAATCAAGGAATTTGGGATGGCAGACCATTGCAACTAGTGACGTTCAAAAAATATCCCCCACTATCACTAGCGAAGGCTTTCTTTTATGGTGAGTCCACCAAGACTCGAGCCTGGAGTCCAAAAATTTAAAAATCTAAAAATTATCAGAACAAGTGCTTAAAGAAGGCTGTATGAATTTCAAGAAATTATTCTGTAAAGTTGCCGATATGCGTTGAAATATAGAGTGATTTAAAGCGCTGGCATCAAATCAACAAATCCAATCAGTGTATTTAGATGTGGGTTACTATCGATGAAATAATTTTTGATTAATTCTGTTGATAATCTAAAGGACAAATGAAGTCAATCGTCTTGTTTGGTCATGGAGCCCGTGATGCCCGATGGAGAGAGCCCTTTGATAGGCTGGCTGCACTCTGGAAAGCTCAGCACCCGAATACACCAGTTACACTAGCTTTTTTAGAGATGATGCAGCCTAGCCTAGAAGAGGCAATCGCCTCTCAAGTTTTTGCTGGTGCCAATGAGGTGGTGATAGTGCCCATTTTTTTCGGACAAGGTGGTCATTTACGAAATGACTTCCCTGTTTTGCTCAACGCCTGCAGAGAAAAATTTCCTGGACTCACTTTAAGCACGACGCCTGCGGTCGGTGAGGACGATGCTGTCTTGCAAGCCATCGTTGATTTCAGTGCTAGGGCACTGTAAGTAAGCATCTAGTTGCCCTGTATTTTTTAGGGCTTCGCCAACCATAATTAGGGCAGGTGAAGCGCTGTTAAACCAGTCATTTGCTTTGCCATTGGCCATCTCACCCAAAGTGCTTGACCAATGACGCTGATTTTTGGTGCTAACCGCTTCGAGAATGTGCACTGGCGTTGCACTGGTCTTTTGTGAGTCGCCCTCGATTAACTGTTTGGCAATCCCACTAGCATCTTTACGGCCCATGTAATAAACCAAAGTATCAGCAGTAGGATGTTGATCGGGCTTATTTTCCTGTTCGATTGCGTCATTATCACTGTCGCTAGCTTTAGCTAAAGTGATAAAGGCAACACTTCTACTGATGCCGCGCAAGGTCAGTGATTGCTGAATAGCGGCTGCACCAGCAAGAGCAGCGGTAATTCCGGGGACTACTTCAACCTCTATGTGGCTTTTTTTCAGTGCCTGAATTTCTTCATCTGCACGCCCAAACATCATCGGATCGCCACCTTTGAGCCTAACAACGATTTGATGACGCTGCGCTGCATCAGTTAAGCGTTTATTAATGAACAGCTGTGCTGAGGATAACTTGCCACAGCGTTTACCTACCGATACTTTAATCGCATTAGGGCAAAACTCGAACATCTCTTGATCAACTAAAGCATCATAAAAAACAATATCCGCTTTTTCTAAGATTCTAGCGCCGCGAACCGTAATAAGGTCTGCCGCACCAGGACCGGCGCCAACCAAATAGACTTTACCCAAAACAGATGACGGCTTCATGGAATTCATATGAAAGCTGACGAATCATTTGTCACTGTGGCTCGCTGATCACGCCAACTGTTTTGCGTGACTACCGAAAAAAGACTAAATTGCTTTAGTGCGAGATTTAGATTTTGGTCCTCACGTAATTCAAAAGCATCAAAGCCAGCTCTTGAGCCCTGCAGGAGCTGATCAACCAAGACATCGCCGACAGCACGAATCTCAGACTGCCAATGAAAACGCGCTCTCAACAAGGCTGCAGTGCTAAAGCTTCTTCCATCCCGAAATATGGGGAAGTGTGCGCCAACAACAGGCCAAATGGATCTTCCTGCTTCAATGACTTCAATCTGATTCAATATATCGTCATCCGCAGCAAACCACACTCCAACTTCGCCCTTTGCCACTCTCTCTGATACATCTGCACTTTGATGATTCCCAAGATCATGCTCAAGCCACCAATGAAATGGCACTAAGACCTTTAATAGACCATTTTCCAAGTCGGCCATTTTAGGCAAGACAGCAACAGTGCCGTCGCTTGATTGGCCTCCATCCCAGACATGCCATTCATTAGGAATGAGAGAAGGTGCTTTACCTTTGGGGAAAGAAATAATCTGTTTGTTCATGTTTTGTTATTTTTGTATCGGTACTTTTGATGCCTATACTGAGTTCTTTTGATCTACTTTCTGCTTATCTTTACTGCGAGAGTTCCGATAGGCAGGCTCTTTAAAAGCATCCATACCTAGTCTGCGATACGTTTCTATAAAGAGTTCATCCTCAGTTCTATGCTCTACATAAGTATTGATCAGGCTAGCCACTACATCTGGAATTTCATTAGCCCCAAAAGAAGGTCCAATCACTTTGCCGATAGAGGCTTGGTTGCCTTGCTCACCGCCTAAGGTAATTTGATACCACTCTTCACCATCCTTATCAACACCGAGAACACCAATATTGCCAACGTGATGGTGTCCGCAAGAGTTAATACAGCCAGAGATATTTAACGTGATATCTCTTAGGTCATGTAAATAATCTAAGTCATCAAAGCGCTCCTGAATAGCTTTTGCAATCGGGAGTGACTTGGCGTTGGCTAATGAGCAGAAATCGCCACCAGGGCACGCAATAATATCGGTCAATAAACCAATATTGGATAGAACAAGATTGTGATTTTTAGCGGCGCGCCATAAATGAAGTAATTCAGTTTGCTCAACATCCGCTAAAACTAAGTTCTGCTCATGAGTTACCCGTAATTCACCAAAGCTATATTGCTCAGCCAAATCTGCAATAGCATTCATTTGAGCACTGGTTGCGTCGCCAGGTGCGGCAGTGCCATGGGGTTTGAGCGACAGAACGACCGAGGCATAGCCAGGCACTTGATGAGGCCTTAAATTGCGCTCTAACCAGCGAGTAAATGCGACTCTCTCATTGGCGTCCAGTTTTGGTTCGACAAAGGACTGAAGTTCGGCCCTAGTTAATGCCGGTAAGTTTTTATAGGAAGGCCTGGTAAAGTGCTGAGCAACGCGATTCCATTCCGCCTGAGTGAAATTATCTTTGCTTGGCGCCTCCTTAGAATGGAGTTGTGCCCACTCACTTTCTACCTGCCGTGAAAACTCTTCCGGACCTAATGCTTTCACTAATATTTTGATGCGTGCTTTATATATATTGTCTCTTCTGCCAAAGCGGTTATACACACGCAACAATGCCGTGAGATAGCTTGGCAGTAATTGCCATGGCACATTCTTTTTTATCAAGGAACCCAGAATTGGAGTGCGCCCCATACCACCGCCCGCATAAATATCTGCCGTAAGTGCACCATCTTGAACATTGGGATCTTTTTTTAACTCAATGCCAACGTCATGGCACAGAAGCACTGTGCGGTCTTCTTTGGCGCCATTAATAGCAAATTTAAACTTGCGTGGTAAATAGGCAAACTCAGGGTGCAGCGTTGACCATTGACGCAGTAATTCACAGATGGGCCTTGGGTCGACGTATTCATCATCTGCAACACCAGCAAAAGCATCGCTCGTGATATTGCGAATGCAATTGCCAGATGTCTGGATGGCATGCATTTCTACTTGAGCTAGTTCAGCCAAGATCTCAGGCGTTTTTTCTAATTCAATCCAGTTAAATTGAATATTTTGACGAGTAGTGAAGTGGCCGTAACCTCGATCATGTTTGTCGGCAATCAATGCGAGAGTCCGTAATTGCTTGGCACTGAGAAGACCATAGGGAATAGCCACTCGCAACATATAGGCATGGCGTTGGTAATAAAGGCCATTTTGGAGTCTTAGGGGGCGAAACTCTTCTTCAGGCAGGCTGCCATCTAAGCGTCTGGCTACCTGATCACGAAATTGGGCAACCCGCTCGTCTACTAAGGTTTGATCTATGTGGTCATATTTGTACATTGACTCACATTGTCTGCGTACATTGATATTTCTACAAATAATAAAACGTTACTTCTATATACGTAAAAAAGTATATAGAAGCGAGCTACTACCCACTTATAGGCCTTCAATTCAAATCTTTGGGTCTATTGATCGTTTGATAGCGCCTAGAGGAAACTAGATTTATATAGATGGTTGAAATGCGGCATCAGGCCCAAAATGGCATCCGCTGTACCTTGATAGCGCTTTAAATAATGACCTAGGTACCACTTACTGCTCGGATCATGCCGGCAGCTACCGTGTGATTTGTCACCTCATCAATCAAAATGAATGAACCTGTACTTTGAGATTGAGTGAATAGATCGGTTGCGATAGGGTTTTGTAAGACTAATTCAATGCGTCCAATTTCATTAGTAGAGAGGCTACTAGCACTACTTTTCTGAGATAAAGTAAGAATATCCAAGACTTGCACAATGGCCTTCACTTTTGCAACGACAGTATTACTAGTATTGCGTAATGCATATTTACGACTTAAAGATAAGGGCTCATTATCCAGCCAACAAATATCAGCCGATAGATGCTTTGTTACAACGGGGGGATTAGGATCATCGGCGCTTATAAAAAGACATCCGCGTGAGACATCTATATCTTCATTTAATTCAATAGCGAGAGACTGACCGCTGTGCCCAACATCCACCGTATTGTCATGATCAGCGCCACCTGAATAAGGCTGATTACTCAGGTAGATACGTGCAACAGTAGCATCTAAGCTTCCCGGCATGACTCTGATTTTCTGACCTTTTTTTACACTACCCGACTCTACTTGGCCAAGATAACCTCGAAAATTATTCGAGTCACTGCCATCTTGCCGAGCAATAAGCTGCACCGGAAATCGAAGGGCGGTCGTTTCAGAATAGGGTGTGGTGTCTACGCTTTCCAACCACTTGAGTAATATAGGGCCTTGATACCAAGACATGTCTAGACTCTGATTTACCACGTTGGCGCCTGACAAAGCCGATATCGGGATCAAGGTCGGCGCTGAAAGACCGATCTTTTGAGCTAGATCCTCAATCGCACTCGTGATTGCATTAAAAACTGACTGATCAAATTGCACAAGATCCATCTTATTTATGGCAAATACGACATGCCTTAATCCCAATAGATGAACGATGGCAGTATGGCGTTTAGTTTGCGCTAACAAGGTTGCCGGAAATGTATTCAAATCAATGCGGGTGGCATCAACCAAAATAACGGCAATGTCAGACTGAGATGCGCCCGTTACTAAATTACGGGTGTATTGCTCATGGCCCGGGGCATCAGCCACAATAAATTTACGATTGGGAGTAGAAAAATATCGATAAGCAACATCAATAGTAATCCCCTGCTCACGCTCAGCTTCAAGTCCATCAGTGAGAAGAGCCAGATCAATGCCGGCATCTGAAGAAGTGACACGTGCATATTTTGTCTTAGATACCGACTCTAGTTGGTCTACCAAAATAGATTTAGTGTCGTACAGTAAACGTCCAATTAAAGTACTTTTTCCATCATCGACGCTTCCTGCAGTAATAAAGCGGATCACATTCGAACGAAGTTGAGAATGAATGATAGTGTGAGCTTGAGTTTGAGTGTCTTTATTCATTAAAAATAGCCTTCTTTTTTGCGACGCTCCATTGAAGCTTCATTTGCCTGATCATCCATCCGTGTTGCGCCACGTTCGGTAATGTCAGTTACTGCAGTTTCGGCAATGATGTCTATTGGTGTTTTCGCTTCACTCAAAACAGGACAGGTACAGCTGATATCCCCTACTGTTCTAAAGCGTACACTCAAGATTTCACTGACATCTTCTGGCGCTTTAGGGGTGATGTCAGTAACAGGAACAAGTAGCGCATTTTTCCTGACGACCTCACGTTGGTGGGTGTAATAAATGCTAGGCAGATCTAACGCCTCTCGAGCAATATATTGCCAAATGTCTAATTCGGTCCAATTTGAGATCGGAAATACACGCATGTTTTCCCCTTGGGAGATGCGTGCGTTGTAAAGATTCCAGAGTTCAGGTCTTTGTGCTTTTGGGTCCCATTGGCCGAACTCATCACGAAAAGAGAAGATGCGCTCTTTTGCTCTCGCTTTTTCCTCATCTCTCCGAGCGCCCCCCATCAGACCATCAAACTGATGTGCAGCAATCACCTCTAATAACGTGACCGCTTGAGCAGCATTACGAGAATCCGTTGGTTTTCGCAGACGGACCGTCCCCTTCTGAATGGACTCCTCTACGCTTCCTACAATCAATTTGACGCCCGTTTTTTTGACTACTGCATCGCGATAAGCAATCACCTCAGGAAAATTATGGCCCGTATCAATGTGCACAATTGGAAAGGGTAATTTAACCGGACGATTTCCAAATTGAAATGCTTTACGTGCCAGATGAAACATCACGATAGAGTCTTTTCCGCCGGAAAATAACATCGCTGGATTGGCGCACTGCGCAATCACCTCACGAATAATATAAATCGACTCAGCCTCCAGCCAAGTAAGGTGGTCATTTAATAGCCAATTTTTCTGTATATCAGACATACGCCTTACTCGTTAAAGATGCCTTGTTGATGGGATTAGGGCTGGACATGCAGTCCACACTCTTTGCTGCCACTTTGTAACCACCACCAGCGACCCGCTCGAAGATCCTCCCCCTTTTTAACTGCCCGAGTACAGGGCTCACACCCAATACTGGGATATCCCCTGAGATGCAAGGGATGAATCGGTACCTGCTCTTGTTGGATATAGGCCCATATCTCACTTTCAGCCCAATCAAAAAGAGGATTGAATTTAGTGATACCTCGAGCATCATCCAATTCTTCAAAGTTGAGCTCTACTCGCGTACTGGATTGCTCACGACGTTGGCCGGTCAACCAAGCATCCGCTCCCATTAAGGCAGTAGTCAGAGGCTTTACTTTACGAACCCCACAACACGCTTTTTTTGCCTCTTCGCTATCGTAAAAGCCATTTAGACCATATTGATTTACAAATAGCGCTACGTTAGATTCTTGTGGATATACGCTCTGAATTTGGATTTGATAATGGTCTTCAGTTGTTTTGATGAAGTCTATTGTCTCCTGATGGAGTCGCCCAGTATGTAGAGTGAATAATTTGATTTCTATAGAAGATTCAATAATCGCATCCATTAGCACCATATCCTCAGCCGCTAAGCTCGTTGCAAAACGCACATCAGAGAAGCGCTGAGTAATGCTTAGTAGGCGCTGTTTGAGTACTGTAGCTTTATTTTTCAGGTCATCAGTACTCAGAGTACTTGCTGGTATGGACCATAGTGTTGTTGTCATCATGCAGTAAGAAGCTTTATTCCAACTAAAAACAAGGTCGTAGCCAGAGTGGCCCGAATAACCCGCTCAGGCAGAGTGCTTGATAATTTCGCTCCCAGCCAAATAGCGGGTATCGATCCAATTAACAGCCCTAAAAGCAAATCAAAATCTACATTACCTAACCACCAGTGGCCCAATGCAGAAAGCGTAGTTAGTGGCACTGCGTAGGCAATATCAGTTCCAGCAACCTCAGCTGCAGTTAACTTAGGATAGAGAAGCAAAATTAAAGTGGCGCCAATGGCGCCAGCACCAATCGATGAAATAGTAACCAATACCCCAATGACTGCACCCACTATTACGGTGGAAACTTTTAAGCTCATTCCCTCTAATAGGGACTGCGGATTCTTTTTGGACCAACTTAGAATTTTATTTCTCAATAAGAGCGATACCGCTGTGAGTACTACGGAGATGCCGATACAAATGCGCATTAGATGATTTGCATCATCGGAAATGGGACCAAAATATTTCAAAGCAATCACGGACAATGCTGCTGTCGGAATACTCCCAAGGCACAGAAGAGCAACAATATTCCAGTGTATGTTTTGATGAAAGCGGTGAGCAACGGTACCAAAGCCCTTAGTAATGGCCGCAAAGGCTAGATCGGTTCCGACCGCTGCAGCTGGAGAAACACCGAAAATAAGCGTAAGCAAAGGGGTCATTAACGACCCTCCACCAACGCCTGTCATACCAACGAGCAAACCCACTAGCGCGCCAGCGACAATAAATGGCGTGTGATCAAGAAAAAACTGCATTCCGGGTATTTTTTCGCCTAAGCGAAGGATTCTTCAAGCTCTTGAAATTTAATGGAGTCCATTAAAAATAGAATTCTGCGTTGAATACTTTTTCGCTCTACGGCATTTTCATGATCGAGTTGATCATGTTGGCGAAGTAATTGAGTTATGACGGGGTTGTAGAACGCTCGAATTGGTGACATTTGATTTCCTGTGATCTGGCTTGGAAGTCAATGTATCAAGTTATTTATATATCCACAAGAAATATAAAGCGATATGTTAATTACTTTTAGCTATATAGAAATGCCAACTCTACTTTTTTCACCAAGTAATTCTTCAAGGATATATACCGCTACATCTTGTAATACTCAAAAGAGAAAACCCTCACTATCACTAGTGAGGGTTTGCTTTTATGGTGGGCCCACCAGGACTTGAACCTGGGACCAAAGGATTATGAGTCCTCTGCTCTAACCAACTGAGCTATGGGCCCGTTAGTCTTTGGATCAATCTTCTTCTAAGAAGGTCTTGAGTTTGTCACTACGGCTAGGATGACGCATCTTTCTCAAAGCCTTGGCTTCAATCTGACGAATACGCTCACGCGTAACATCAAACTGCTTACCTACTTCTTCCAGAGTATGGTCTGTACTCATTTCTACACCAAAGCGCATGCGCAATACTTTAGCTTCGCGCGGTGTTAATGAATCCAATACATCCTTCACAACGTCACGCATAGACTCATGCAGGGCTGCTTCGGCCGGAGCTAATGTATTACTGTCTTCAATGAAATCACCTAAGTTCGAATCAGCATCATCGCCAATAGGGGTTTCCATCGAGATGGGCTCTTTAGCAATCTTCATGATCTTACGAATCTTGTCCTCAGGAATTTCCATCTTGAGGGCTAGAGTTGCAGCATCAGGCTCATGACCAGTCTCTTGCAAAATCTGACGACTAATACGATTCATTTTGTTAATCGTTTCAATCATGTGCACTGGAATACGAATCGTACGTGCCTGATCGGCAATAGAGCGGGTAATCGCTTGACGAATCCACCAAGTAGCATAGGTAGAGAACTTATAGCCACGGCGATATTCAAACTTATCTACCGCTTTCATTAAACCGATATTGCCCTCTTGGATCAAATCCAAGAACTGCAAGCCACGGTTAGTGTATTTCTTAGCAATCGAAATTACCAAACGTAAGTTAGCTACCGTCATTTCACGCTTTGCTTCACGAGTACGCTTTTCACCAGCAGCCATTCGCTTATTGACTTCTTTTAATTCTGGCAAAGGCAACACTACGCGGATGTGCATATCAATTAACTTTTGCTGAAGTTCTTGAATTGCGGGTACATTACGCTGCAATAAAGCAGTGTAAGGCTTATTCTCTTTCAGTAACTTTGTAGTCCACTCGAGATTCATCGACATCTTTGGAAAATCTTTCAAGACATCACCACGATTAACGCCAATCTTGTCTACCAATATGCTGACGATACCGCGTTCCAGCTTCCATACCTGATCTACTTGGGAGCGCATCGTGTCACATAATTTCTCGACACTCTTGGCTGTTAAACGGAAACCCAATAGCTCATTCAGAATCAATTCTTGTGCCTTGATGTAAGCAGGGCAGTTATAACCATCCTTCTCAAATGCACGGCGCATCTTTTCGGATTGCGTGCGAATAATTGCAAACTTCTCTAAGGAGATTTGCTTGAGCTCTTCTAGCTGTTTTGCATTTACAGCAGCGGCACCAACGCCGCCATCATCTTCCTCTTCACCCTCTTCGCCGGTCTCTTCTGCGTCTGGGTCTACTTCTGGCACTTCTGGTCCAAGCTTAATATCTTCTGCATTTGGATCCACTAAACCATCAACAAATTGGTCAATCTCGATCTCACCAGAAATAATCTTATCCACATTAGCAAGAATTTCACCAATAGTGACAGGACAAGCACCTAAGGACATCACCATTTCTTTTAGACCCGCTTCAATCTTCTTCGCAATGACGATCTCGCCTTCGCGAGTCAGAAGGTCTACTGTACCCATCTCACGCATATACATGCGCACTGGATCAGTGGTGCGTCCGAACTCGGAGTCAACGGTTGACAGAGCAGCTTCAGCCTCTTCTTCCGCCTCTTCTTCTGTTGCTCCGCCAGAGGCGTTCTCATTGAGCAATAGTGTTTCCGCATCAGGCGCTTGCTCGTAAATCGTGATATTAATATCGCTTAATAAGCTAATTAACGTCTCCAATGCTTCGGAGTCTGACAGCTCGTCAGACATCACGTCGTTCATCTCACCATGGGTTAAATACCCTTGTGATTTACCCATCTTGATTAACTTCTTCAGACGAGTACGGCGTAACTCTTGCTGCTCTTCTGAGCCCAGCTTCTGCTCTTCAAATTCTTTTAATAGTGCCTTTTCTTTTGCCTTACGCTCGCGCGCTTTTTGGCGATCAGTTAATACGGGCTCAGCATTCTCTACTGGAGCATCCGCTTTTAATTTACGACCTTTTTTAGTCTCTTCAACTACAACACCTTCAATAACTTCCATTGCTGCTTTGGCCTCTTTAACTACTTTCGTTGGTTTAGGTGCCTTAGGTTCTTTAGCAAGCTTCTCAACCACTGCCTTAGCAACGCTTACCGTTGCTGCTTTTTTGATTGGCTCTGGTTTGACTGGCTTTGCTACCTTTACCAAAGGCTTCGTATTTGACTTTGCTGCTGGCTTTACTGGTGCTTTAGCGGCCTTAGCTACAGCCTTAACTGCAGCCTTAGCCGGAGCCTTTGCTTTTGCAACTGGCTTTGTAGCTGGCTTTGTAGCAGCCTTAATTATTTTGACTGGCGCCTTAGCCTTTACTGCTGACTTTGTAGCTGACTTCGCTACTGACTTAGTAACTGGCTTAGTAACTGACTTAACTGCTGACTTAGCAGGTACTTTTGCTTTTGCCACCGGTTTTGCTGGTGTCTTTGCTTTCGCTTTCAACACTGGCTTTACTAATGCTTTGGCTTTGGATTTAGCAACGGGTTTTGCTGGGGCCTTCGCTTTTGCTACCGGCTTTGCTTTAACTGCTGGCTTTGTGGCCTTAACAGGTTTAGCTGGTGCTTTTGCAGCGGATTTAACTGGTTTTTTCTTAGTATTAGGCATTTATTAGCGCTTACTCACGTTGCTGATGATTGATCTCGACTGATGGTATCCAGCCACTGTGTTCACTTGCCCCAAATTTCTTCAAAATAAAGCGCAAGTGGCTGAATTAAATCGGTTTTTTCCTGGGAATAGAGGATTATAGTCGAATCTGACTTTTCACTCCCTACTTACTCTATAAATATGGGGTAAATTTCCGGTATTTCTAGGGTTAAATCAGAAAATTCCTATGAGAATTTCAATCTTTCGCCTAACTCGCGATATCGAGCCCGATCTTGGTCGGAAGCGGTACTACCAGCGATCTTTTGTGCGATCTCCGTCATTTCGGTTTTAAGCTGAGTTAACTCAAGCTTTTTAAATGCCCCATCCAAATCCGCAGTCGCACCCTCGAGCTCTAGATCAGAGCCCATTACCCGCTTGCGCAGTACCTCATACAAAGGGGCAAGATTACTGCGAGAAAGTTGATCTTGAAAAAGAGCAAAGGCTCCTGCACCTACGGTAGGTGGCTTACCATTTTCACTAGGAATGAGCTCCACTAAATCGCATTGAGTCAATAAGTCTTGCATTAGAGCCAAGGCTTTTTCAGAGCGCAGTGCTGATGCTTTTAAAGCCAATGTTCGTTGATCTGGAGTGAGTGCTTTTCCTAGATGCGGAAACTGAATTAAGACCCGCAACATCTGCTCTGCTAAATCTGTTGGCGCTTGTGGTGGTGCAATATTCAAAGTGGCTACTCTTTTAGCGGAGCCCTTGGATGCCTGCCAAGGCGCGCCTTGAGTGCGATTATTGACGTTGACTTGATGAAAGCTTGGAGCGCGTTGATTGTTACTGGAATAAGCACCTTGTTGCACCGGAGCAGGAACTATGGTCAGACCACAAAAAGATTCAAGCTCTGCAGGGGTAGAGTTTGTGCGTAGCGCGAGCTCACGCAGAATTTGCGTACGTAGCGCGATTGGCGGCATTGATAGTAACAGCGGTTTTGCAGCATGATGGGTTTGCGCCCTACCCTCTGGCGTAGTGAGCTCATGCTCCTGACTGACGATCTTAAAAAAGAAGCTTGATAAAGACATTGCCTCTTTAATTACTTTTTCAAAAGCGGGGGCACCGTATGTCCTGACATAACTATCAGGGTCATGTTCCGTCGGTAAAAAGAGAAAGCGAATTTCTTTATCGTCAGACATCAGTGGCAAACAAGCCTCCAAGGCACGCTGTGCTGCGCGTTGTCCTGCTGAGTCACCATCAAATGAAAAAACAATCCGATCTGCTTGACGCAATAACATCCGCACGTGATTAGCAGTGCAAGCCGTACCTAATGTAGCTACCGCATTTGGAAAACCGAGTTGGGCTAGGGCAACAACGTCCATATACCCTTCGCACACCAGCACATATTCTTGAGCACGAATAGCTTGTCTAGCTTCGAATAGTCCGTAGAGCGTATTGCCTTTTGAGAACAGCGGTGTTTCTGGTGAATTTAAATATTTAGGTTCACCTTGATCTAGGATGCGACCACCAAAACCAATCGTCTGACCCTTGGGGTTACGAATCGGAAACATGATGCGATCCCGAAAACGATCATAGCGGCGTGCCGTTGCATTACCTTCAGTCTGTTCACTTTGGATCAGCAAACCCCCTTCTAATAGGTTTTTCGCCACTTCATCATTGGCATAGGTACCAAAGACAGCTTCAAGTCCTTGCCAGCCATCTGGCGCGTAACCTAATGCATAGCGCTTGGCGACCTCACCAGTCAGACCACGACCCTTGAGATAGTCAACGGCACGTGTGGCGCCCTTTAGTTGCTGGCGATACCAATCTGCAGCGCTACTCATGACTTCACTTAAAGCCATCGTTTGCTGTTGACGAGCAACATCATTTGCAGTGCGCTCTTCGCGTGGAACGTCTAAACCTGCGGAGCGAGCTAAATCTTCAATCGCATCCACATAGCCCAGCCCCGAATACTCCATCAAGAAACTAATGGCAGAGCCATGGGCTCCACAACCAAAGCAGTGATAAAACTGCTTAGTAGGCGACACTGAAAATGAGGGTGATTTTTCTGCATGAAAGGGGCACAAACCCTGAAAATTCGCGCCCGCTTTTTTTAACTTCACGTACTGCCCAACAATCTCCACAATATCAACCCGATTTAAAAGGTCAGCGATGAAGGATTGTGGGATGAGTGCCATGGTGGTGAATAAGGACTTGTTAGTCTGCCTATCTACTTACGAATCTGCTTATGAATCTGCTTATGAATCTGCTTATGAATCTGATTGTTGATCTGATTGCTGGTCTGATTACTGAGCGAGTGCTGCTTTTACTAAACCAGATACTTTACCCATATCCGCCTTACCAGCGAGCTGAGGCTTCAGGACACCGATCACTTTACCCATATCTTGCGGGCCCGTAGCGCCAGTAGATGCCACAGCAGCAGCTACAGCCGCTTCGACTTCTGTATCGGATAATTGTGCTGGTAAGTAGGCTTGCAAAACAATCATTTCAGCAGCCTCAATCGCGACTAGATCATCGCGCCCTGCTTTTTCAAACTGAGAGATGGAATCTTTGCGTTGCTTAATCATCTTCTCTACTGTGGAAACTACGCCAGCATCATCGACTACGATGCGCTCATCTACTTCACGTTGCTTAATAGCGGACAGTAATAAACGAATCGTGCCAAGTCGCGCAGTTTCTTTTGCGCGCATTGCATTCTTCATATCTTCAGTAACTTGATCTCTGAGGCCCATCGCATTGACTCCCTATTAATTAAACGCTGTGTGCACATCATTATTGTGCATTGAGTAGTTGGCTTTTGCAGCACAACTTAAAAAGCAAAAACCCGCTGCGTTTCACCGTCAGCGGGTTTCAAAGCAGCTCGGTGAGGAGCGCTTTTAAATGCGTTTAGAACAGCTTTTTAGGCAACATCTGACTGCGGATACGCTTGTAGTGGCGCTTAGCAGCGGCAGCCTTCTTACGCTTACGCTCAGCCGTTGGCTTCTCGTAAAACTCGCGGGCACGCAAGTCGGTCAATAGGCCATTTTTTTCAATGGTGCGCTTGAAACGGCGTAATGCCACTTCAAAAGGTTCGTTTTCACGGAGGCGGACTGTAGTCATACTTGTTTAACTCGTATATGCTCGAAAAAGATCGATTAATTAACTGAATCACGGATTCTAGCACGACAAAGTAAAAAATGATTGTTTTAGGTATAGAAACTTCGTGTGACGAGACGGGCTTAGCCCTCTACGACACCACCCCATGGGAAAACGGTGCTCCAGCTCATCAGGGCATCCTAGGGCAGGCGCTGCACACGCAAATGGCCATGCACCGAGAATATGGCGGTGTGGTCCCTGAGCTGGCCTCCAGAGACCATATTCGACGGGTCTTGCCCTTACTAGAAGAAACACTCAAGCAAGCCCAATGCCAGTTGAGCGCGATTCATGCAGTGGCCTATACCCAAGGCCCCGGATTAGCTGGCGCGCTCTTAGTGGGGAGTACTTTTGCCAAGTCATTAGCCCAAGGACTACGCCTCCCCACGATCGGCATTCACCATCTAGAAGGGCATTTGCTATCTCCATTATTGGGTGAGTCCGCACCCCAATTTCCCTTCATTGCTTTATTGGTTTCTGGGGGGCACACCCAGTTGATGCTGGTTAGCGGGGTTGGTAAGTACCAACTTTTGGGTGAAACTTTAGATGACGCAGCCGGAGAGGCGTTCGATAAAACAGCCAAATTACTCGGCCTGGATTACCCCGGCGGTGCCGCTATTTCTGCGTTAGCAGAAAAGGGGCAATCTGGACGCTTTGAACTTCCCAAACCGATGCTGCACTCAAAAGATTTAGATTTCTCCTTTTCTGGGCTCAAGACAGCCGTCCTGACTCAGGTGAAAAAATTTGAAGCAAGCGGTGGCGCAACAGATCAATCTGCGTTGGCAAGCTTTCATGCAGATCTAGCCAGAAGTTTTGTAGATTCTTTGGTGGCAGTTTTAGTGAGTAAATCAGAAAAGGCCCTCAAGCAAACCGGCTGCAAACACCTCGTACTTGCTGGTGGTGTTGGGGCAAACAAACAATTACGCAGCGCTTTAACTATCAGCGGCAAAAAGAATCATTTTGAAGTGCACTACCCGCCCATAGAGCTATGCACCGATAACGGTGTGATGATTGCTTTTGCTGGTGCCTTGCGCATGCTAGAAAGCAATAATGGCTCCACCACATCCGGCGCTTTTGATATCAAACCCCGATGGAATTTAGCTAGTAACAACTTAAGCTAGGTGGCTAGGTGACTAGGTGGCGATTAATGCAATAGCGGGAAAGCGCTGCGCAATTGCCTTCGCAATTCCAGCGGAGTCTAGACCGCATTGACTCATGAGCAGTTTATAGTCGCCGTGCTCAACAAAGACATCCGGAATTCCCAATTGCAACACTGGCTTATGGATACCCATTGCGCTAAAAGCTTCTAAGCAAGCGCTGCCTGCACCACCCTGAATAGCCCCATCCTCAATAGTCACAAAATAATCATGATCCTGCGCCAACGATTTGAGTAACTCGATATCCAAGGGTTTGACAAAACGCATATTAGCCACTGTGGCATCAATTTGTTCGGCCACCTCTAGTGCTGGATATAACAAGGTACCAAACGCCAAGATGGCTACCCGTTGACCGACAATAGCGTTAGATCGACGGCGTAGCTCGCCCTGTCCCAGTGGAATTACCGGCAACTCTGTCGAGGGAATTGTGCCCACACCAGAGCCACGTGGATAACGTACCGCACTAGGATGCGGCTGTTTAAACGCCGTCGTTAATAAATTGCGGCACTCTGCTTCGTCTGCCGGCGTCATCACTAACATATTCGGAATACACCGCAAGAACGGGATGTCATACGCACCAGCATGGGTCGCACCATCAGCACCCACTAAGCCCGCGCGATCCAAAGCAAATACGACCGGTAAATCTTGAATAGCCACATCATGAATGAGCTGATCATAAGCACGCTGTAAGAAGGTAGAGTAAATCGCTACAACCGGCTTCATTCCCTCGCAAGCCATTCCTGCAGCAAAGGTCACGGCGTGTTGCTCAGCAATACCAACATCGTAGTAGCGCTCCGGAAATTGCTTTTCAAATTCGACTAAACCAGAACCTTCGCGCATCGCTGGCGTGATACCTACTAGCAGTGGATCTGCCTTGGCCATATCGCATAACCAATCACCAAAAACTTGGGTAAAGGTTTTCAATGCTGGCGTAGTTGATTTTTTTACACCCTCTTCTGGGTTAAATTTACTTGGCCCGTGGTAGAGAACCGGGTCAGCCTCAGCTAGTTCATAGCCTTGACCTTTACGGGTCACTACATGCAAAAACTGCGGCCCACGGCCTTCTAGGGCCAGGCGACGCACATTCTGCAACATCGGAATCAAGGCATCTAAATCATGCCCATCAATCGGACCAAAATAATTAAAGCCAAATTCTTGAAAAATGGTCGATGGAGAAACCATGCCTTTTGCATGATCTTCTAGGCGTTTTGCAAACTCACGTAAAGGCGGTGCAATCGATAAAACGCTATCGATACCCCGCTTCGTTGCCGAGTAGACATTGCCGCTGAGTAATCTCGCCAGGTGACGATTGAGTGCACCTACCGCTGGTGAAATCGACATATCGTTGTCGTTCAGAATGACTACCAAAGGTAAATCTTCATAAACGCCTGCGTTATTCATCGCTTCAAATGCCATACCACCCGTCATCGCACTATCGCCGATCACCGCAACAGCGACTTGCTTCTCGCCCTTAGTCTGAAACGCGCGCGCCATTCCCATCGCAGCAGAAATACTCGTGGAAGAATGTCCTGTACCAAAGGCATCGTATTCACTTTCAGAGCGACGTGGAAAACCGGAGAGCCCATCAAACTGACGCAAGGTATGCATGCGATCACGGCGACCTGTCAGAATTTTATGAGGGTAACTTTGATGTCCTACATCCCAAACAATGCGATCACGCGGAGTATCAAATACATAATGCAAAGCAATCGATAACTCTACCGTTCCTAAATTCGAAGACAAATGTCCGCCGGTTTTAGAAACAGAATCTAGTACAAACTGGCGTAACTCATCCGCCAAAGCAGGCAGTTGATCACGCGCTAATTTTTTTAAGTCGACAGGGGAATGAATGGAATTTAACGTCATCAAATCTTTAATAATCTTATTTGCCTCTATTTGCTTCTCTTTATCTCTATTTATCTCTTTTAACCACCAGCTTAGCCAATGCTTTCAGTGCCCGCGCTTCATCACCAAAACTAGCTAAGCTCACTATAGCGATTTCTTGCAATTCATTTGCCGCTTGCTGTGCATAGTCTAAACCCATCAAGGTCACATAGGTTGGCTTGTCATTCGCCGCATCTTTACCAGCCGTCTTGCCCAATGTTTGACTATCGGCAGTGGCATCCAAAATATCATCCACAATCTGAAACGCTAGCCCTAGGGCCTCAGAGTAAGTGGCTAAATGTTGCATTTGGGTCGAGCTCAGTTGCGCGGCAATACCCCCTAAACTGACTGCACATGACAACAAAGCACCTGTTTTCATGGCATGCATTTGTTTCAAGCCTGCTAAATCTAATTTTTTACCCACGCTCTCTAGGTCAATCGCTTGACCTCCTGCCATGCCGCGTGAACCAGATGCACTAGCCAGGGAGCGAATCATGCTCAAGCGAACCTCTGCATCACCATTTGCATTGGCTAATACTTCAAAGGCTCGCGTTTGCAGAGCATCGCCAACCAGTAAAGCAGTCGCCTCATCAAACGCTTTGTGCACTGTTGGTCGACCCCGACGCAAATCATCATCGTCCATACAGGGCAAATCATCGTGCACCAATGAATATGCATGAATGCACTCTATTGCTACTGCAGCGGCATCTAAGGAGGCCTCTAAATCATGACTTTTGACTTTACCTAATTCTCCAGCCGCGTAGACCAATAATGGACGGATACGCTTACCACCACCTTGGGCGGCATAACGCATTGCTTCATGCAGACGAACCGGATGCGTGTTCGCGCCATCTAGCAAGGCATCCAATGCCGATTCTGTCCTCAGCCCCCGAGTGCGGAGCCAGTCTTCAAATTGAAAGGGTTGATTGATCAAGATCGCAACACTTCTTAAGCTTCAAACACGCGAACTTGTTGCTCAACTTGTGTCAGCATGCCTTGGCAATGCTTCAATAATGCAGCGCCCCGTTGATAGGCCAAGAGCGTCTCCTCTAGGGAAAATTTGCCAGACTCCATGTCAGAAATCAGCATTTCTAACTCTTTTACAGCGTGCTCATAGCGAAGTTTGGGGTCAATTTGGACCTCAAGATGGGATTTTTCACCCTCAGATTTTTTAGTTGGCATGCGCTTTGATCCTTCAAATGTCTGTCAAATATATAGCCCCCTATATTAAAGCGAGAGGGGGTCGGATGGGTATAATCAACCCCTTCCTTTCCAATATCGATCCGTCGATGGTTGGATTGGTTATTCCGCTTAGCTTCGGCTGACGTTTTCGGGGGTGGGGAGAATGACTAATCTGGCTACCGCGCAGCAACTTGCGCCGTCCAATCTACAACTGCCAGTTTCGGCATATTTTGACGTTGATCTCTATCAGCGTGAAATGGCATTGCTATTTAAGCAGGGCCCAGGCTATGTAGGTCATGAACTCATGATTCCAGAGGTGGGCTCCTATCAAACCCTCACTTCAGAAAACGAAGGTCGTCTCCTCGTTCGTAACAAACAGGGTATTGAATTACTGTCTAATGTTTGCCGCCATCGCCAAGCTTTGATGCTCAATGGGTCAGGCAAAGTGGACAACATTGTTTGTCCACTACATCGCTGGACCTATGATTTAGAGGGCAGCCTATTGGGCGCGCCCCATTTTGAAGATAAGCCCTGTCTTAATTTGGGCAAATCCCCCTTACAAAACTGGCAAGGCCTCTTATTTGAAGGGCCTCGCGATGTGCGCTCTGATTTGGCCAATTTAGGTGTTGCCGGAGATCTTCAGTTCGAAGGTTACGTACTGGATCACGTCGAAGTGCATGAGTGCAGCTATAACTGGAAGACGTTTATTGAGGTCTACCTCGAGGACTACCACGTTGAACCCTTTCATCCGGGCCTTGGGAAGTTTGTTTCTTGCGAAGATCTGCACTGGGAGTTCGGTGACTGGCACAGCGTTCAGACTGTTGGTATTCATAAAAACTTAGAGAAGCCTGGTTCGCCCACCTATCAAAAATGGCATGAAGCAGTGCTGCGCCATTACGAGGGCAAAACCCCGCGCCATGGTGCGATCTGGTTAACCTACTATCCCAATGTGATGGTGGAGTGGTACCCAGGCGTCCTATGTGTCTCAACACTACATCCCCTAGGGCCTAACAAAACACGCAATATTGTTGAGTTCTACTACCCTGAAGAAATTGCTTTGTTTGAGCGCGAATTTGTTGAAGCTGAACGTGCCGCCTATATGGAAACCTGCATGGAGGATGATGAGATCGCGGAGCGTATGGATGCAGGACGTGCAGCCCTGTTAGCGCGTGGCGAAAATGAAGTAGGTCCCTACCAAAGCCCCATGGAAGATGGCATGCAGCATTTTCATGAATGGTATCGCCGTGCTTTAAATTTTCAGGGCGCATAATTTAAATAGTCTTTTCTTTTTTATTGCATTTGCTTATTGCATCTTTTTATAGCATCGTCTTTGTGTATTTTTTCTCCTTAGGGGCATTACATGACACCACTCATCACTGCAAATCAATTAGAAGAAGCGCTCAATAGTGGAGAGAATGTTTTGCTCTGCGACTGCCGCTTTGATTTAGTAGACCCAACCGCTGGGCAAAAATCGTATTTAGAGGGTCATATCCCTGGTGCTGTTTATGTCGATCTAGATGAAGATCTATCGGGCGACAAAAATGGTCATAACGGCCGCCACCCCCTTCCCACACCCCAGGCTTGGGCTCTCACCAAAAGCCGCTTGGGAATTGACGCTAACACTCTAGTAGTCGCTTATGACAATCAAGGTTCGGTTTATGCAAGCCGCCTCTGGTGGATGCTTAAATCAACAGGTCATGCCAAAGTACAGGTGCTCGATGGTGGACTCGATGCCTGGAATGGCCCGATTGGTAATACCCCCCGTAAACCGAGCCCCTCAAGTATGGTAGCCCCGGTGATGCCTTATGTTGGCCTGGTTTTAGTCGATGCTGTTCTTGAAAATCTACAGACGAAGAAAAGTACTGTGATCGATGCGCGTGCGAATGATCGCTTTCAGGGGCAAAACGAAACCTTAGATCCGGTAGGCGGCCATATACCCAATGCAGTGAACTACTGCTTTAGAAGCAATCTATCTGGCAAAAGTTTTAAAACGCCTGAACAGCTTTATCAGAATTTTGTTGACTTACTGGGAACAAGCAAAGCCGCTGAAGTCATTCATCAATGTGGCTCTGGCGTTACCGCTTGTCACAATTTAATGGCTATGGAAATTGCTGGCCTCAAAGGCTCTCGCTTATATGCAGGCAGTTGGAGTGAGTGGTGCGCGGATCCTAGTCGACCCATCGCACTTTAATGCAATACCGACAGCAGAATAACGAGCCCTACGCCACACGCAATTAAAACCGTTTGCCGTAATGACTCCAGCCAGTGCGGGCGGCGATGCATTTGCGGGATAAGATCGCTCACCGCAATATAAATAAAGCTACTCGAGGCAATCACAAGTAAATAAGGCATTGCAGCATGGGCTTTTTCTAAAAAGAAATAAGCCAGCACACCACCAACAACCGCAGCTAGACCGCAAATGAGGTTGTAGAGCAAAGCCCGTGTTCGTGAAAATCCTGCATTTAATAACACCATAAAATCACCAATCTCTTGGGGAATTTCATGGGCAATAATGGCAATGGCAGTGAAAATACCCACTTGATAGTCCGCCATAAATGCAGCAGCGATCAGCACGCCATCCACAAAGTTATGAATACCATCGCCGACTAAAATCATCCAGCCACTGCGCCCAGCTACCTCAGCATCGTGACCATGGTGATGATCATGTCCATCGCCCTCATGGTGATGGCTGTGGCGTAATAAAGAAATCTTCTCTAGGAAGAAAAAGCCCAGTAAGCCAGCAAGCAAAGTAGCAAAGAGTAGTTGTGGATTAACCCCTTCCATCATGAAAGCTTCAGGAAGTGAATGGAGCAAAGCGGTGGCCAATAAAAT
The DNA here is from genome assembly GCF_030295705.1 of Polynucleobacter sp. TUM22923. Lineage (NCBI taxonomy): Bacteria > Pseudomonadati > Pseudomonadota > Betaproteobacteria > Burkholderiales > Burkholderiaceae > Polynucleobacter > Polynucleobacter sp. TUM22923. The sequence goes on from NZ_AP027274.1 coordinate 1,454,618, forward strand.
ACCCACGGAGACGCTCACCATGTTGTGAACCATCTTAGATAAGAAGGCCATCGAAAAGCTAGCGGCAACTAAGACGCTAGCTGTACCTGCTAATGCAGTCACAAGCAATATGGTTTGCAGTACTGTCATAAAAACTTACGCTAATCCGTTTTGTTTAAACCAAGCTAAGCACTTTTCCCAGCCATCCTTAGCTGGGCCTTCGCGATACGATGCGCGATAGTCGGCATGAAAAGCATGCGGTGTATCTGGATAAATCTCAAAACGAGATGCTTTAGCTGCGGTATTTTTTGGTGCCGCGGTTGCAAGAGCTGCGCGCATTTGCTCAACGCTCTCTAAGGAAATGCCTGTATCTGCTGCACCATATAAACCCAGAACAGGAGCCTTTAACTCTGCAGCAATATCGACTGGATGACGTGGGCTGTTTTCTGTTTTCTCACCAATTACACGGCCATACCAAGCTACCCCTGCACGTACTTGTGGGAGCGTAGCGGCTAGCCAGGTAATGCGACCACCCCAACAAAAACCAGTCACGCCAACTTTTTTGAGATCGCCGCCGTTCTTGCCAGCCCATACCAAGGCTGCCTGAAGATCATTCAACACTTGAGTATCTGAAGTCTTAGCGATGATGTTACTTTGGATTTCTGCAATCGTTCCGTACGTATTAGGATCACCCGCGCGAGTAAAAAATTCTGGGGCAATCGCTAAGTAGCCTAATTTGGCAAAACGGCGAGTAACATCGGCAATGTACTCATGCACACCAAAAATTTCACTCGCTACGATCACAATTGGTAGAGCCCCTTTAGACTTCTCTGGACGAGAAACATAAGCGGGTAACTGAAAGCTGCCAACAGGAATCATCTGCTCACCAGCTTTGATACCCTTAAAGTCAGTCTCAATCGCAGCAGCCATAACAGGCTCTGACGCAGCAACAAAGCCAATTCCAATGGCGGTAGCGCTCACTGCTGAGGCCTTCATAAAGCCTCTTCTATGGCTCGATACCGGTGTTGAGTCTTGATTCTTTTTCGCAGTCATATTTCTGTGCCCCCTAATGAATGATCCAAATAAATTAATGCGCTTCTTCCCAATTATCGCCAATCCCAATACCTACTACCAAAGGAACCTTTAAATCAGCTACTTTACACATCAGATCAGGTAGTTTTTCCTGTAAAAGCGCCAGCTCATCCAGGGGTACATCAAATACCAGTTCATCATGAACCTGCAATAGCATACGGGTCTTGAGCTGTTCCTTTTCAAGCCAGTTTTCCACGGCAACCATCGCCAACTTAATCAGGTCAGCGGCCGTTCCTTGCATGGGGGCATTAATGGCCGCACGCTCCGCACCTTGGCGACGCGGCCCATTAGAGCCCTTGATTTCTGGCAACCACAGGCGCCGACCAAATACCGTCTCTACATAGCCATTTTCTCTAGCCTCTAGACGAGTACGCTCCATATATTGAGCTACACCAGGATAACGGTCAAAATATTTGGCAATATAGATTTGCGCCGCAGAGCGCTCAATCCCTAAATTACCCGCCAAACCAAAGGCGCTCATGCCATAAATCAGGCCAAAATTAATTACCTTGGCATAACGACGCTGCTCTGAGGTGACTGCTTCTAACGAAACTCCAAAGATTTCTGCAGCAGTTGTTTGGTGGACATCCCTGCCAGCAGCAAAAGCCGCTAACAAATTTTCATCCTCGGCAATATGGGCCATGATGCGCAGTTCAATTTGCGAGTAATCCGCTGACAGTAACTTACAACCCTCTGCCGGAATAAAGGCCTCGCGAATACGCCGGCCCTCCTCTGTGCGCACAGGAATATTTTGTAAATTAGGCTCGCTCGAAGCCAAGCGCCCCGTTACGGCAGTAGCTTGTGAAAAATTGGTATGCACTCGGCCTGTCTTAGGATCAACCATGCGCGGAAGTTTCTCAATATAAGTCGACATGAGTTTGGCTAAGCTTCGGTAGTCCAAAATGCGTGCAGGTAGGGGGTAGTCTTCGGCTAATTTCTGCAGTACCTCCTCGTCTGTTGAGGGAGCGCCCGATGGCGTCTTCTTAATGACTGGCAATGCGAGCTGTCCAAACAAAATTTCTGCAATTTGTTTTGGAGATTGAATATTAAAGGGTTGCCCTGCCAGCGAATGAATTTCACCCTCTAAGGCAAGTAGCCGTTTACCAACTTCCTGACCCTGCTTTGAAAGTAGCGCTGTATCAATCCGGATCCCATTACGCTCCATGATTCCTAAAACACGCATTGCTGGCATCTCAATCTGTTGATAGATATATAACAAGCCAGGGTTTGCTTGAATTTGTGGCCACAACGTCGCATGCAGACGCAAAGTAATGTCCGCATCTTCAGCGGCGTAATTGGTAGCAATACTGAGATCCACCTGATCAAAGCCAATTTGATGAACCCCTTTGCCGCAAACCTCTTCATAACGCACAGTCTTCATGCCGAGGTGTCGATCTGCAAGGCTATCCATATTGTGTGGCATGTGAGATTCAAGGACATAGGATTCGAGCATCGTATCAAACGCAATACCCTGCAAGGTGATGCCATAGTTGGCCAAAATATGTGCGTCATACTTCAGGTTTTGACCTACCTTCAGAGCAGCAGCATTTTCTAGCCAGGATTTCATACGAGCTAAAACATCCTCACGCTTAAGCTGAGTCTCACCATTGCGATGCGCCACGGGAATATAGCAAGCCTCACCAGGGGTGACGCATAGAGAAATACCCACTAACTCGGCAGCAAGGGCATCTAAGCTGGTGGTTTCTGTATCGACTGCGGTAAGTTGTGAGGCTTCAATCTTTCGCATCCAGCGCTCAAATGCAACTTCATCTACTACGCACTCATATGATTTTGCAATGGCGCCTTGTCGGTCAGCGGTCTCTTGAGACAGTGCTGTAGTTGGCGCTAGCGCAATGGTGCACGATTTTTTATTAGCGCCCTGATCGCTCACATGAGAGACAGTCTTCATCGGGCTCCCCGCAAGATCAAACCCGCCCCCAACCTCCAATCCTGGGGCCCCACCAAGCTGCTTCTCAACATCGCGTAACCAAGTTTTAAAAGCATAGCGTTCAAACAGATCACGTAACTGGGTGGCATCTTCTGGCTTAGCGTGTAAGTCATCAAGGCAAGGCAGATGAGCCGACAAATCACAATCCGTTTTAACGGTAATGAGCTGACGTGCTTGCGGCAACCACGCCAAAGTATTGCGCAAATTCTCGCCCACAACGCCTTTAATTTGATCGGCGTTAGCCATCAGCTGATCTAAATCACCAAATTCAGCTAACCATTTATTCGCTGTCTTAGGGCCTGCCTTGGGCACTCCCGGAACGTTATCAACCGTATCACCAATAATAGAAAGGTAGTCTACGATGCGCTCTGGTGGCACGCCAAATTTAGCAATGACGCCTTCGATATCGAGCTTTTCATCGGTCATCGTATTGATCAACGTGACAGAAGAGTTCACTAGCTGAGCTAAGTCTTTATCTCCTGTGGAAATAATCGTTTCCCATCCGGCTGCTGTGGCTTGGCATGCGAGCGTACCAATGACATCATCTGCCTCAACTCCAGAAACCATGAGTACTGGCCAACCCAAAGCCTTCACCATTGCATGAATTGGCTCTATCTGCTTGACTAAGTCCTCCGGCATTGGTGAGCGATGCGCCTTGTACTCGGAGTACATTTCATCGCGAAAGGTTTTACCTTTAGCATCAAAAACACAGGCAATATGGTCAACCTGAAGCTCGGATCTGGCCCGACGCATCATGTTGACCACCCCATAAATTGCCCCAGTGGGTTCTCCAGCCCCATTTCGGAGGTCTGGCATGGCATGAAAGGCGCGATACAGGTAGCTAGAACCGTCTACCAACAAGAGTCTATGTTTAGTCATACCGCAATCGTACAATCTAGTTACTATCAATCCATTAGTTCAACTGAAATAGACCTAAAAATAGACCTTAAAAGGTAAAAATAATGCACGCTTTACCCCACCTAATCACATCCTCAATGAGCCATGCTCTTGTTTTCCTTAGCTTTTTATTGGCTTTTGGCACTATTGGACTCCATTCTGCCCAAGCACAGAACAATAGCCAAGCTTTAAGCCCGTCTGAGCTTCAGCGTATTAATAACCAACCCCTTGCCCCTCCAGCAAGTGCATCTCAGTCAACCACAGCCCCTGAAGGCCGTAAACCTAGCTTTCAACACAAAGAGGCTGGTGGCACTGAAATTACCGAGTACAAAGATACCAACGCACCAACCCAAGTGGATGTAAAAACACGCTTCACCACTTATGAAATGGCACCCCCTGCCACTGTCATGCCTGGCCCAGCAAAAGAATCAGACCTCATTAGCGTGCCTAGCATCGCCATCCCCTTTTAATATTTCTCTTTTACTACCTCACAAGTTATGGCCGTATTCACCCCCATAGAACCGAGTGATATTTCTGACTGGATTGCCACTGATTTTGAAATTGGGCAAGTCACTGACGTTCGGGGTATTCAAGGCGGAATTGAGAACTCTAACTTCTTTCTTGACACTGAGCTTGATGGGAAAAAACAGCAATTTGTTTTAACTATCTTTGAAAGGCTGTCGGCAGCACAATTGCCCTACTACTTAGAGCTGATGCGCCATTTGGCCGATAAAGGCATTCCGGTACCAAAGCCCTTGGTCGACAAGCATGGTCAGATTTTATTTTCATTAAAAGGTAAACCGGCAGCAATTGTTAGTAAGCTCCCGGGTTTATCGAGGCTAGAGCCGCAGGTCAAGCATTGTGCGATGGTCGGCGAGATGTTAGCGAAGATGCACCTAGCCGGCACGGACTTCATACACACACAAGAAAATCTGCGTAGCCTTTCATGGTGGCAGCACACAATTCCACAGGTACTTCCGCATTTGAGTGGTGATCAACAAACTTTACTCACCAGCGAACTGGCGACTCAAGAGCACTTCTTTTCCAGCGCGGATTATGCTCAACTTCCTCAGGGTGCAAGCCATTGCGATCTTTTTAGGGATAACGTACTCTTTGATTCGAAGGGTGCAAGCGATACTTCTCAAGATGTACTCGGGGGCTTCTTTGACTTTTATTTTGCAGGCACCGATAAATGGCTATTTGATTTAGCAGTCACTGCCAATGATTGGTGCTTAGCGGACAACAAGCAGGATTTCCATCCTGCTCGCCTCAATGCCCTGATGGAAGCCTACCAATCGGTTCGCCCACTAACCAAGCAAGAGCAGCGAAGCTGGCCCTTAATGCTGCGCGCTGCTGCGCTACGATTCTGGATTTCTCGTTTATGGGATTTTTATTTACCCAGAGATGCCCAAATGCTTACACCCCACGATCCACGTCATTTTGAAAACATATTAATAAGCCGCAAAACACTATGAAACTCAATACCGTTCACCCCAAAGAAGGCTACACCTGGATTCGCCAAGGCATTTGGCTTTTTAAACAAAATCCAATTGGCTTTCTGATGTTGGTATTTATGTATATTTTCGCAGCGCAATTGGCTGTCCTCATACCGGTGATCGGAGTGTTTGCTGTCTTACTGGTAACCCCGACTTTATCCGTAGGCTTTATGACCGCCTGTCGTCTGGCTATTCAAAAAGAACGTATTCGTCCTTCGGTGTATTTATCAGCACTACGATCAACGCCCCTCGTACGTAAGCGTATTTTGCAACTAGGCCTTGTATACGGAGCGCTCATTCTTGTCCTGAGTTTCATCCTAAGCCTATTGGTCGATTTTGAAGTATTAATTCCCATCATGACCGGCGATAAGACTATGACACCTGAGATGGTGCGACAGATTTATCTGATTCTCTTTTTTGGTGGACTGCTCTACGTTCCCGTAGCAATGTTGATGTGGTTCTCACCAGTATTGGTAGCCTGGGAAGATATGCCGGTGCCACAAGCCCTATTCTCTAGCGCTATTGCTTGCTGGACAAACCGAGGGGCATTCTTTTTGTACCTTGCCATTTGGGGCGCAGTGCTGATCGCTATCCCCTTAACGATTGGCTTAATCTTAGATAGTCTAGATATAGGTCAAGCAGCCTCATTCATCGTTGCCCCAATCTCGATGGCAGGATTAACAGTAATGCACTGCTCTTTCTTTGCCACATGGAAAGCCTGTTTTGCTGAAAAAGAATCTGCGGTCTTGATTGCCTAGGTGCAGGCTAGAGCCCATCTCATTCGATTGCAGCAAGCTTAGCAATACTTAGCTGTAGCCACTTAACACCGTTGCGCTTAAAGCTCACCTGAGCTCGGGCATCGGCATCATTACCTTCCAAGCCGGTCACTCGTCCTTCACCAAACTTTGTATGAAACACATTCTGACCGATTGTGAAGGGATAGTTTCCGCGCGGCGGTGATGCCATTCTTTTAACCGTTGTCGAGGCTGAACCCACTCTACCGATCTGTTTTGCTGGCTGTCTATTCTCACGCCCAGAATCAAAAAAGTCGTTCGTCTCAGAATCACGCTGGCGGGTATAGCCATCTTGCCAAGCAGACCCTGTTCGGCCACCGCCACCGCCACCGCCACTACTACTGCCACCCCAACGTGCTTCTTTTGCTTTAGGTGTAAGCCACTTAAGTGAATCTGATGGCAGCTCTTCTAAAAAACGTGACGGCATGTTGTAGCGCACTTGGCCATGCAACATTCTTGACTGGGTATGCGAAAGATATAGACGTTCCTTAGCGCGGGTAATCGCTACGTACATTAAGCGACGCTCTTCCTCTAGACCATTCTGCTCATTGACGCTATTTTCATGCGGAAACAAGCCCTCTTCCAGGCCAGTAATAAAGACTGCTGTAAATTCCAGGCCTTTGGCGGAATGGACCGTCATTAATTGCACCGCATCTTGGCCGGCTTGAGCTTGGTTATCACCCGCCTCTAAAGAAGCATGGGATAAAAAGGCTGCTAATGGAGACACTGCAACTACACCGGGCGCACCTTCACCGGGCAACATCGCTGCGGCGGCATCTTGGCCATAACCTTCTTCTGCAATAAATGCCGTTGCCGCATTAATTAATTCTTGTAAATTCTCGACACGATCTTGACCTTCACGCTCTGAAAGATAATGCTGAATTAATCCACTATTTTGAATCACAAACTCTACCGTCTCGGGTAAGGTGTTGTGACGAGTGGCTTCACGCATATGATCCACTAGGCGCACAAACCCACTGAGGGAAGCACCGGATTTACCATCCAAAGTAGATGCTGCCAAATATAAAGAGCACTGCTGCGCACGCGCTGCATCCTGAACAGCCTCAATAGATCTAGCCCCGATACCCCGCGTTGGAAAATTAACTACACGTGAAAACGAAGTGTCATCATTCGGGTTCTCTAGAAGACGCATATAAGCTAATGCATGTTTAATCTCTGCGCGCTCAAAGAAGCGCAGACCGCCATACACACGATAAGGAATCGCCGCAGAAAATAAGGCATGCTCGATGATGCGTGACTGCGCATTACTTCTATAGAGAAGGGCAATTTCAGTGCGCTTGATGCCGCTACTGACTAAGGCTTTGATTTCATCGACGAGCCAGGCAGCCTCAGCATGATCGCTTGGCGCATCGTAAATACGAACCGGCTCTCCATGGCCGGCATCGGTACGCAAATTTTTACCAAGGCGATCCGTATTATTTGAAATTAAGAAATTGGCTGTATCTAAGATGTGGCCGTGGGAGCGATAGTTTTGCTCAAGCTTCACCATCATCGGATGGTATTGATTTTCATAAAGACGCATATTTTCCACATCAGCACCGCGGAAAGCATAAATACTTTGATCATCATCACCTACGGCAAAGACAGCGCTACTACCGGCACTACTCACATTCACCTGCCCGGCTTCATGACCGGACAATAACTTAAGCCAGGCGTACTGCAATGCATTTGTGTCCTGAAACTCATCAATCAAAATATGACGAAAACGTTCTTGATAGTGTGTACGAATAGATTCATTGTGTTTGAGCAACTCATAGCTGCGCAAGAGCAGTTCTGCAAAGTCCACTACGCCTTCACGCTGACACTGGGCATCATAAGCCTCGTATAGCTGAGCCATTTTTGCCTGAAAGTCATCCCCGACAGAAAGCTCACGAGCACGTTGCCCACGCTCTTTGGCATGAGCAATGAAGTATTGGAGCTGCTTTGGAGGATATTTCTCATCATCGACCTTTAAACCCTTTAAAAGACGCTTAATGGCCGATAACTGATCTTGAGTATCCAAAATCTGAAAAGTGGACGGTAAACCGGCATCTTTGTGGTGTGCCCGCAATAAACGGTTGCAAAGACCATGGAAAGTGCCAATCCACATACCGCGAGTATTAATGGGCAGCATGGCACTTAAACGCACCATCATCTCTTTAGCTGCCTTATTTGTGAAGGTCACCGCTAGGACGCCAATCGGAGAAACCTGGCCTGTTTGGATGAGCCAAGCTATACGGGTAGTGAGGACGCGGGTTTTTCCACTTCCTGCACCAGCCAAGATCAGGGCTGATTGGGCTTGGCCATTTGGGTTTACGGGCGGGAGCGTGACGGCTTCGCGCTGTTCGGGGTTGAGGTTTAAGAGCAAGTCTGAGTGCATCGTCCCAATTATAATTTGCCTCTTATGCTAAATGCTTCTAATACCCCCAATTCAGGAACAAATGTTTCTGCAGCCAGTGCACCAGATGAACTGGCAAAATCCTATGAACCCGCCCCGATAGAAGCCTATTGGGGTCCAGAATGGGAGAGTCGGGGCATTGCCGATGCCACCCTGGTGGAAGGCAAGGAGGATTTTTCAATCCAACTCCCACCACCCAATGTCACCGGTACGTTACACATGGGACACGCCTTCAACCAAACCATCATGGATGGCCTGGTTCGTCATGCGCGAATGTCCGGTAAAAACACCTTGTGGGTACCTGGCACCGATCATGCCGGAATCGCCACACAAATCGTCGTTGAACGTCAGCTCGACGCACAAAAAATATCGCGTCATGATTTAGGGCGCGAACAGTTTCTGAAAAAAGTTTGGGAATGGAAAGAAACTTCTGGCTCTACTATCACTCGACAGATTCGTCGCCTGGGCGCCTCGATTGACTGGGGTAAAGAATATTTCACGATGGACAGCAAGATGTCTAAGGCCGTAGTGGAAGTCTTTGTTCGTCTACACGAGCAAGGGCTCATTTATCGCGGCAAGCGTTTAGTTAATTGGGATCCCGTATTGGGTACAGCAGTTTCAGACCTCGAGGTTGTGAGCGAAGAAGAGGATGGCTCGATGTGGCACATCCGCTACCCACTAGCCGATGGTTCCGGTCACTTAACGGTAGCGACTACACGCCCAGAAACCCTCTTGGGTGACGTAGCTGTAATGGTAAATCCAGAAGATACTCGCTATCAACACCTGATTGGCCAGTTTGTCTGCCTCCCCTTATGCGATCGAAATATTCCGATCATTGCTGATGAATATGTAGATTTAGCTTTCGGTACCGGCGTTGTTAAGGTAACGCCTGCACATGATTTCAATGACTATGCTGTGGGTCAACGCCATCAATTGCCGCTGATCAATATTTTGACTTTAGATGCTAAGGTTAATGAAAATGCACCAGCGCCATATCAAGGCTTAGAACGTTTCGCTGCTCGCAAGCAAGTAGTTGCCGATTTGGATGCCATAGGACTCTTGGAGAAGGTGCAGCCCCATAAGCTGATGGTGCCGCGCGGTGATCGTACGCAAACCATCATTGAGCCGATGCTGACCGACCAGTGGTTTGTTGCGGTATCCAAGCCAAGCCCTGACAATCAATATCAACCGGGCTCGTCAATCGCGGGTGCCGCATTGGATGCTGTGACCAAGGGTGATATCAAACTCGTTCCCGAGAATTGGATAAGTACTTACACCCAGTGGTTAGAAAACATTCAAGATTGGTGTATCTCTCGCCAACTCTGGTGGGGTCATCAAATCCCGGCCTGGTATGGCGATGAAGGCCAGATCTTTGTTGGGCGCTCAGAAGAGGAAGCAAAAGCAAAGGCCATCTCAGCAGGCTATAAAGGCGCCCTCAATCGTGATCCGGACGTCTTGGATACTTGGTTTAGTTCCGCCTTAGTCCCCTTTAGTTCGCTAGGTTGGCCAGAGCAAACGCCTGCCCTCAATCACTTCCTACCTTCCTCCGTGCTGGTAACAGGTTTTGACATTATATTTTTCTGGGTTGCACGCATGGTCATGATGACTTGCCACTTCACTGGCAAGGTGCCGTTTCATACGGTATATGTTCATGGCTTAGTACGGGATGCCGAAGGTCAAAAGATGAGTAAGTCCAAAGGAAATACCTTGGACCCCATTGATTTAATCGATGGCATCACGATTGAAGCACTGGTCAGTAAACGTACTACAGGCTTAATGAATCCCAAGCAGGCAGAAAGCATTAGCAAGAAAACTAAAAAAGAATTTCCAGAAGGCATTCCTGCATTTGGTACCGATGCCTTGCGTTTTACATTTGCCTCGTTGGCCTCATTAGGTCGCAATATTAACTTTGACCAGAAACGATGTGAAGGTTATCGCAATTTTTGCAACAAGCTTTGGAACGCCACGCGCTTTGTTTTAATGAATTGCCCCGGCAACGATGAAGATAATGGCTTTGCACCATGTAACGAGCAATGCGGTCCTGAAGGACAGCTAGATTTTTCTCCAGCAGATCGCTGGATTGTGTCTATTCTCCAAAAAACAGAGGCAGATATTGCCAAAGGTTTCCAAAGCTACCGCTTTGATAATATTGCTGGCAGTATTTATCAATTTGTTTGGGATGAATACTGTGACTGGTATCTGGAATTAGCCAAAGTGCAGCTACAGACCGGCACTCCAGCACAGCAACGGGCAACACGCCGAACCTTACTTCGCGTGTTGGAAACAATCTTGCGTATGGCGCATCCCTTAATTCCGTTCATCACCGAAACGCTGTGGCAGACGGTTGGACCTAAGGTTGGCAAGGTGCTAGCGGAACAAGAAAAACAGACTATTGCCCTGCAGCCTTACCCTATCGCTCAAGCAAGCAAGATTGATGAGCAAAGCGAAGCTTGGGTTGTGCAAATCAAAGCCATTGTGGATGCCTGTAGAAACTTACGTGGTGAGATGCAAGTTTCTCCTGCACTCAAGGTGCCTTTATGGATCAGTGGCCCTGCAGATTTTTTAAAGCAAGCTAGTCCGTACATTACCGCTTTAGCCAAGCTATCTGAAATCAAGATCTACGAAGACGAATCAGCGCTGGAAAAAGATGCGCCAGATGCTCCAATTGCTTTGGTAGGTAATTTGAAGCTGCTTCTTAAAATTGAAGTAGATGTTGCTGCTGAGAGAATTCGTCTTGGTAAAGAGATTGACCGTTTAGCCAATGAAATTACCAAAGCGCGCGGCAAATTAACTAATGAAAGCTTTGTGGCTCGGGCCCCAGAGGAGGTTGTTGCTCAAGAAAAACAGCGTTTAGCTGGGTTTGAACAAAACCATGAGAAGCTTGTTGCACAATTAGATCGCCTCAAATAAAAGATCGGAAATCAGATGCCACTCAACACTAAAGTCGTTACTAAAGCCGTCTTTCCGGTTGCGGGCCTGGGAACACGATTCCTACCCGCCACTAAGGCGAGTCCCAAGGAAATGCTCAATGTTGTAGATAAGCCTTTAATTCAGTACGCCGTTGAAGAAGCAATTGCTGCCGGCATTACTGAAATGATTTTTGTGACGGGCCGCAGTAAGCGGGCCATTGAAGATCACTTTGATAAAGCGTACGAGCTTGAAGCTGAGCTCGAAGCTAAAAATAAGCAAGCCCTCCTAGAAATCGTGCGCAGTGTTAAACCAAGTCATGTGGATTGCGTCTACGTTCGCCAACCAGAGGCCTTAGGCTTAGGTCACGCGGTATTGTGCGCAGAGAAATTGGTTCGTGATGAGCCCTTTGCCATTATTTTGGCGGATGACTTATTGGATGGTCAACCGCCAGTCTTAAAGCAAATGCTCAGTGTCTTTGATGCGCAAAATGGCTCTGTTATCGCAGTCGAAAAAATTGATCCTGCTAAAAGTAGTTCCTATGGTGTTGTTGCCGGTACCGAGGTTACCAAGGGCATTTATCGACTCAATGGCATCGTAGAAAAGCCACAACCTCAGGATGCACCATCCAACCTGGCAGTGGTTGGTCGCTACGTTCTCTCGTCTGATATTTTTAACCACATACGTAATCTCAAGCCAGGCGCTGGTGGTGAAATTCAATTAACAGATGCCATTGCTTCACTTTTGAAAGTGGAACCTGTATTTGCCTATGAGTACGATGGCGTCCGTTATGACTGTGGCAGTAAGTTGGGCTATTTGAAGGCTTCTGTTGAATTTGCCTTGCGCCATCCGGAGGTTAAAGATGATTTTGCAGCTTACCTAAAGGGCCGCTCTTTGTTGTAAAACCCTAGCCTAGCCTCAAAACACAACAGGAATGCATTGCGAAATTCCTGTTTTTTGAGGCGCCAAATTTAAGCGTCGCTATCTTCTCTTCATCCGGAAAATCAAAACATCCCCTTCAGTGGTGCTCGAAAGGAGTTCATTACCCGTTTGCTTTGCAAATGCAGGAAAATCATGTGCTGCGCCCGCATCCGTTGCTTTAACTCTAAGGATCTGGCCAGACTGCATCGTTGCTAATGCTTTTTTGGTGCGCAAAATAGGCAGCGGACAATTCATCCCAACGGCATCGACCTCAAGGTCAAATTCAATTCCATCACTCATTTGCCTGCCACCCAATCTTTAACACTGGCTAAGGCCTGGCCTAGCTGCCCAGGTTCAGTGCCACCAGCCATCGCCATTTCAGGCTTACCGCCACCTTTACCACCAACCTGCTGGGCAACAAAGTTCACTAGATCGCCTGCCTTCACTTTAGCGATCGCATCTGCAGTGACGCCTGCAATTAAGCTCACCTTATCGCCCTGCACAGAGGCCAATACGATCGCCGCAGTTTTTAACTTCGCCTTTAAGGCATCCATGGTCTCCCGAAGTACCTGAGCATCGGCGCCATCTATCCGAGCTGCCAAGACCTTAATACCATTCACATCCACGGCTTGAGTTGCTAACTCATCACCTTGGCTAGAGGCTAACTTAGAGTTCGCTTTATCTAGCTCACGCTCAGCCTGACGCAAACTTTCTTGAAGTTGCGTAACGCGATTTACTAAATCAGCCGGGTGCGTTTTTAAGATCGTGGCTGCTTGCCCAATCTGATCTTCCATTTTTTGCAAGAAAATTAATGCCTGCTTACCAGTTACGGCCTCTACCCGACGAATACCTGCAGCAACACCACCCTCAGAGACAATCTTCAAACTACCGATATCACCCGTACGCGATACGTGAGTACCGCCACACAGTTCTTTTGAAGTGCCAATCTCTAATACACGAACCTCGTCGCCATACTTTTCACCGAACAACATCATGGCACCAGTTTTTTGTGCGTCATCTAAAGACATGACTTTTCCAGAGCATGCTGTATTCGCTAATATTTCTGCATTAACAATACTTTCAATTTGACGTAGCTCAGTTGCGCTGATCGGCGCGTTATGCGTAAAGTCAAAGCGGGTTTTAAAGGCGTCTACTAAAGAGCCTTTTTGCTGTACGTGATCACCCAATACTTCACGCAAGGCTTTATGCAATAGATGTGTTGCGCTGTGATTACGCATGACTTCGGTTCTATGCTCTACGTTCACTGACGCAGCCAATACATCACCTACCTTGATTTCACCTTCAAGCATCTCGCCTTGGTGCCCGAAGACATCAGCTTGAATCTTAAAGGTATCCGCTGCTGCAAAACGCATTGTTTCAGTACGCAGTTCGCCTTGGTCACCAATCTGCCCGCCAGATTCGGCATAGAAAGGGGTGTTATCCAAAACGATAACTACTGCATCGCCAGCCTTGACTGATTGCACTGCTGAGCCATCCAAATAAAGAGCAGTCACTATCGCGCCCTCCTGGTTTAAGGTGTCATAACCATGAAACTGCGTTGGCTTGCCTACATACTCCAACCCCTGTGCAACCTTGAATTTGCCTGATGCCCTCGCTTGATCACGCTGCTTTTGCATCGCTGATTCAAAACCTGCTGCATCAACTACCACATCGCGTTCGCGACAAACATCAGCCGTCAAGTCCAAGGGGAAGCCAAAAGTGTCATGCAAACGAAATGCTGTGTCGCCATCCACTGTTTTGGTGCCGCCCGCTAATGCGGCTTCTAGAATCTCCATGCCGTTAGCAATTGTCTGGAAGAAACGTTCCTCTTCCTGCTTAATCACCTCACTCACTGTTTCTTTAGCCGCCAGTAGCTCTGGGTAGGCCTCACCCATCTCTTTGACAAGCGCAGGAACAAGCTGATAGAAGAATGGTTTGCGTGCGCCTAACTTATAACCATGACGAATTGCACGGCGCGCGATACGACGCAAAACGTAACCGCGCCCGGCATTACCAGGAATAACGCCATCCACCACAATAAAACTACAAGCACGAATATGGTCTGCAATCACCTTTAAAGATGGGCTAGTAGCATCACAATTTTCGGCACCGGCACCATCTACCGCCTCTTTGGCTGCCTTGAGTAAATTAACAAAAAGATCGATCTCGTAGTTTGAATGCACGTGCTGAAGCACCGCTGCAATTCGCTCTAGGCCCATACCTGTATCAACGCTTGGCTTAGGCAGCGGGTTCATATTGCCAGCCTCATCGCGATTAAATTGCATGAAGACGTTATTCCAAATCTCGATATAACGATCCCCATCTTCATCCGGGCTACCCGGAGGACCACCGGCAATATGCTCGCCATGGTCATAAAAGATCTCTGTACAGGGGCCGCATGGGCCGGTATCGCCCATCATCCAGAAGTTATCAGAAGCGTAGCGTCCACCTTTGTTGTCGCCAATACGAATAATGCGCTCGGCTGGCACGCCAATCTGTTTATTCCAAATCTCAAACGCCTCGTCGTCCTCGGCATAAATAGTCACAAGTAACTTGTCTTTTGGCAACTTAAATACTTCTGTCAGTAATCCCCAAGCAAAACCAATCGCCTCTTGCTTAAAGTAGTCGCCAAAAGAGAAATTACCCAACATCTCAAAAAAGGTATGGTGACGTGCGGTGTAGCCCACGTTATCCAAATCGTTATGCTTGCCACCGGCCCGAATGCACTTCTGGGCACTGGTTGCGCGGCTATAAGAGCGCTTGTCAAAACCTAGAAATACATCTTTAAATTGGTTCATCCCCGCATTAGTAAACAAGAGCGTGGGGTCATCCCCAGGCACTACAGGGCTAGAGGGAACAATTTGATGGCCTTTTTGGGCGAAGTAGTCCAGGTAAGCCTGGCGAATTTGGGAGACTTTCATAATGGCAATTATCTCATTGGCACCACTTTAGGGACAAACCCTTACTAAACAACCCTATTCCTAGCTTACAATCGCAAAACATTAATATTAAATCGGCATTAATGCTGATACATAAGGAGCACAACTTGACTATTCGCAATCAACGGGATTTTGGCGCAGGGATCATGTATATGGTCATTGGCCTTTTCTTTACTATCGTTGCCAGGCAGTACCCAATGGGTACAGCAGCCAAAATGGGGCCAGGCTACTTCCCTTTTTATCTCGGGATACTGATGACCCTATTGGGTTTATTTATTCTCATCAAATCCATGAAAGCAACGGCTGCAATTGAGTCGATTCCGAAGTTTAATTGGAAGATCATTGCTCAAATTACTGGTGCGGTAGTCCTATACGGCTTATTGCTGCCAAAAATGGGGTTTTTAGTTGCGATCATCGTTTTGGTGTTTGTATCTGCTGGCGCCAGTAAAGAATTTACCTGGAAAGGCACAGCAATCAATGCAGCCTTTTTAGTAACCTTTACTTACTCCGTCTTTGTGTTGGGATTGAAACTTCAGTTCCCACTTCTACCTTTCTTTCTTCAACAATAACGAACCGAGACACTAAAAAATGGACTTATTTGCTAATTTAGCCCTCGGTTTCGATACCGCTTTTACCTTACAAAACCTGATGTATTGCCTCATCGGTTGCATTTTAGGGACCCTAATTGGTGTTTTACCAGGCCTTGGGCCGATCGCTACGATTGCAATGCTGCTACCTGCAACCTACGCATTACCCCCAATTGCTGCCTTGATTATGCTGGCCGGTATTTACTACGGTTCACAGTATGGTGGTTCAACTACAGCGATTTTGCTCAACATCCCCGGAGAAACGTCCTCGGTGGTCACGGCGATTGATGGTTACCAAATGGCCAGAAACGGTCGAGCAGGCGTAGCCCTCTTTACTGCCGGCATGGGCTCTTTCTTTGCTGGTTGCGTAGCTACTTTGGTTTTGGCTGCATTTGCCGCGCCCCTCTCTCAGCTGGCTTTTAAGTTTGGCCCTGCGGAATACTTCTCGCTGATGATCTTAGGCTTAATTGGTGCAGTGGTATTGGCATCAGGCTCTTTAATCAAGGCTATCGGCATGATCATTCTCGGTCTATTAATGGGATTGATTGGTACTGACGTCAACTCTGGTGTTTCTCGTTACGCTTTTGACGTCCCTGAACTCAGCGACGGTATTGGTTTTGTCAGTGTGGCCATGGGTGTCTTTGGTTTTGCTGAAATTATGGGCAACCTAGAAAAGACTGGGGAAGATGAGGGCTTCTTGAACAAGATGACCACCATGATCCCGACTAAGCAAGATATCAAGCGGATGATCCCTTCTATTTTGCGCGGTACTACTATCGGCTCCATTCTAGGAATTTTGCCAGGCGGCGGCGCTGCTTTAGCAGCCTTTGGCGCCTACTCTGTTGAGAAAAAATCATCTAAGTACAGTCATGAGTTTGGTAAAGGTGCGATTGAAGGCGTTGCTGGCCCAGAAGCAGCCAATAATGCAGCAGCTCAAACCTCATTCATTCCTTTGCTCACATTAGGTATTCCACCCAATGCCGTGATGGCTTTGATGGTTGGTGCTATGACCATTCATAACATTCAACCAGGCCCACAAGTCATGACCAGTAACCCAGCCTTATTCTGGGGTCTGATCGCTTCTATGTGGATCGGTAACGTGATGCTAATCCTATTGAACTTACCGTTAATTGGTATCTGGGTCAAACTGCTGTCTATTCCTTACCGACTCATGTATCCAGCCATCCTGGTGTTCTGCTGTATCGGCGTATACACAGTGAACAACACGGTGTTTGATGTATATGTCACAGCAGCCTTTGGCGTGATTGGTTACCTCTTCTTCAAATTAGGTTGCGAACCACCTCCACTATTACTGGGATTTGTACTGGGGCCTATGATGGAAGAAAACTTCCGTCGCGCCCTATTGCTTTCCCGCGGTGACTTTACGACCTTCTTAACCCGTCCACTTTCCTTAGGATTGCTCATTGCAGCAGCCCTATTAGTGGTGATTGTGGCCCTGCCGTCTGTCAAGAAAACCCGTGAAGAAGCTTTCGTAGAGGATTAATTCTCGAGTGCTTTCCAAGAACGAGCCCGCAGCTGTTTGCGGGCTTTTTCTTTATGGGCAAGGCTTTTCTCTACAATGCTTCTATGTCCCAAGATAGCAAACCATCCAAGTCCACGATCGGCGCGGTTGCCGAGCCCTCAAACTTTTTGCGGCAGATCATTGACCATGATCTGGCTAGTGGAGCCTATCAACAGCGCACTGATCGAAATGGACAAGCAATTCCCTCCATCATTACGCGCTTTCCGCCTGAGCCCAATGGTTATCTTCATATTGGTCATGCCAAAAGTATTTGCCTCAACTTTGGCCTAGCAAATGATTACCAGCAGCAAGCCGGTGGTGCCCGCTGCAATATGCGCCTGGACGACACCAACCCCGTAAAAGAGGATGTCGAGTACGCTGATAGTATTTTGGATGCAGTCCAATGGCTTGGATTTAATTGGGGCACTCATCTTTACCATGCCAGTGATTATTTTGACCAGCTCTATGCCTTTGCCCAAGCGCTTATTGAGAATGGAAAAGCGTATGTCGATAGTCAAAGTGCCGATGAAATTCATGCAAATCGCGGCAACTTTGGCCAAGCGGGGAAAAATAGCCCTCATCGCGAACGGACACCAGCAGAAAATATTGCACTCTTTAGGGAGATGCAAGAGGGGCGCTATCAGGATGGTGAGCATGTGCTTCGACTCAAGATTGATATGGCGCATCCCAATATCGTGATGCGCGATCCTGTGGTCTACCGCATTCGTCATACAGAGCATCACCGCACTGGTAATAAGTGGTGCATCTACCCCTTATATGATTTCACGCACTGTATTTCAGATGCGCTAGAGAGCGTCTCGCACTCCATTTGTACGCTCGAGTTTGAAAACAATCGGCCGCTCTATGACTGGATCATTAGCTCCTTACAAGAGTTGGGGATTTTTAAAACCCCAGTGCCACACCAGTATGAATTCGCTCGCCTTAATCTGACCTACACCATCACCAGTAAGCGAAAATTACTGCAACTCGTAGAAGAAAAAAGGGTGGATGGCTGGGATGATCCTCGCATGCCAACCATCGTCGGCATTCGTCGCAGAGGCTATACCCCTGAAAGTATTCGCTTATTTTGTGAGCGCATCGGCGTTTCAAAAGCAGATAGCTGGATTGATATGAGTACCCTAGATCAAGCCTTGCGAGATGATTTAGAAGCGAAAGCACCAAGAGCTACTGCAGTCCTCAAGCCCCTTAAGCTCGTGATTCAAAACTTCGATGCCTCGGCTTCTGAGTCCTGCTCTGCGCCACGCCATCCACAACATCCTGAGTGGGGTAATCGGGAATTTCAGTTCACCCGTGATTTGTGGATTGAGGCCGATGACTTTATGCAAGATCCTGTGAAGGGTTTCTTTAGACTCTACCCACCAGTAGGTAATGAGCCAGGTGGACGTGTTCGCTTACGTCATGGCTTTGTTATTGAATGCACAGGCTATGAGCTCGATGCCAATGGCCATGTGACTCAAGTCAATGCTACCCACTTCCCCGATAGTAAGAGCGGAACCCCTGGCTCAAATAACTACAAAGTAAAGGGTAATATTCACTGGATTAGTGCGGCGGAAGCGATCCCTACAGAGGTTCGGCTATACGACCATCTGTTTAATGATCCACATCCAGATAGTGGGGATAAGAATTTCTTAGAAGCGATTAATCTCAATTCAAAGCAAACAATCACTGCTTATTTAGAGCCTTGTATGAAAGAGGTAAAAGCGGGGGAGCGCTTTCAGTTTGAACGCCATGGCTACTTTATTGCCGATCAATTAGACTCAGCACCCGGTAAACCCGTATTTAACCGCACAGTAGGTCTTAAAGATTCCTGGAAATAGTTTTGAGAAATACTGCCACGCTGGGATAGTGTAGGGGCGTTTTCAATTCTTTCAGTCGCGCATTACCTACTCGCCTGGACTCCCTCATGAAAGACCACAACATAGGGGATACTATTTTCTCTATTTCTGCGGAGGGTAATCGTGGAGGCCTATCGAGCCCAAAGGCATCTGCTACCTCATCAAAATAATCCCCCATTTTGGCTTCTTCACCATCACAGGCATTAATTACGCGTTGCGGTTTACCGTGAAAAATAGCAGCACAAATCAGCCTTGCCAAATCATCGCTTTGAATATGATTGGAATAAGCATCTTCAGCTGGCAATAAGACGGGAGTCCTAGACTGAATACGCTCTACCGGCAAACGATCAAGAGCATAAATGCCAGGTACCCTCAAAATCGTTAAAGCAACCCCATGAGCAGGTGCCCATAGGCGCAAAGCGCGCTCAGCATGCACTCGTCGCTTAGCGCGCTCGCTTTGCGGATTTACTGGGGTGAGCTCACTCACCTTGCCGCCATGATGATTGCCGTAGACGCCTGTAGTACTGATATAAATCAGCCGCCTGACAGCATTACCGCCTTGGGATAAAATTTGAATCAGGTTGCGAGTTCGGTAATCACGATGGCCTGTGTTTTGAGGTGGTGCCAAGTGAATGATGGTTTCTGCTAAGCCGCTGAGACGCCATAAACTCTCGGGCTTATCTAAATCCCCCAGGATCGGAATCGCGCCAACGTCTCTCAATTCCTGAAAACGGGTTTTCTGGGAAGTTAAGGCGAATACGCGATGACTCTGGAATAGCTGCTTTGCGACACGCATACCGATGTCGCCGCAGCCGATGATCAGAATTCGGGGTTTACCAAAAGATTGCATAAGTCATATCGTAACGATTTATTGAAAGGAATGAGAGTGTCTTACCAGGTCACGCTCAAATCGAGCGGCAAACAATTTTGTGTTGGCAAAGATGAGACCATCCTTGAGGCGGCTCTACAGCATGGCATTACCTTGCCTTATGGCTGTAAGAACGGCGCCTGCGGGTCTTGTAAGGGCAAAATTCTAGAGGGTCATGTGGAGCATGGTCAGCATAGTGCTGCGGCCTTGAGCCCAGCCGATGAGCTTGCGGGCTCTATTTTGTTTTGCTGCGCCCATCCTCAGTCTGACATTCTGATAGAAGCACGCGAGGTTCAAGGGGCTGGAGATATCGCAATTCGTAAAGTACCTTGCCGCGTTAATACCATTAGCAAACCTAGTGAAGATGTTGCGATACTAAAACTACAGCTTCCAGCGAGCGAGCGCTTTCAGTTTCTAGCCGGGCAATACGTCGAATTTTTATTAAAAGATGGCCAGCGCCGCGCTTACTCTATCGCAAATGCCCCCGCTCAAGATGGCCCTCTAGAGTTGCATCTTCGGCATTTACCAGGCGGCCTCTTTACGGATTTTGTCTTTGGGGCAACCGAACCAGCCCTCAAAGAAAAGGATATCTTGCGCTTCGAGGGTCCCTTAGGTAGCTTTTTTCTGAGAGAAGACTCCAAGAAGCCGATTATTTTTGTTGCAGCAGGCACAGGTTTCGCACCGATTAAATCGATCATTGAGCAGATGCAGCATAAGCAGATTCTTAGGCCAATTCACTTATATTGGGGTGGCCGTCGCCCAGGAGACCTCTACCTAGATGAGCTTTGTAAGCGCTGGGCCAAGGAAATTCCAGAGCTGCACTACATCCCCGTAATCTCGAATGCCCTCCCAGAGGATCAGTGGCTTGGGCGTACCGGTTTTGTTCACCAAGCGGTCATGGCAGACCATGCTGACCTAGCAGGCTTTCAGATATACGCGTGTGGAGCCCCTGTGATGGTCAGCGCTGCCCGCCAGGACTTCCATGCACAGTGTGGCTTGCCTGAGGAGGAGTTCTTTGCTGACTCCTTTACTAGTGCTGCTGACTTAGTTCCTGACTTAGTTGCTAAATCAGCAGCAAACTAAACATGATCATGAGAAACTATGAGCGATTCCACTCAGTCAATATATACAAGCAATATGCATAAGTCAGACAAGTCAGACCAATCAATCGATGCTCAATCTGTGATGTTTATCACCCCACGGCCAGAATTAACTATGGTTGAGGGTAAGGGCTCCTGGCTGACCGATAACCACGGCAAGCGCTATTTGGATTTTTTACAAGGGTGGGCCGTGAACTGTCTTGGCCACAGCAACCCCGGAATGATTGAAGCATTAAACGTGCAAGCCAAAAAACTCATCAATCCAAGCCCTGCCTTCTATAACGAACCCATGATTCGTTTATCGAATCTACTGACTGATAACAGTTGCTTTGACAAAGTCTTCTTCGCCAATAGTGGTGCCGAGGCCAATGAAGGAGCGATTAAGTTAGCACGCAAATGGGGGCAAATGAATAAATCGGGCGCCTTTGAAATTATCACCTTTGACCATAGTTTTCATGGTCGCACCTTAGCTACGATGAGTGCGTCTGGAAAGCCGGGTTGGGATACGATGTTCGCCCCTCAGGTAGCAGGATTTCCGAAGGCGGAGTTAAATGACTTGGAGTCCGTCAAAAAATTAGTGACCGATAAAACCGTGGCAGTGATGTTAGAGCCCGTTCAAGGTGAGGGCGGTGTCATCCCCACTACTTCAGAATTTATGCAAGGCCTGCGTCAATTCACCAAAGAAAATAATATTCTGCTGATAGTTGACGAAGTGCAGGCCGGCTGCGGGCGTACTGGTAAGTTATTTGCATACCAACATTACGACATCGCACCAGATATCATGACCCTGGGCAAAGGTATTGGTGGGGGCGTACCCTTAGCCGCGCTATTGGCTACCAATGCTGTGGCCTGTTTTGTGCCTGGCGACCAAGGTGGAACTTATAACGGCAATCCGCTAATGACCGCTGTAGGTGCAAGTGTGATTGAGCAACTTCTGGCACCAGGATTTTTAGAGTCCGTCCGTGCTAAAGGGGAGTTACTCAGCAAAGAGTTGCTGATTCTTTCTAAAGAGTTTCATCTAGATGGTGAGCGTGGGGAAGGTTTATTGCGGGCCTTAAAACTGAGCAGTGACATTGGCCCTAAATTAGTCGAGCTGGCACGTGATCGTAATCCTGAAGGTTTGCTCATTAATTCACCGCGGCCTAATTTGTTGCGCTTCATGCCAGCACTTAACGTGAGTGATGATGAGATACGGCAAATGTGCGCTATGTTGCGAGAGCTACTACAGCTAGCCACCAAATAAAAAGAGGGGTCTAAATTCAGACCCCTTCATTTTTTTAATCCACTAAATTTTTGGGTAATGAGAAAGTAACATCCTCCACAACACCCTCTAGATTTCGGATACTTCGGGGCCCAAACGATTGAATCTTGGCAACAATCGATTGTGCCAAGCTCTCCGGTGCTGATGCTCCCGCGGTGAGTCCTATCCGCTTCTTACCCACGAACCACTCTGCCTGTAGCTGTTCAGGCGCATCGACCATGTAAGCAGGAACACCTAACTTTTCCGCCAATTCACGCAAGCGATTAGAGTTTGAACTTGCCTGACTACCCACCACAATTACTACCTCAACTTGGGGCGCCATAAATTTCACAGCATCCTGCCGATTTTGTGTGGCATAGCAAATATCTTGCTTACGGGGTTGAACAATATTGGGAAACTTGATTGTCAATGCCTCAACAATTTCTTTTGTTTCATCTACAGAGAGGGTAGTTTGCGTAACAAAAGCCATTTTTTCGTTCTGAGCAAAAGGCAGTTTTGCCACATCGCTCACTTTCTCGATCAGGTGCAAGCCGGCTTCTACCTGCCCCATCGTACCTTCAACCTCTGGATGCCCGGCATGACCAATCATCAAAATCGTAAATCCATCCTTACTCATCTTGACCACTTCAAGATGGACCTTCGTGACCAAAGGGCATGTAGCGTCATAGACTTGCAGTCCACGCGATTGAGCGTCCCTGCGCACCTCTTGGGAAACTCCATGCGCACTAAACACCACAATGCCGCCTTTGGGAACTTCATGCAGTTCATCCACAAACACGGCACCCTTTTCACGCAACTCATTGACTACGTAAGCGTTATGCACGATCTCATGGCGAACATAAATCGGTGCACCAAAGCGTGTCAATGCTTCATTGACAATATTAATTGCGCGATCAACGCCTGCGCAAAAACCGCGCGGCTGAGCCATCAAAATTTCTGGAGAGTCTGGATTCGTCATAGAGAGCATCAGTTAAAGAATAGCAACAATTTCAGCTTCAAAGGTCACCGGTCTACCAGCCAGCGGATGATTGAAATCAAACCAAGCGCCCTCTTCGTTGATCGATTGCAAGACTCCCGCGTATTGCGCGCCTCCGGGGGCATTGAACTCGATCACATCACCCGGATTAAATTGTGCATCGTCATCGCGCCCCTCTTTGAGGGCTCCCAAGGAAACCCACTGAATTAATTCTTCCTTGCGCTCACCAAAACTTTCTTCTGGTGGTAGCAAAGCACTTTTCTTTTCACCCACACCCAATCCCATTAAGACACTTTCAAAACAAGGCGCAAATTGACCCGACCCCATCATCACCGTCGCAGGACGATCGACAAACGTATTGATGTAATCCTCCCCGCTGGGCAAGGTCAAGCGATAGTTGAGGGTCAAGAAGGAATTGGGCAAAACAGTAAGCTTAGTCATAAGGTTATTGTATCTAGACCCGACCTATCTGCGCATACCCCCATTACAGACTGGCCAAAAATGGAGCAGCCTCGCGAAAAGCTAAGGGCTTTAGGTGCGCCAGCACTGACAGATGCTGAACTACTCGCCATTTTCTTAAGGGTGGGGGTAAAAGGAAAAACCGCGGTGGCACTGGCAGAGGATCTTTTGTACCATTTTGGTAGCCTACCCCGCCTGCTGTCCTGCACCCCTGAAGATTTAATCCAAATTCATGGCATGGGCATCTCTAAGTGGTCGCAGATTCAGGCGGCTTATGAGCTGGTCAAGCGAAGTCTGGAAGAAAGTCTGACTCAAGACTCCATCTTTTCATCGCCCAGCTATGTGATAGAGTTTTTACAGGCTAAATTTGGGCGCCTCCCCCATGAAATCTTCCTCTGCCTTCACTTAGACTCCCGCCTGCACCTCATCGAGTGCCAGGAGCTCTTTAGAGGGTCGTTAACCCATACAACCGTCTATCCCCGAGAGATCCTCAAGGAAGCCTTAGCTCGCAACGCTAGCGCACTTATCGTGGCGCATAACCATCCAAGCGGCAGCCCCCTTCCCAGTGTCGCCGATCAAGAATTAACGCAAATGCTTTGCAAAGCCCTGCAATTGGTGGATATTTCACTTTTAGATCATTGCATCGTAAGTAGCAGTGGTTTTTACTCGTTTTCGGATGCAGGTCTTATGGATATTTATTAAAAACGAAAGTAATCACTAACTTATATAAAATTTTAAGCGTCTCATGTCAGCCCTTTTGTACGATCATCAAAACTAAAGTGAAATAGGGCTAGATCAAAACTAGCTGAGACTGATACAATATTTTCTTTTCGCAATTAATGGAGTTACGTCATGGCAAAAGTTTGCCAAGTCACTGGGAAGAAGCCGATGGTTGGCAACAATGTATCCCATGCAAACAATAAAACGAAGCGTCGCTTTTTGCCGAATTTGCAAAATCGTCGTTTCTGGGTTGAATCTGAAAACCGCTGGATTAGCTTGCGCTTAACCAATGCTGGTTTGCGTGTAATCGACAAAAACGGCATTGATGCTGTGTTGTCTGATCTACGCGCACGTGGCGAAATTTAAGGAGCACAAAAATGGCTAAAGGCGGCAGAGAAAAAATCAAGTTAGAGTCATCAGCTGGTACTGGTCACTTCTATACGACTACCAAAAACAAGCGTACAAAGCCTGAGAAAATGGAGCTCATGAAGTATGACCCCACTATTCGCAAGCACGTTGCTTATAAAGAAACAAAGTTGAAGTAAAGCTGCTTTTAGTTTTAGTTACTTCACCAAATAAAAAACCCGCTGCATCAGCGGGTTTTTTATTGCTTAAATTAAAGCGCTGTTCAAGCAGTGCTACCTATCCGTAACGGCGCAGCCGCAATGAAAAGTCACGTAGGCTACTAAGGCCGCTCTCTTCAGCGCGTTGGCACCAGGTATGTAGCTGCACGACTAACTGATCGCCAGTAGCGTTAGAGCGACTCCAAATTGCCTGCAGATCGCGTCGCATTTCAATCATTATTCGCAATTGCGCATTACTTGCCATCAACTCTTCAAGCTTGTGTTTTTCTGCCTCAGACAATCGCGCTTCATCTTTACTCAGCCAATCACGCGCATCTTTTAGATGTGCTGCTAATACCTGCATGTGCTGCACTTCGTTGGTAAAAAAGCTACGCAAGGTCTTACTGTAGCGCGCCATGATCTCATATCGATTGATCAAAATGGCTTCAAGCGTGCTTTGGTCTGCAGGTCGTAAGTGGCTCAATACTGGCTTAGGTGAGGTCTTTTTGACCTTAGCTAGACCTACAGCACTCATCATTTGAATGTAGAGCCAACCAATATCAAATTCGTACCATTTGTTGGACAGCTTGGCGCTGGTGGCAAAGGTGTGATGGTTGTTATGCAGCTCTTCACCGCCAATCAAAATGCCCAATGGAAAGATGTTAGTCGCAGCATCTGCACAATCGTAATTACGGTAACCCCAGTAATGACCAATACCATTAATGATGCCAGCGGCCGTAATCGGAATCCACAGCATCTGTACTGCCCAGACTGTTAATCCAATAGCACCAAACAAGAACACATCAATAACTAGCATCAGCGCTACTCCCTGCCAAGAATACTTGGCGTAAACATTGCGCTCGAGCCAATCATCTGGCGTGCCGTGGCCAAACTTCGCCAAAGTTTCTTGATTGCGGGATTCTGTTTTGTATAGCTCTGCTCCACGAGAGAGGACAGTAGCAATGCCCAATATCTGAGGGCTATGAGGATCATCTACGGTTTCGCACTTAGCATGGTGCTTACGATGAATGGCTGCCCACTCTTTAGTCACCATACCCGTCGTCAGCCAAAGCCAAAAACGGAAAAAGTGAGACATGATTGGGTGCAGATCTAATGCACGATGTGCCTGGCATCGGTGCAAAAAGATGGTTACTGCAGCAATCGTGATGTGCGTTGCCGCTAAAGTGAAGACCAGGATTTGCCACCAAGACCAATCCAAGTAACCACTGGCTACCCAGTGGAGCAACACATCAAAACCTGAATATGAAACAGTATCCAAAAGAGGGTTCCTAATGAAAGATTTAAACCTTTATTTTAGTGCTTTACTGGCTTTCTTGCGCTTAGCGGGCGGGTCTTTTGCCTCAGGTACCACAGCATCAACCGTTATCTCAGCACCCTCTTTTAAGGGCTTAGCGTCTGATTTGGGCGCTACTGCAGAAGCCTTTTTTTGAAACACGGCACCAAAGAAGCCATCTGTCCCATGAATATGCGGCCATAACTGCCAATAAGGATTATCAGCGCTACAACCTAAAGGCATGGCTTCCTTAGGAAATAAGGGGCGAAGTGCTTGTGCTGCGGGAACCACCTCAAAATCAGGGTGTTTTGCCAAAAACGCCTCTGCAATCATTTGATTTTCTTGGGGCAATAAGCTGCATGTGGCATAAACCAGTCGGCCCCCTGGTTTGAGTAGGCGGCTAGCAGAGCTCAAAATGTTCATCTGTTTTTGATTGAGCTCTAAGACACCTGTCGGTGTTTGACGCCACTTCAAATCAGGGTTGCGGCGCAGTGTTCCCATGCCGCTACAAGGCGCATCTACTAGAACTCGGTCAATCTTTCCCGCTAGACGCTTGATCTTAGAGTCATTCTCACTATCAATCCATACCGGATGTACATTAGAAAGGCCGCTACGAGCCTGCCTTGGCTTTAAATTAGCCAAGCGACGCTCTGATGTATCCATAGCGTACAAACGCCCTGTAGAGCGCATGATCGCTCCAATAGCTAAAGTCTTACCGCCGGCGCCGGCACAAAAGTCCACTACCATCTCGCCACGCTTTGGTGCGAGCAGATGGGCCAACAACTGGCTACCTTCGTCCTGAACCTCAAACATACCCGCTTTAAAACCTACTGTATTTTGCAGTGCAGGTTTGCCCATAATACGAACACCATCAGGGGCATAAGGGGTCGGAATCGCTTGATAACGTCCGCCTAACGCATTCATCTCAACGAGCAACTGCTCGCGAGTAGTTTTCATGGTGTTGGCACGTAAATCGAGCAATGCGGGATGCATCAAACATTTAGCCAATGCTTCACGGGTTTCTTCGCCAGGATATTTGCCAAAAGCATCCCAAAGCCACTCGGGTAGGTTATTGCTAACTAATGGATTGAGTGTCGTAGGATCGATCATCGCAAAGCGTTGCAACCACTCATACTCACCAGTCTTTAAGACGTGCGCTAAATCAGCGATACCACTCTCTGCACGATTAGCAGAGCCCAGGCCACCCTCAGTCAAAGCAGACAGCAAACCCAATAGGGCTAAACGTCTTGCTTGCGACCCTTCACCACTTACAGCAAATTGAGAGAACTCATTTTTACGACGCAAAATAGCAAAAGCACTCTCTGCAATCAGAGCGCGATCTCGGTTGCCTAATTGGGGTTCAGCCCGAAAATAACGACTGACAACACGATCAGCCGGTTGCTCGAAGCTCAACAACTCAGGAAGTAAGCGCTCTAAATGGATAGCGTGCTGTGGCAATGCTCTTGCATTGGAAAAGTTTTTTTGTCCTTCGGGAGCAATGATGTTGCCGCTCGCATTGCGTCGCTCAGGGCGGCGCAAAGGGTCTTTGGATTTTGTGGCGTAGCTCTTTTGGGCGCCTAAACGTGGCCCTGATCTGGGGCTGGAGCTAGTGCTGCGGGGGGAACGTTCTTTACTCATAATTTTATTAATTGCGACTCCGGTGGTTGTAACTGAACTTGATTACCGTCTATTCGCAATCGTCCATCAAGGAACCATTTTACGGCCCGCGGGTAAATTTGATGCTCAGCAGCTAAAACTCGCCCCGAAAGGCTCTTTTCATCATCACCCGCAAGGACTGGAACTGAGGCCTGACAAATGATCGGCCCCTCATCTACCCCTTCGGTGACAAAATGCACAGTTGCCCCGTGTTCTGACACTCCAGCCTCTAAAGCGCGCTGATGGGTATGCAATCCCGGGAAGGCTGGCAGCAATGCAGGATGAATATTAATCAGTCGGCCCTCAAAATGACGAATAAAGGCTGGCGTCAAAATTCTCATAAAGCCGGCTAAAACCACTAAATCAGCCCCTAAGGCATCTATTTTCTCAATTAAAGCGGCATCAAAGGATTCGCGAGAGGAGTGCTCCCGATGTTCAATAATAAAGGCCGGGATACCCTGAGAGCGAGCAAAATCAAGGCCTTTAGCTTCAGAATGGTTGGCAATGACCCCGGCAAATGTGACCTGCCATTGCTCTTTTTGGGCTATTTTGACGATAGCCTCGAAATTAGATCCGCGGCCAGAGATTAAGGTGACGATTGAAGGCATGCCCACAATATAATTGAAGGCTACCTTTTAAGCGACTAAGTTAACGTGAAGTGAACGCTCAGTGAATGTATTTCGAGGCCCCACCTCTTTTTCTGCAGGACCCGCTTGTGCCCTAACCATTGGTAATTTTGATGGCGTGCATCGGGGTCATGCCGCCCTTTTGCAGCAACTGAAGGCGGATGCTCAAGCAAGAGGCTTAGTCAGCTGCGTCATGACATTTGAGCCGCACCCCAAAGAATTCTTCTCT
The DNA here is from genome assembly GCF_030295705.1 of Polynucleobacter sp. TUM22923. NCBI lineage: Bacteria > Pseudomonadati > Pseudomonadota > Betaproteobacteria > Burkholderiales > Burkholderiaceae > Polynucleobacter > Polynucleobacter sp. TUM22923. The sequence goes on from NZ_AP027274.1 coordinate 1,483,706, forward strand.
CCTGAGCAAGCTCCCCCGCGTATTTTAAATTTACGTGACAAATTGGCCGCCTTTGCCAAGCTCGGAATTGATCGAGTGGTAGTGGAGCACTTTAATGCTGCTTTTGCACGCCTCACGCCAGAAGAATTTGTTTCTGAAATTATTGTCAAAAGACTCAATGCAAAATGGATTTTGATTGGCGATGATTTTTGTTATGGCGCAAAACGGGCTGGTAATTTTGCAAGCCTAAAAACAGCCGGTGAAAAATATGGCTTTGAGGTTTCGAGTATTAATACGGTTTCTGAAAATGGAATTCGTATTTCTAGCTCTGCATTACGCCAAGCATTAGCAAGTGGTGAAATGGAACGTGCCAGTAAATTATTAGGGCGGCCTTATGGCATTTCAGGGCACGTCATTCATGGGCAAAAGTTAGGTCGTACTTTAGGATTTCCCACTTTGAACTTAGCTGTCGCTAGCCATCTTCATCACCGTAAGCCCGCTACGAGCGGTATTTTTGTTGCTCAAGTATTAGGTCTGAGTGATCAACCACTTCCGGCTGTTGCTAGCCTTGGGGTAAGACCAACCGTAGAAGATTCAGGGCGTGTATTGCTTGAGACCCACATCTTCGATTACAGCGCTGATATCTATGGCAAAGTGATTACCGTAGAGCTGCTAGAAAAAGTTCGAGATGAAGCGAAGTACGCCGATCTCGACACCCTTACCAAAGCGATTGCATCAGATGCAGCGCATGCCAGAAATTATTTCCAGAAAAAAAATCATGTCTGAAAAAGAAAATTCTTACCCTGTTAACCTACTCGAGACATCGTTTCCTATGCGAGGCGATCTTCCTAAGCGTGAGCCGCAATGGGTTGCGCAATGGCAGAAAAATAAGCTCTATGAAAAAATTCGTGCGGCTCATGCACATCAACCAAAATTTATCTTGCACGATGGCCCTCCTTATGCCAACGGTGACATCCATATTGGTCATGCAGTAAATAAAATTCTGAAAGACATGATTATTAAATCCCGTTGGTTAATGGGTTTTGACTCTGTCTATGTGCCAGGCTGGGATTGTCATGGCATGCCAATTGAAATTCAAATTGAAAAGCAATTTGGCAAAAACTTACCGACGGCTGAAGTACAAGCTAAAGCGCGTGCATACGCGCAAGTTCAAATTGACAAACAAAAAACAGACTTTGAACGCTTAGGCGTCTTGGGTGACTGGAGCGATCCCTACCTCACTATGAATTTTCGTAATGAGGCGGATGAAATTCGTGCTCTGGGAAAAATCTGGGAAAAAGGCTATGTCTATCGCGGCTTAAAACCCGTGAACTGGTGCTTTGATTGTGGATCAGCGCTCGCTGAGGCTGAAGTCGAGTACCAAGATAAGACTGATCCCACTGTCGATGTCGGCTTTGCATTTGATGATGCGCAGCGCACTCGCATTGCCAGCGCATTTGGCATTGATGAGCTGCCAAACAAGCCAGGAATGATTGTCATCTGGACTACTACTCCATGGACTATTCCTGCTAATCAAGCGCTCAACGTACATCCTGAACTTACCTACGCCTTAGTGGACACTGGTGACAAGTTATTGATTTTGGCTAAAGATCGCGTTGAGACTTGTTTGACGGATTACGGTCTTGAAGGCAATGTAATTGCATCATGCTTAGGCAATCAATTAGCCAATATTTCTTTTTGGCATCCCCTGGCATCTTTAGATGATGGCTATAAACGCCTTGCTCCCATTTATCCAGCCGAGTACGTCACTCTAGATACGGGTACTGGTGTCGTGCACTCTGCCCCCGCTTATGGCGAGGAAGACTTTAAATCTTGCAAAGCCAATCAGCTCGCAGATAACGATATTCTCAATCCTGTTATGGGTAATGGCGTATATGCCTCTTGGCTTCCATTATTTGCTAACGAATATATTTGGAAGGCCAATCCGAAGATTGTGGAAGCAATGCGTACAGCAGGAAGCTTGCTTCGGGATCAAACCTATACCCATTCCTACATGCATTGCTGGCGCCATAAGTCGCCGATTATCTACCGGGCAACGTCACAGTGGTTTGCCAGCATGGATAAGAAGCCGTCTGATGGCAAGGCTAGCTTACGCGAGACAGCGCTTGCGGGCATCCAAGCTACTGAGTTCTTCCCCGCATGGGGCAAGCAACGTTTAAACAGCATGATCGCCAATCGTCCTGATTGGACCTTGTCACGCCAACGTCAATGGGGCGTTCCTATGGCCTTCTTTGTCCATAAAGAGAGTGGTGAGCCACATCCGCGGACTGTTGCGCTTTTAGAGGACATTGCTAAGCGAGTAGAAAAAGAAGGTATCGAGGCTTGGCAGAGATTAGAAGTTGCGGAACTACTGGGTGACGAAGCTACTTATTACGAGAAGAATCGTGACACCTTAGATGTTTGGTTTGATTCTGGAACAACCCATTGGCATGTCATTCGCGGTTCACATCGTGAGAAGCTTTATCGCCCTGAATCTGAAAATGCGGATGGTCGTTTAGCTGATTTGTATTTAGAGGGTTCGGATCAACATCGCGGCTGGTTTCATTCCTCCTTACTCACTGGGGCCATGCTTGATGGCAAGCCTCCTTACAAGGCACTCTTGACCCACGGCTTTACTGTGGATGGTCAAGGCCGAAAAATGAGTAAATCCGTAGGCAATGTGGTTGCCCCCCAACAAGTCGCCGATAAGTTGGGTGCAGAAATCATTCGTTTATGGGTAGCCTCCACTGATTACTCTGGTGAGATGACTATTTCAGATGAGATTCTCAAGCGGGTAACGGAAAGCTATCGCCGTATCCGCAACACCTTGCGCTTCCTATTGGCTAACTTATCGGACTTTGATCCCAGCAAGCATGCGATGCCTCCAAGCGACTGGCTTGAGATTGATCGGTATGCAGTCGCTATGGCTAAGCAACTACAAGACGAAGTGCAGACTCACTACCAGGCATATGAGTTTCAGCCGGCAGTAGTGAAGATGCTGAGCTTCTGCTCCGAAGATCTAGGTGGCTTTTACTTGGATATTCTCAAAGACCGGCTATATACCAGCGCACCCGATTCCAAAGAGCGTCGTGCAGCGCAAAATGCGCTCTTTCACATCACGCGCAACTTATTAAAGTGGCTCTCTCCCTTCCTATCTTTCACTGCTGAAGAAGCTTGGACAGCACTACCCCAGGGTGCAGATAGCACCGCTACTGAATCCATTTTCATGGAAGAATTCGGCGCCTTCCCAATCATCGATCATGCAAGCGAGTTATTGGCTAAATGGAATCGCGTTCGAGAAATTCGTTCTGAAGTTACTAAGGCCATTGAGCTTGAGCGTGAGGCAGGTCATGTCGGGTCTTCCTTACAAGCTGAGCTCACTATTAAAGTGGCAGATGCGGACTTTGCGATTCTGCACTCTTTAGAAGACGATTTGCGCTTTGTCACCATCACCTCCTCTGCCAATATTGAACTGAGCAGTGGTGGCTTAGAGGTGCTTGTTCGCGGAAGTCAGTACAAGAAGTGCGGTCGATGCTGGCACCACATCCATGATGTTGGTATCAATACCGAACATCCCGAACTATGTAGCCGCTGTATTGGCAATATCTTTGGTGATGGCGAAGCCCGCTTGTTCGCCTAGGCCCACCTAAATACAATACCAAATGTCATGAGTCTATCCTTCTTGCGTTACCTAGCGATTGCCACGATTACCTTACTCTTAGATCAACTCAGCAAATGGTCGGCGTTAGGTAATTTACAAATGGGTGTGCCAGAGCCAGTTCTACCATTTTTAAATTGGTTGCTGCTCATGAACCCCGGCGCCGCTTTTTCTTTTCTTGCTCAAAGTTCTGGTTGGCAACGCTGGTTTTTTACCATTCTTGGCTTGCTCGCTTCCGCATATATTTTGTGGCTGCTGTACAAGAGCCAAGAAGACAGGCTGCTTTGCTGGGCCTTGAGCCTCATTTTGGGTGGCGCCTTAGGCAACGTCTTAGATCGCATCATGTATGGTGCTGTGGTGGACTTTATTGACGTGCATTACCAAAACTGGCACTGGCCTGCATTTAATATCGCCGATAGTGCCATCTGCATTGGTGCTGGCCTGATAATTTGGGGTGAGCTGCGAAGATCATTTGGCAAATCGACTAATCCCCTTTAAGCTGGCGCCATGCAATCACTTTTGAATAAAAAAATCGTCTTGGGTATTTCTGGGGGGATTGCAGCCTATAAGTCTGCAGAACTAGCGCGCTTGCTTATGCAAGAGGGTGCAAGCGTTCAGGTGGTCATGACACAAGCTGCCCAGCAGTTTGTAACGCAAGTTACCATGCAAGCCCTAACGGGTAACCCGGTATACACCAGCCAATGGGATAGCAGTATTCCCAACAATATGGCCCATATTGAACTCTCTAGGACTGCCGATGCCATCTTAGTTGCGCCGGCAAGTGCCGACCTCATGGCAAAGCTTTCCTTAGGTCTTGCAGATGACTTACTTAGTACGCTTTGCTTGGCTCGAGATTGCCCACTACTGCTTGCGCCAGCCATGAATAAACAAATGTGGGAGCATGCTGCCACACAAAGAAGTGTGCAGCGCCTTACGGAAGATAGTGTCGCCCTCTTGGGTCCTGCTAGCGGTTTCCAGGCCTGTGGTGAAGTTGGCTTGGGTCGCATGCTTGAGCCAATAGAAATCACTGAGCAACTGATTGCATTCTTTCAAAAGAAAAGTCTAGCTGGTAAGAAAGTATTAATAACTGCTGGCCCTACCTTTGAAGCAATGGATCCGGTGCGCGGACTGACGAATCGCAGTTCCGGAAAAATGGGTTTTGCAATTGCACGAGCAGCGATTGAAGCTGGTGCAGAGGTGCATTTGATTGCTGGCCCTTGCGACTTGGCTACGCCACTACTAGCGACTGGGAAGATCATTCGCAGCGATATAGTAAGCGCTAAAGAAATGCATATTGCTGTGATGAACACTAAAGACTATGACGTGTTCTTTGCAGTAGCTGCGGTTGCTGACTGGGGTGTTGCTAGGCCCGCTAAAGATAAAATCAAACGTCAGGGTAATAAAGCCCCAACTCTAGAGTTCACTACTAATCCAGACATCCTTTTAGAGGTTGCTAAGACTGCCAAGGCTAGGGCTGGTAAACCACACCCCTACTGCGTTGGCTTTGCTGCAGAATCCACTGACTTACAAGCCCATGCCCTAGAGAAGCGTGAGCGTAAAGGCATCCCGATGATCGTAGGCAATATCGGCCCAGATACGTTCGGAAGCGATCTAAATCAATTACTGGTGATTGATGAGCGTGGCAGCAAGAAAATAGCTAAAGCTGAAAAAATAGATCTTGCACGCCAGCTTATTCAGCTGGTTGCCAAAAAGATTTAAAAGACTTCGCAAACATTCTCATCCCTTGCTTTAGGAAATCCCATGCAATCACTTCAAATCAAAATTCTCGATGAACGCATGCGCGATCAGTTACCCGCTTACGGTACGCCTGGTAGTGCAGGTCTTGATTTACGGGCCTGCATCGATGAAGCAATCGATATTGCCCCAGGTCAAACTGTGCTGGTTCCAACCGGTTTAGCAATTTATGTTGAAGACCCTCGATATGCTGCTTTTATTCTGCCGCGATCAGGTCTTGGGCACAAGCATGGCATCGTACTGGGCAACCTAGTAGGATTAATTGATTCTGACTACCAGGGCCAACTCATGGTGAGTACTTGGAACCGTGGATCAACTCAATTCCGACTAGAGCCAATGGAGCGCCTAGCCCAACTAGTAGTGATGCCAGTTCAGCAGGTGGAACTCAAAGTCGTTGAGGAGTTTACGCAAAGCAGTCGTGGTGCTGGCGGCTTCGGCAGTACTGGAAGATCCTAGACCCTAAACCATAGTAGCGCTGGTCTTGCATTGACAATAAAAAAGGTCGCCTACAGGCGACCTTTTTACTCTGAACAACGCTTTTACATCTCTTCAGCCGGGGCAACATCAGCCTTAGGCGTCTTCGGCGCTTTACCGGAAACTATCGGTGCATCAAACTCTAATTGCACCTTACCGTCAGCATCAATATCGACTGCCACATGCCCACCTTGTGCCAGCCTACCAAATAACAGCTCATCAGCCAGGGCCTTACGTACCGTGTCTTGAATGATGCGCTGCATTGGCCTTGCACCCATCAGCGGATCAAACCCATGTTTGGCTAAGTGCGCACGTAATGCTGGACTGAATGATGCGTCGACTTTCTTCTCATGCAATTGCTCTTCTAACTGCATCAAAAACTTATCTACAACACGAATGATGATGCTCTCATCCAATGCCTTGAAAGAAACAATTGCGTCCAGACGATTACGGAACTCTGGGGTAAAGAATTTCTTAATATCCGCCATCTCATCACCGGACTCACGGGCATTCGTAAAGCCGATCACTGACTTCTGCATAGCCTCTGCACCAGCATTGGTAGTCATAATGATGATGACATTGCGGAAGTCCGTCTTGCGACCATTGTTGTCCGTTAAAGTGCCGTGGTCCATTACCTGCAGCAGAATATTAAAAATGTCTGGATGGGCTTTTTCAACTTCATCTAGTAAAAGTACGCAATGGGGCTTCTTATTTACCGCCTCAGTCAACAAGCCACCTTGGTCAAAGCCAACATAGCCTGGAGGGGCGCCAATTAACCGACTCACTGCATGCCGCTCCATGTATTCGGACATATCGAAACGCACAAGTTCAATACCTAAAATATAGGCAAGCTGCTTAGCTACCTCGGTCTTACCAACACCGGTAGGGCCAGAGAATAAAAAGGAGCCAATAGGCCTATCAATTTTTCCAAGTCCAGCGCGAGTCATCTTAATCGCACTAGCCAAGACCTCAATTGCAGGATCCTGGCCAAACACTACGCTCTTGATATCACGATCCAAGGTTTGTAACTTACTACGATCGTCAACTGAAACAGACTGTGGCGGTATGCGTGCAATCTTTGCCACGATTTCTTCGATTTCTTGACGACCGATTGTTTTCTTCTGCTTAGACTTAGGCAAGATACGTTGGGCGGCACCCGCTTCATCAATCACATCAATCGCCTTATCAGGCAAATGGCGATCATTAATGTAACGTGCAGATAGTTCAGCTGCAGCTACTAACGCAGCTGAAGCATATTTAACGCTGTGGTGTTCTTCAAAGCGAGATTTGAGGCCACGTAAAATTTGTACCGTTTGATCTACAGTTGGCTCAACCACATCGACTTTTTGAAAGCGACGGGATAGGGCAGCATCTTTTTCAAAAATGCCACGATACTCAGTGAACGTAGTTGCGCCAATACACTTTAGCTGCCCATTAGATAAGGCAGGCTTGAGTAGATTACTAGCATCTAATGTCCCACCAGAGGCCGCGCCAGCACCAATGAGGGTATGAATTTCATCAATAAATAAAACCCCATGAGGGTTGTCTTTTAAGGACTTCAGTACCCCCTTCAAGCGCTGCTCAAAATCACCGCGATATTTAGTGCCCGCTAATAACGCACCCATATCTAAAGAGTAGACGGTAGCATCGGCCAAAATATCTGGGACATCCCCTTTGACAATGCGCCATGCCAAACCTTCGGCGATCGCTGTTTTACCAACGCCAGCTTCACCGACCAGCAATGGATTATTTTTACGGCGACGACACAAAATTTGTATCACGCGCTCCACTTCACTATCGCGCCCAATCAGAGGATCAATCTTGCCTTGCTTAGCCAAGACATTCAGATTTTGAGTGTACTGCTCCAATGGGCTTTCTTTGCCGCCGGCGGATGGATCCTCAGCATCAGGAGTAGATTCCGCAGGTTTAGCCTGCTCGGCTTGATCTTTGCGCACGCCGTGGCTAATAAAATTCACTACATCCAAACGCGTTACGCCTTGCTGTTGCAGGAAGTAAACCGCATGGGAATCTTTTTCACCAAAGATAGCGACAAGTACATTTGCACCTGAGACTTCTTTTTTTCCGCTTGAGCTTGATTGAACATGCATGATGGCGCGCTGAATAACCCGCTGAAAACCTAGAGTGGGTTGAGTATCGACCTCATCATTACCAGGAACGACTGGCGTGTTGTCATTAATAAAATTCTTGAGCTGTAAGCGAAGCTCGGCAATATTCACAGCGCAGGCTTTCAAGACCTCCACTGCAGAAGCGTTATCTAGCAAGGCGGCCAATAAATGCTCCACCGTGATGAACTCATGTCTTGAGGCTCTTGCGTCAACAAACGCCATGTGCAAACTCACTTCTAATTCTTGGGCAATCATGCTTCCTCCATAGTGCACTGTAGTGGGTGACCCGCTTCTCGCGAGAGTTCAATAACTTGATGCACTTTTGTTGCCGCAACATCTCGTGTAAACACACCGCAGACGCCTTTGCCAACCAAATGAACCTGCAACATAATGCGTGTAGCCGACTCTTGACTCTGATTAAAATACTCTTGAATTACCATCACCACAAACTCCATCGGCGTGTAATCGTCATTCAATAGTAAAACTTTATACATCGAGGGCGCTTTAACTTTCTCGGCCTGCTTCTCGAGAAGAATGGTGTCTTCAATATAAGGGTTATTTGGGTTACCAACCGTAGGGTTTTTCGTTGTACGACTCATGAGAAGCATTCTAAACACAGATATATAAATAGGGTTTTAGGGGAAATGTGGCAAAAAACCATCAATGAAACCCTGTTTAAAGCATATTGGGGCATTTTTCGATAAAAAAAGGGGGGTTAACTAACAACTATATTCACTTTACCCCTTGACACCCCACCGTAAAGGGCAAACAATCAAGGGGTAGGACGGTTTTAAGGTCCTATTTAGGCGTGTTGTAGAGCGAGACTGATTAAAAAGTATTCACCCTCATCACGGTTGTTTTAAGTTTATGTAATGGAGTTCGCATGGCGACCGGAATTGTTAAGTGGTTCAATGATGCAAAAGGTTTTGGATTTATCAAGCCTGATGATGGTGAAGAAGAGTTGTTTGCGCATTTCAGCGCAATCACAATGCCTGGGTTTAAAACCCTCAAGGAAAACCAAAAGGTAACGTTTGACATTACCCAAGGTCCTAAAGGCAAGCAAGCTACCAACATCCAAGGTGCTTGATCGTCCTTAGATCATTATGAGAAACCCAGGACTTGCTCCTGGGTTTTTTTTCGCCTGCAATTTGCCCTAACTCTCAGCAACTTTAGTATCGACTATCCAATACATCATGCACGCACTTAAAGCCCCACTACTACTTTTCTCTTTGGCTGCCGCTCTATTTACGGCACCCGTATTTGCGCAACAAAATGTAGGCCTACAAAGCATCGAACTAAAAGTAGGCATCTACCGCATACAAGCCGAGCTAGCGGACTCACCCAAGGCGCGTGAAGTTGGCCTCATGAATCGCACAAGCATGGCAAGTAATTCAGGCATGCTATTTATTTTTGAACAAAAAGCAGGGCACTGCTTTTGGATGAACAATACTAAAATTCCACTATCAATCGCATTTCTTGCAGATGATGGCAAGATCGTCAATGTTGAGGAGATGCAGGCAGACACCACCAATAATCACTGCCCTAAGGCTGCCGTTCGCTATGCCCTGGAAATGAACAAGCAGTGGTTCTCAGATAGAGTGCTGGTTCCCGGCACGGTCATTCAGGGTCTACCTAAAATCAGGTAGTCGAACCCTGCGCTGGCATGAGCCAAAAATAACAAACGCAGACCGAGGTCTGCGTTTTGCCTTTACTACCTAACTACCTAACTACTTAACTACTTCACTACTTCACTACTGGGCATGCTCACCACTTAATCAAAGTGGCAAACGTAATGCACAGGCGTCTCCGCACGAATAATGAAATAACCACCCTTTTCAACTTCCCAGCTCTGGCCCGCTTTAAATTCAAGCTCAGGAGCGCCGTTGATGCTAACAAACGCATTACCATCGACCACTTCCATGATTTCCTTCACGATGAGATCAAAGCGTAAGGTGCTAGGTAAAACTACGCCAACAGACTTACGAGTGCCATCTGCAAGGGTAATCGTGTGGGATACACACTTGCCATCAAAAAATACATTGGCTTTTTTAACTACTGAAACTTGATCAAATTGCATCTTTACACTTTCTTATTAGATGGTTAGCTATCTTAATATGACTTATGAATCATTATTTTTGAGCACGCTTACGTCTTGCCGTTTCAGCAATTCTCATGCGTAAGGCATTAAGCTTAATAAATCCACCGGCATCAGCCTGGTTATAAGCGCCGCCATCATCATCAAAGGTGGCGATAGTCTGGTCGAACAAGGTATTAGCCGAGTCCCTGGAAATCACCGATACAGAACCCTTGTATAACTTCAAGCGTACAACGCCATTCACCATCTGCTGAGTATGATCAATCAATGTCTGCAATGCAAGGCGCTCTGGCGCCCACCATAAGCCGTTATAAATCAGGCTGGCATAGCGTGGCATTAAATCATCCTTAAGGTGGGCTACCTCCCGATCTAGGGTAATACTCTCAATACCGCGGTGGGCTTTGAGTAATATTGTGCCGCCGGGGGTTTCATAGCAGCCGCGACTCTTCATACCAACAAAGCGATTTTCCACTAAGTCTAAACGGCCGATACCGTGTATCCCACCAATACGATTGAGCTCAGCCAACAACTCATGTGGCTTAAAGGTCTTGCCATCAATAGCTACTGGATCACCAGCACGAAATTCAATTTCAATAATTTGCGCCGCATCTGGGGCTTTTTCAGGAGAGGTGGTCCAACGCCACATAGCCTCTTCAGCTTCAGCATTGGGATTCTCTAAATGACGACCTTCATAACTAATATGCAAGAGATTGGCGTCCATTGAATAAGGTGAACCGCCCTGCTTATGTTTCATCTCAACAGGAATGCCGTGCTTTTCAGCATAGGCCATGAGCTTCTCACGGGAAAGTAGATCCCATTCGCGCCAAGGGGCGATAACTTTGATTCCCGGCTCTAAGGCGTAATAACCCAACTCAAAACGTACCTGATCATTACCCTTACCTGTAGCGCCATGCGATACAGAGTCGGCGCCAGTTTGGCGGGCGATCTCAATTTGACGTTTTGCAATCAAAGGACGTGCAATCGAGGTGCCCAATAAATACTCGCCCTCATAAATCGTATTGGCACGAAACATCGGGAACACAAAATCGCGCACAAACTCTTCACGCAAATCATCAATAAAAATATTTTCTGGCTTAATGCCAAATTGCAAGGCTTTGGCGCGCGCTGGCTCAAGCTCTTCACCCTGGCCAAGATCGGCAGTAAATGTAACGATCTCGCATTGATAAGTATCTTGAAGCCATTTCAAGATCACACTGGTGTCAAGACCGCCGGAATACGCTAGAACTACTTTTTTAATATCAGACATAATTTCTATTCAATCAAAAATAAATTAATCTAAACGACCACACAGCAAATACTCCATTAGTGCCTTTTGGACATGAAGGCGATTTTCGGCTTCCTCCCAAACAATACTCTGAGATCCGTCTATCACTTCCGCTGACACTTCTTCGCCTCGATGCGCCGGTAAGCAATGCATAAACAAGGCATCTGGTTTAGCGAGTCCCATCAGCTGTGTTGAAACCATCCACTCTTTAAAGGCATGCATTCGGGAAGCATTTTCAGCCTCGTATCCCATGCTGGTCCAAACATCCGTGGTCACTAAGTCAGCGTCCTTGCATGCTTCTTTAGGGCTTACGCAAACCGTTAAATGATTTAAGGCAGCGCTGGTTAATCTTGAGCTGTCTAACTGATATCCCTCTGGAGCAGAGAACCGTATCTGAAAGTCAAGGCACTCAGCCGCTTGTATCCAGGTGTACGCCATATTATTGGCATCTCCGACCCAAGCAACTGTTTTACCCTGAATAGGGCCGCGGGCCTCTACAAAGGTAAAGATGTCTGCTAACACTTGGCATGGGTGGTATTCGTTGGTCAAACCATTAATTACGGGAACACGAGAATTGGCCGCAAAACGCTCAATAATGTCCTGCCCGAAGGTGCGGATCATGATGATGTCGGTCATTCTTGATATCACCTGCGCAGCGTCCTCTACAGGCTCACCACGACCTAACTGGGTGTCGCGGGTATTGAGATAGACAGCGTGGCCACCAAGCTGGTGTATGCCCGCCTCAAAGGACAGGCGTGTACGGGTGGAATGCTTTTCAAAGATCATGGCTAGCGTGCGATCATGCAAAGGATGCCAAGTCTCATAACTCTTAAACTTCGTCTTTAACCAAGCAGAACGTTTAAGTAAGTAATCGTATTCTTCGCGCGTCAGGTCAGCAAATTGCAAGTAATGCCTCACCTGGCCAGGAATTGGGGGCTTTGCCATAGATGTCATCATTGAGCTTTCTACTAGAGGTTAAGCTTGCATTTTTTGGGACTTCAAACTGCACTCATATAATTACAAAAATTAACTTTAAATAATTACAAAACTGTTAAGCTGAGCATTACTAATTAACTGCTACGTTTATAACGACGCCTCAATATTTACTCACACTTGAACCACAAAAAGCTTTTTATTCAGGGCATCACTACTGCCGGGAAGCCATTTCGTCCCAGCGACTGGGCCGAGCGTCTTTGCGGGGTAATGGCTCATTTTCGCCCACCAGGTGACTTGGGCGATCCCCGTTTTACCTACTCACCTTATGTCAGACCAGTAATCATTGCGCAGGTGAAATGCGTTGTGATTGATACCAGACTAAGAGAACTTGATCCAAGAGCGCTGGACTTTGTCTTGAATTTTGCTAAAGACAATCAGCTGCCCATCGAAGAAGCGTGTGAGTTTGAACCAAAATCACAAACCTAGCCTTAAAAACAAAAACCCGCTCTGATAAGGAGCGGGCTTAGACTCAAATCACTAAAGAGCCTGCCTGAAACTGAACCGCTTTACGCAGCCATGGCTTTGATTGCAGCAGACAAACGTGACTTCTGACGTGAGGCTGTATTTTTGTGAGCAATTCTCTTATCCGCAATCTTGTCGATTGTTGATTGTGTTGCAGCAAATATTTTAGCTGCAGCATCTTTGTCACCAGTTTCAATAGCTTTGCGAACTGCCTTAATGGAAGTACGAAGCTTAGAACGCAAACTGGAGTTGTGCTCATTCTGTTTTACTGCCTGCCGTGCGCGTTTACGCGCTTGTGCGGTATTGGCCATCTTTAAACCTTGCTCTATAAAAAAATTACAAAATACGATTAACTGGAAATCTGCGTGGGTTCGCCAATTTATAAGCTGACTCACCAAAACCCAAGATTTTACAGTAAAGCATCAAAAAAGCCCAGCCACCTGATAAATAGGTGAAAATCAGCCCATGAACCTGCTTTCCGCTGCCGCTAAGGTCAGTTCCCTCACCATGCTGTCCCGCATCACTGGGCTGCTCAGAGAGACTTTGATCGCGCGTAGCTTTGGGGCCTCAGAGTGGACAGATGCCTTTAACGTGGCCTTCAGGCTACCGAATCTACTACGTCGCCTCTTTGCCGAAGGGGCATTTTCCCAGGCATTTGTGCCAATTTTAGGGGAAATTTCCAGTAAAGGGGATCTGAAACAGTCCCAAATCCTCATTAATGCCGTTGCCACCCTCTTATTTTGGGCCTTATTGCTCACGGTATTCCTGGGGGTTATTGGCGCCCCCCTGCTGATTTTAGTGATTGCTACAGGATTTGTAGGCGGGCAAGCCTACGATGCCAGCATTGTGATGACGCGCATCATGTTTCCTTATATCGGCCTCATTTCAATGGTGTCCCTCTCCGCAGGAATTCTCAACACCTTTGGGCGCTTTGCCATTCCGGCCTTTACGCCTGTTTTATTAAATGTTGCGCTCATTACGAGCGCAATCTTTTTATCCCCTTATCTTGACCAACCGATTTACGCCCTTAGTATTGGCGTGCTTATGGGGGGAGTGTTACAGCTGGCTATTCAAATTCCGGCTCTTGCACGCATTGGACTACTCCCTCGGATTGGGCTTCTCCCGGGGGCAATCAAAGCGGCAATAACAAACCCAGACGCCAGACGCGTCTTAAAGCTGATGGGGCCTGCAGTCTTTGCCGTCTCTGTTGCTCAAATCTCCTTGCTCATTAATACCAATATCGCCTCACGCCTGCCTGCGGGTAGCGTATCTTGGTTATCTTATGCCGACCGTTTAATGGAATTTCCCACTGCACTCTTAGGCGTAGCGTTGGGTACCGTGCTACTACCTAGCTTGAGCAAAGCGAATGCCAAGAATGACTTAGTGCATGCCGGTGAATTATTGATCTGGGGTTTACAACTCACTTTTTTACTCGCGGCACCCTGCGCCATTGTACTCTTGATTTTTGGCGAACCCTTAGCGGCCGTCCTATATCACTATGGAAAATTTAATGCCCTAGATGTATTAATGACACAACGGGCATTGGCAGCTTATGGCATAGGGTTAATTGGGCTGATCCTCATTAAGATCTTGGCGCCCGGTTTTTATTCCAGGCAGAATATTCGTACTCCAGTCAAAATCGGCTTATTGGTTTTGGTGGCAACGCAATTAGCCAATCTCGTGTTTGTACCTTGGCTGGGTCACGCTGGTTTAGCCCTATCCATTGGAGTGGGTGCATGCCTTAACGCAGCACTGCTCTGGGTAGGACTGCATCGCCTAGGCGCCCTTCCAAATGCAGCCTGGCTCAAGTATTTAAGTCAGCTTCTATTCGCCTTAATTCCCTTCACAATAGTGCTGTATTACGGCGCCAGTACCCATAACTGGATTGCGCTGCAATCCACACCCTGGTTAAGAATAGGCATTTTGTCCTTATGGCTAGCGGCATCTGCGATCACCTATTTTCTTGCCTTAGGCTTAATAGGAATTCGCTGGCAAAAATTTCTTCGTCATGCAAAATAACCTTTATGCCAACACAACAACTTGATTATTTCACCTCCCTTGTTGCCGAGGATGAGCACTTTCCCTTGACTGAGGCAGCCGTTGCCGTCGCTCAGCATGCTTATCCTGATCTTGATGTGCAGGGTGTATTAGATCGGCTTGACCAATGGGGTAAGAAACTCAAGACCCGCATTACTGCAGACACACCCCCCATGCAGCGCTTACAACTACTGAAGCATTTTTTTTATACCGAGTTAGGTTTTGGCCCTAACCCGAATGATTTTTATGCGCCTGAGAACTCTTATCTCCACCAGATGATTGAGAGCCGCCGTGGTATTCCTATCTCACTAGCGATCTTGATGATGGAGCTTGGTCAGCAAGTAGGATTGAATATTCGCGGAGTCTCTTTTCCCAATCACTTTATGATGCGCATTTCTTTACAACAAGGCGAAATCATCATGGATCCCCTGAATGGTGACTCGCTATCGAAGAATCAATTACAGGAAATGTTAGATCCCTACCTCGATGCAAAAGGGTATCGAGATGAGCTCAGTCTGCCGCTCAACATCTTTCTGCGTGCTTCTAGCCCACGAGAAATCCTCTCACGATTTTTACGAAACCTGAAGATGATTTATTCAGAAGACGAGCGCTGGGAGCGCTTACTAGGAATACAAGAGCGTTTAGTAATCTTGCTACCAGAGTCAATGGAAGAGGTGCGGGATCGCGGCCTGATCTTTGCCCAATTGGAATATATACGGCCCGCTATTGCTGACCTGCACCGCTATCTTAGTGAAATGCCGGGTGCTGATGATGCCGCCGATATTCGAGAGCACATTCTCAAATTAGACAGTCAAACAAAACTGCACTAGCGGCTTCTCAGCACCATTAATCTTGAGGCTTGCGCTGAAAGATTTTATATAGGGCGGCAAGTACGATTGGCAAAGCAGCAGCGCCAATACCAATCAACACAATGACATTGAGATTCTGACGAATGATCGGAATGTTTCCAAAGAAATAGCCTGCCACTACCAAGCTAAATACCCATAACAATGCACCAGTGATGTTAAAAAATTGAAAACGAGAGAAATTCATTTCTGATACGCCAGCGACAAACGGTGCAAAGGTTCTAATAATGGGTAAGAAGCGTGCAACGATGATTGTTTTACCGCCATGCTTCTCATAAAAAGAATGGGTTTTACGAAGTGCGGCTTGATCAATCCAGCGTGATTTACTGCTAAATATTCTTTTGCCTATCCAGCGTCCAATAAAGTAATTTACTGTGTTACCAGCGATAGCAGCGATCAACAAACCAATGCATAGCGTCCATAAATTAAAATGCCCGGTAGCGCAATAAGCCCCCGCAATGAATAATAAGGAATCACCGGGCAAGAATGGGGCTACTACTAATCCTGTTTCCGCAAAGACAATCGCAAACAGCAATCCATAAGCCCAGTAGCCATATTGCTGAATCACCACATCCAAATGACGGTCGATGTGTAGCAGTAAATCACTCAATTGCAATAAGGTATCAATCAACATTCACTCCAGTAATTAACTGCAAGAATATTAACAGCCTATTAATGCCGCTCTAGCAATTTCATTCCTATAATGGCTCATGCAAACTGAACCCCACATTCAGCCTGTGCATTCCACTGACCAGCTACCTACTCTTTGTATCGTTGGCCCCACAGGTTCAGGCAAAACCCATCTCGCTATGTCCTTAGCTGAGCGAGCGCAATCTATGGGCGCCACCATTGAATTGATCAGCATGGATTCTGCTCTGGTATATCGCGGTTTAGACATTGGTAGCGCAAAACCGACTAGCGCTGAGCAAGCAGCAGTCCGGCATCACCTAATAGATATTTTGGAGCCAACCGAATCCTATTCGGCTGCGCGCTTTGCTAATGATGCTAAACGTCTTTGCGAAGAGATTCGTCAGCGCGGTCATATTCCTGTCATTGTGGGTGGAACGATGCTGTATTGGCGAGCCTGGGCCTATGGACTTTCCTCACTACCTCCTGCCGACCCAACTATCCGAGCGCGTTTAGATGAACAAGGCAAAGCGATTGGCTGGCCTGCAATGCATGATGAATTAGCTAAAGTAGATCCCGCGACTGCTGCACGACTACAACCCAATGATTCTCAACGGGTACAACGCGCCTTAGAGGTTTACAAGATCACCGGTCAACCGATGTCTATTTTGTTGGCAAATTCTCCTAGTGAAGATGGCAGAGTAGGTTCAGTCATTCCGAAATGGATTGAGTTGGTATCGCTAGAGCCAAGTGATCGCTCTCGCCTGCATCAGAATCTAGAAAAGCGTTTTGATGAAATGCTCATCAGCGGACTTATTGCAGAAGTTGAAACATTGCGCAAAAATCCAGCGCTACACGCTGATCTGCCGGCGATTCGGTCAGTAGGGTATCGACAAGTTTGGGAATATTTGGCTGGAGAGGTTGACCATGCACAAATGCGTAACAGGGCACTTGCGGCCACTAGACAGCTTGGTAAGCGGCAACTTACCTGGTTGCGCGCGATGACTGGAAAAACGACCTTTGACTCCTTCAACCCCATTGAATTGAAGGCAGCTTTAGAACATTGTCAGAAGACCCTGTTTAAACTAGATCAACCCTAGATTTAAACCACAATCGTTTGTGGTGCCCCTGCTGGACGCTCTACAACTTCACCGACGTTCCATGCATTTAGGCCTTGAATTTTCAGAAACTGAATGGCAGTATCAGCTTGCTCTGCAGACACGATTACCACCATTCCAATGCCGCAGTTAAATACGCGCACCATTTCTGCATCAGCAACGCCACCCTTCATTTGCAGCCATCTGAAAAGCTCTGGCATGACCCAGCTATCACGGTGCAGTATCGCCTGAGTATTTTCAGGGAGAACACGGGGTACGTTATCGACTAAACCACCGCCAGTGATGTGGGCCATCCCTTTAACGTTGATTTCAGATATCAGCTTGAGGAGTGGCTTGACATAAATTTCTGTTGGCGCCATAACCACATCACCTAAGGGCCGACCCCCAAGATCGTCACTTGGCTTAGCGCCGGCACGCTCAATAATTTTGCGTACCAAAGAATAGCCATTGGAATGCGCGCCACTCGAACCTATCGCCAACACCACATCACCCGGGGCAATGGTTGCGCCAGTAATAATTTTGGACTTTTCAACCGCGCCCACTGCAAATCCGGCCAGATCGTATTCGCCAGGGGGATACATCCCAGGCATCTCCGCTGTTTCACCCCCAATGAGTGCGCAGCCAGAAAGCTCGCAACCTTTGGCAATACCAGCAACTACCGTAGTCGCCGTATCTACCGATAACTTACCGCAGGCAAAGTAATCTAGAAAAAAGAGGGGTTCTGCACCCTGAACCAAAATGTCATTCACACTCATTGCCACCAAGTCCTGACCAATCGTATCGTGGCGATTCCACTCAAAGGCCAGTCTCAGCTTAGTTCCCACACCATCGGTACCAGCTACCAATACCGGCTCTTGGTAGCGCTTAGGCACCTCAAAGAGGGCCCCAAAGCCACCGATTCCGGCCAGTACGCCCTCACGCATGGTTTTCTTAGCAAGAGGCTTAATTCTGTCGACTAAAGCGTCACCAGCATCAATATCAACACCTGCATCGCGATAGGAAAGGCCATTTGAAGAAGAATTGGTAGAAGAGGTCATAGTATCGATAGAAGATTAGTAAAAAGCAGGGCTTGGTCGGTAGAATCATTGAATTCTAGAGGATTCAAGCAAGATGACTGAAATTTTTACCCCTTTTCTGACCGCATTTATTTTGGCGTACGCTCTGCGCCCTGTTTCCCTATGGCTTGAACGCCATCGCCTGCCCCGCGCAGCTGCCGCTGGAATCGCCATGAT
This sequence comes from Polynucleobacter sp. TUM22923, assembly GCF_030295705.1. NCBI lineage: Bacteria > Pseudomonadati > Pseudomonadota > Betaproteobacteria > Burkholderiales > Burkholderiaceae > Polynucleobacter > Polynucleobacter sp. TUM22923. The sequence goes on from NZ_AP027274.1 coordinate 1,502,416, forward strand.
TATTGGTCTGGGGATCGTGTTTTGCATCTTAAGCCTGTTTATTACACTCCTCAAAACAGAGATTCCGCTCATTAAAACCCAATTTCCCGGCTGGCTCCAGAACACTCAAGCCTGGCTTGAGCCCAAATTAACGCAATTTCATGTCACTTTTGACTGGAGCCACCTCAAAGCTACTGTATCCCAGAAAATCACGGAACATCTAAACGACAATTCTGATGCACTGATGTCCTCTACAGTGGAAACCGTGCTGATGTCAGGCAGCTCTGTTATCGCTGGCTTTGTCAATGCCGTGTTGATTCTATTTGTCATGTTTTATTTATTGATCGACTGGAATCATTTTTTTAGCTTAATTAAAAAATTGATGCCTGTACGCGCGCAAGAGACTGTTCACCATTTAGCGATGCATGCGGATGGCCTGTTGTCACAGTATCTAAGGGGCATGATCATTGTGATCTCCATCATGTCTGTTTTTTATAGTGCTGGCTTGAGTTTTCTTGAAATTAAAGGCGCCATCGCACTTGGCGTATTTACGGCGCTCATGATTGTGATTCCTTATATCGGTATTACGATTGGCTTCACCCTAGCGGTCTTTGCTGCGCTTCTTCAATTTGGCCCTGGAAGTGAATTACTGGGTGTGCTCATTATTTATAGCCTTGGGCAATTTTTAGAAGGCTTCTTTCTAACGCCCCGTCTTGTCGGTGAACGTATTGGTTTGCACCCCGTGGCAGTACTTTTCGCATTACTCTTATTCGGTAAGTTATTTGGTTTTTTTGGTATTCTTCTCGCGCTACCCATCAGCGCAGTCGGCTTAGTGGTTCTTCAGTACGCCTGGTCTCGCTACACGCAAAGCACTTGGTATCAACGATAAAACATCGCAGTAATGAATAAAGATCTGCTACCGCGCCAATTTGCGCTTGATATTGCCCGAGCACCTCAACCCAGCCTCAGTAATTTTTTGACTGGGGAAAATGCTGCTCTACATTTCACACTGCAAGAGGTAGTAAAAACTTGGGAATTAAAGCAAGCTAGACAAGCCGGAGAAAATGCCCTCAATCAACGCTGGATGTATTGGTGGGGCGCAGAGGGCTCAGGACGCACGCACCTATTGGACAGCCTAGCCAATGCAGCGCAAATACTGGGTTTCCAGCACTTTGCACTGAACCCAAATGAACCTAGCACCTGGGTCAAATTAGAGGATCAACTGACAAGCCTTGGCGCTAGCCATTCGGTGTCCGTCATCACTGTAGATGATGTGGATTGCCTGAATGACCGCCTAGTTGCCTCCTTGTTTCGTATTTTGAATGCCATTCAAGCTAGCCAAGCAATGCATATTTTTATGGCGGGCAACGTAGCTCCGGGTGCCCTGAAGTTGAGAGAAGACCTGCGCACCCGTCTGGGATGGGGTTTGGTGTTTCAGACCCATGCATTGGGAGATGATGAGAAAATACAAGCCTTGGAGCAGTCAGCGCAAGCTCGCGGCTTAGTTTTGTCACCAGAGGTCTTGCCTTGGTTGCTCAATCATTTTTATCGCGATATGCCTAGCTTAATGGCCTTAATCGATGCTTTGGATGCATATTCCCTAGAGACCAAACGTGCCGTCACCCTTCCGCTAGTAAAAACGCTTTTAGAAACGAAATAAATATTCATGACCCGACTTGCCCTATTCGACCTTGACCATACCCTGTTGCCTTGCGACAGTGACTACGAGTGGGGTCAATTCTTGGCGCGCATTGGCGTAGTCGATAGTCAATACTATGCCCAGCAAAATGAGCGCTTTTATCAAGACTATAAAGAAGGCAAACTCGACATTCAGGCATTTTTACGGTTTGCGCTTAAACCGCTCTCAGAACATTCTCGCGCTCAACTTAAAGAATGGCATGATGCTTTCATGCAAGAGGTCATCACTGGCCAAGTACGCCAACAGGCTCTCGATTTAGTGAAGCGCCATCAAGATGCCGGGGACTTATGCTGCGTAGTAACCGCTACCAATAGCTTTGTAACGCGCCCCATCGTAGAAAGCTTTGGTATTGAACATTTACTTGCAACCGAACCAGCCACATTAGGGGAAGACCCCCTAGCGCCCTTCACCGGCGAAGTTCAGGGAATTCCGAATTTTCGAGAAGGTAAAATCCACCGAGTGCATGATTGGCTTACTAGTCAGCATTTAGTACTAGATCAGCTACCTTGCAGTTATTTTTATTCAGACTCCATGAACGATTTACCACTCCTGGAAAAAGTAAGTAACCCTGTTGCTACTAATCCAGATACTCGACTACGCAACGAAGCCTTGAAGCGTCATTGGCCCATACTTGAACTGTTTGCATGATTACAAAATTGATTAACCGTATTTTGCGTCGCGACCCTATGGTGCGACATACCGTAGCCCATACTTCTGGCGCACCAAAACGGGTCCCTAAAAAATCCCATCGCATTGACCCAAACCTGCTCTCTAAAAATGCCGTTAAAGTCACGCATACTTTGCAGCAGGCTGGCTATGATGCTTTTATTGTAGGGGGCGCAGTAAGAGATCTTGCCCTAGGCATTGGCCCTAAAGATTTTGATGTAGCAACGAATGCAACTCCAGAGCAAGTCCAAAAATTATTTCGTAAATCTCGTTTAATTGGTCGACGCTTTCAAATTGTGCACGTAACCTTCTTCGGTAAAGGCCAACCAGAAATTATTGAAGTCTCTACCTTTAGAGCTTTACTAGAAAACGCTGGTGAGCATGTTGCAGAAAATGGCCGCATTTTGCGAGACAACGTGTGGGGAAGTCAGCATGAAGATGCCGCCCGCCGTGATTTCACAATCAATGCCATGTACTACGACCCGGCCACCGAAACGGTCCTTGATTACCACGGCGGTATGGCCGACATGCAAAAGAAAACCTTGCGTATGATTGGCGAGCCAGCAAAACGGTATCGAGAAGATCCGATTCGCATGTTGCGCGCCATTCGTTTTGCTGCAAAAACCGGGTTTACCTTAGACGCTGCAACACACACACCGATCGCTCAGTTAGGCAAGCTAATACAGGATGTCCCGTCAGCACGTCTCTTTGATGAAATTCTAAAACTCTTGATGTCGGGCTATTCCTGGGCGGCCATACAAGGTTTGCGCAACGCCGGATTACATCACGGACTACTACCGCTACTAGATGCTATTTTAGATAACAAAGTAAGCTCTAAAGAAGCCAAAGACTTTGTGCGTATTGCCCTAGAGAACACGGATCACCGTATTCAGTCAGGCAAAAGCGTATCTGCCGGATTCTTATTTGCTACCTTGCTATGGCCAGACCTCTTGAGTAACTGGAAAAAGAATATCGCAGCAGGACTCTCCAATATTCCCGCACTACATGATGCTATGGACGCAACGATTGCCAGCCAAAGCAATGGCATGACGATTCAAAGACGTTTTGAGAGCGATATGCGAGAAATTTGGTCTATGCAGCCCCGCTTTGAGAAGCGCGTGGGTCGCTACCCATATCGCCTGATTGAATCACCACGTTTCAGAGCGGGTTATGACTTTTTGCTGCTCCGCTGCGCTAATGGGGAACAAAACCCTGCTTTAGGCCAATGGTGGACCGACTTCATCGGCGCTGACCCTACAGATCAGGATGCTTTAATGGCGAGCGTAAAGAACGATAGTGGCAATCCTGCCGCACCAGCCAAGCGACGTCGGCGCAGAAAAGCCAAAATAGCGGCGCCATCTGAAGATACGGCAAGCTAAGCAGACTTGAGAAAAACTCTGTAAAGTCTTTTTAATATCAACTAATCAACTTTTTTACTGTTTGGAATGCGCATGGCACGAGCTTTTATTGGATTTGGCGGCAATATTGGTGACACACGTCAGTTCATTGCAGATGCGATTATTTGCCTCGCCCAACGCCGTGAACTTCAAATTATTAAGAAAAGCTGCCTTTACCAAAGCGCGCCATTTCAGGCTACAGGTAATGATTTCATCAATGCGGTGATCGAAATTGAGACTGAGCTAAGCCCCTATGGCTTGCTTTATGTCTGCCAAGCAGTAGAGCAAGAATTTGGTCGTGAGCGCCCCTACACCAATGCGCCGCGAACCCTAGATTTAGATATTCTTTCTTTTGAAGGGGTATCTCAGGAAGATTCTGATTTAACGCTTCCCCATCCCAGAATCATTGAACGCTCTTTCGTACTGTTACCTTTGCTGGAAATTGCCCCTGATTTCTTTTTACCGAACTTAGGCGAACTCAAGGCCTTTCTACCGAATGTGGCAGACCAGCGCATTGAAAAACTCGCTTGCCGCAACTGTATTATCGATAATCAACCTGTTTATGGACCTCAGGCGCATTAATTCATTAAACTCACGCCATGGGTTACTTACAAGGCGATAAGCCAATCACGATTTCCAAACTTCTCACACTCCATGCTGAGGGTGAAAAAATAACGATGTTAACGGCATACGACTCAACAATGTCTGCTTTGTTAAATCGCTGCGCAATAGAGGTCATCCTGATTGGTGACTCGCTGGGTAACGTAATACAAGGCCACCATAGCACTACGCCAGTTACCGTTGAGCATATGGCTTATCACACGCAATGCGTAGCCCGTGCCAATACTCAGGCATTTGTTATAGCCGACCTTCCCTTTGCCAGCTACGGCGATCCAATGCAAGCATTGGATTCGGCAGCAGAACTCATGCGAGCCGGCGCTGATATGGTGAAACTCGAAGGCGGCGATTGGCAAGTCGAAGTAATTCAATATTTAGTGGAGCGAAGCGTTCCTGTCTGCGCCCATTTAGGCCTCTTACCTCAATCCGTTCACCTCTTAGGTGGCTACAAGGTGCAAGGGAAATCGAAAGATGCCGCCAGTCTTATGCTTGAGCAGGCAATCGCCTGTGAGCAGGCAGGCGCTCAAATGATCGTATTAGAGGCTATTCCCTCCTCATTAGGAAAGCTGATTACCGAATCCGTCTCGATTCCGACGATTGGCATTGGTGCAGGCCCAAATTGCTCAGGTCAAGTATTAGTATTGCAAGACATGCTGGGGATGAGTCCGGGAAAGCCGCCTAAGTTTGTCAAAAACTTTATGGACGGCAATAGCTCCATTGAATCTGCAATCAAAGCCTATGTTCGGGAAGTGAAATCAGGAAAGTTCCCTGGACCCGAACATGGCTTTGCCGGGTAAGTGTTTTTTAGGTCTAACTAAAGAAGCTCTTCACCCCGTCAAACCAACCTTGCTGATGCGGGTTGTGTTTGTTGCCCCCAGTTTTCAGACTCTCATCAAACTTCTGTAGCAAACTTTTCTGCTCATCCGTCAGTTTGACTGGTGTCTCAACTGCGATATGCACAAAGAGATCCCCAACCAAGGAAGACCGTAGGCCTTTAATGCCTTTGCTGCGTAGGCGGAAAGTCTTACCAGTTTGAGTGCCCTCAGGTATCGGAAACTCCACGCGCCCCGAGAGGGTTGGTACCTCAATATCACCGCCAATCGTTGCCGTTGCAAAGGAGATGGGCATCTGAACATGCAAATCGCTACCATCACGCTCAAATACTTTATGAGACTTGACTCTGACTTCCACATAGAGATCGCCAGAAGGCCCGCCATTGACGCCAGGCTCACCGTTGCCGACCGACCGAACCCGCATACCGTCATCAATGCCGCCAGGAATCTTAATCTCTAGTGTCTTTTGCTCTTTATGTTTACCGCTGCCATGGCAGGTTTTGCAAGGCTTTGGAATGTATTCACCAGCGCCTCGGCACTTAGGACAAGTCTGCTGCATTGAAAAGAAGCCTTGCTGCACCCTGACCTGACCATGGCCATCGCAAGTCGTACATCTTTCTGGCTTGCTACCTGGCTCTGCACCTGAGCCCTTACAAGGCTTACAGTCACTCCAGCTAGGCACCCGAATTTGGGTGGTGTAACCTTCAGCCGCCTGCTCAAGGGTAATTTCCATGTTGTAGCGTAAATCAGCACCCTTGTAGACCTGCGGTCCAGATTGACGACCGCCCCCTTGGCCGAAAATGTCGCCAAAGATATCGCCAAAAGCATCTGAAAAGCCACCACCGCCAAAACCGCCGCCGCCCATAGATTGGTCTAATCCTGCGTGTCCATACTGGTCGTAAGCAGCGCGCTTATTGGGGTCCGTTAATGTTTCGTAAGCTTCCTTGACTTCTTTAAATTGCGCTTCGGCCGTTTTACTGTCTGGGTTGCGATCGGGATGGTGTTTCATCGCCATCTTTCGATACGCCTTCTTAAGCTCTTCGTCACTAGAGCCTTTTGCTACACCCAATACCTCGTAATAATCGCGTTTACTTTTAGACACAGCATTCCTCTCAACAACCTGAATGACACAAGTCGGCACGAGGCCGACTTGTTATTAAATTACTTCTAAATTACGTGAATAGATCACAAAAAACTGATCTTACTTTTTGTCATCAACCTCTTTAAAGTCAGCATCAACAACGTCCGCATCTGGAGCAGGGCCCTGGCCACCTTGAGCGCCGCCAGGAGTTGCACCAGGAGCACCACCAGCCTTAGCCTGTTCAGCAGCCATAGCTTTTTCACCAAGCTTCTGACTTGCTGTACCTAATGCCTCAGTTTTTGCTTCAATTACTGCTTTATCACTACCTTTGATGGCTTCATCAAGCTCTTTTAGGGCAGTTTCAATCGCTTCTTTTTCAGAAGCCTCAAGACTTGCACCATGCTCTTCTAAAGCCTTTTTAGTAGAGTGCGCTAAAGCATCAGCAGTATTGCGTGCACCAACTAATTCCAAGGCTTTTTTATCTTCATCGGCGTTTGCCTCAGCATCTTTGACCATGCGCTGAATTTCTTCTTCAGTCAAACCAGAGTTCGCCTTGATAGTGATCTTGTTCTCTTTGCCTGTTGTTTTATCTTTTGCGGTGACATGCAAAATACCGTTGGCATCAATATCAAAAGTCACTTCAATTTGCGGCATGCCGCGAGTGGCTGGAGCAATGCCCTCTAAGTTAAATTCACCTAACAATTTGTTAGCAAGCGCAATTTCCCGCTCACCTTGAAAGCACTTAATGGTTACTGCTGGCTGATTATCTTCCGCTGTGGAATAGACCTGAGAATGCTTAGTAGGAATAGTCGTGTTCTTCGGAATCATCTTAGTCATCACACCACCCAAGGTTTCAATACCTAATGACAATGGGGTTACATCCAAGAGCAATACGTCTTTGCGATCACCAGACAACACGGAACCCTGAATCGCAGCACCAACAGCTACTGCCTCGTCTGGGTTAACGTCTTTACGTGGCTCTTTACCAAAAATTTCTTTTACCTTGTCCTGAACAGCAGGCATACGGGTCTGACCACCCACCAAGATGACATCGTCAATATCAGCAGGATTAACGCCCGCGTCTTTAATCGCAGTTAAACAAGGACCTGCCGTGCGGCTAATCAATTCTTCTACTAATGACTCCAACTTAGCACGCGTTAACTTGAGATTTAAATGCTTCGGACCGCTAGCATCTGCAGTTACATAAGGTAAGTTGATTTCGGTTTGCTGGGCAGATGACAATTCGATCTTGGCTTTTTCAGCAGCATCTTTCAAGCGCTGTAGCGCCAATACGTCTTTACTTAAATCAACGCCTTGCTCTTTTTTAAACTCAGTGATGATCCAATCGATAATGCGCTGATCAAAGTCTTCACCACCTAAAAAAGTATCGCCGTTGGTTGAGAGCACTTCAAACTGTTTCTCACCATCTACGTTCGCAATCTCAATGATAGATACGTCAAAAGTACCGCCGCCCAAGTCATATACAGCGATCTTGCGATCTACCTTGTCTTGCTTGTCTAAGCCAAAAGCCAATGCCGCTGCAGTAGGCTCATTAATGATGCGCTTCACATCTAAACCCGCAATACGGCCCGCGTCTTTAGTCGCCTGACGCTGACTATCATTGAAGTAAGCCGGAACAGTAATGACCGCCTCAGTTACTTCTTCACCGAGATAGTCTTCAGCCGTCTTCTTCATTTTGCGTAAAATTTCAGCAGAAACTTGCTGTGGCGCCATCTTTTTGTCACGCGCTTGGACCCATGCGTCGCCATTGTCCGCTTGAACAATCTTGTAAGGCATTAGGCCAATATCTTTTTGCACTTCTTTATCAGTAAATTTACGACCCATCAAACGCTTTACTGCATAAATAGTGTTTGTTGGATTGGTTACTGATTGGCGTTTTGCAGGGGCACCAACCAATACTTCGCCGTCTTCAACGTAGGCGATGATGGATGGGGTTGTACGTCCGCCCTCGGCGTTTTCCAGCACTTTAGGTGCATTATTTTCTACAACAGAGACGCACGAGTTCGTGGTTCCTAAGTCAATTCCGATAATCTTTCCCATAACAGCTCCAAAATTAAGTAATGTGTCGTTTCGTAAAACAATGAATACATCGATAAAGACTAAATTGGGTCAAAAAGAAGTATTTCAAGAGGCCAAAAGAGCAAAAAAGGCAGAAATCTGCCTTTTTGCCGACTTTTTTGCCTTACTTGGGTGCGCTGACCGTCACTAAGGCGGGGCGCAAAATCCGATCTGCAATGGAATACCCCCTTTGGAGAACTGAAATCACGGTATTAGCCTCTTGATCCGAAGCAATAGATGCAATCGCTTGGTGGTGGTGCGGATCAAACTTCTCGCCCACAGCAGGGTTTAATTCAGTCATACGGCCCTTTTCGAAGGCAGATAACAACTGTTTGAGGGTAATTTCTAAGCCCTCCTTAAAGGCCTTGGCATCGACTGCCTCAGCGGTAAGGGCGGCATACAGGCTATCGGCTACAGGCACAAGATGCTCAGCGAAACCCTCAATGGCGAATTTATGCGCTTTTGTCACGTCTTCCGCAGCACGGCGACGAATGTTTTCACCTTCAGCCTTGGCACGCAAATAAGTATCTTGCATCTCCGTCAATTGTTGATTGAGCTCTGCAATTTCCTGCTCTGGCGTTTTCACCTCGATATTCTCGGGGCTGATCTCGGCCTGAGTTTGATCGACGACATTTTCCTGATCAGGTGATGGATTTGGGATTTCTTGGGTCATGGGTACGAATTCACTTTTAAATAAGAATGGTTGCTTGTGGTTAGTATGGGGCTAAGTCACTACATTTCAAGTGCCTTAAATTCAAGCAATGCTCGCTTTAGCTAACTCCGCTAGACGATCGCGCTCCGCTAAAGCTGCTTCAGATTCCACACCCAAAGACCAGCCGGCTAAATGCTGATGGGCAATCTCATACATAGCATCGATCCATTTGGGATTGCTGTTCAAGCAGGGGATATAGCGGTAATCCTTTCCGCCATGCTCTAAGAAAATCTCACGCGCTTCCATCGCGATCTCCTCCAAAGTTTCAAGACAGTCCACCGGAAATCCAGGACAGAAAATATCAATTCTTTGGCAGCCCTCTTTACCCAGCTGTTCAATTGCTGGAGCGGTATATGGCTTTAGCCATTCAGCCCTTCCAAAACGAGACTGAAAAGTGACTAAATATTGGCCTGGTACCAGCCCTAAAGATTCGCCCAGTAAGCGGCCTGTTTTTAAGCACTCGCAGTGGTAAGGGTCACCCTTCATTAGATTTCTTTTGGGCAGCCCATGAAATGACATGACCAAGCGATCGCCTTTATCAAAGTCTGGGCGACCATCTTTATCCCAAGCCCCCAGCACTTGATCACGTAAAGCCGAAATATAGGCTGGGTTGTCATGGTAGTGCTTGATGAGACGTAATTCTGGTTGATCGCGCCAAGTGCTAAGCACTCGAAATACCTCATCAAAACTAGAAGCCGAAGTTGTTGCGGAATATTGTGGATAGAGTGGGAGCAATAAAAGTCGCTCCATACCCTGTGCCTTTAAGGCCTCAAGGACATGCTGCGTAGAGGGCTGACCATAGCGCATCGCCAAATCCACTAAAACTGTTTGCCCATGCTCGGCAAATTTTTCGCCCAGCTCTTTTGCCTGTAGGCGTGAATAGTGCATCAAGGGCGAGCCTAATTTAGGCAGCCAAATAGAGGCATATTTTTTGGCCGAAGCGCCACTGCGAATGGGCAAAATGATGCCATTCAAGATGCACCACCAAATCACACGCGGAATTTCTACTACGCGGGGATCGGATAAGAATTCTTTTAAATAAACTCTAACTGCTTTTGCAGTAGGCGCATCAGGAGTCCCTAGGTTCAACAACAATACGGCTGTTTTGGTAGAGCGTAAATGGGGGTTTGAATTCACAAAAGGCCTATCTTGATTGAATTAGGAGCTTAACGCACCGGATAATAATTTAGAAGTGATGTCGACAATCGGAATAACGCGATCATAGGCCATACGAGTGGGACCAATCACACCTAAGGTGCCCACGATTTGACCATCAACACTATAAGGTGCGCTGATAACAGCCAAATCCTCATAAGGCAATAAATCACTTTCACCGCCAATAAAAATTTGGATGCCATCTGCATGGCTAGAGATATCTAATAACTGCATCAGTACGGACTTCTGCTCCAGCATGTCGAACATTTTGCGTAACTTATCTAAGTTGGCACTAAGATCGCCTACATTTAACAAGCGGCGCTCTCCTGAGAGCAGCATATCGCCCTGGCCCATCCCATAGTCACTCACTCCACTATGCAATGCTAATGCCATTAATCCTGAAATATCCGTGCGTAGGTTATCGAGATCTGAAACGAGATGTGCGCGAACCTGCGCAAAGCTCTTGCCAGCAAACTGTGCATTGATGTAATTTCCAGCTTCGACTAGTTGGCTTGGCGTGTAATCTTGCGTTGTTGGCAAAATCCGATTCTGAACGTCACCCTCGGGGGTCACCATAATCAGCAAAATTTTGCCCTCGCCTAGGCGCATAAATTCAATATGCTTAAAAACCTGAGCCCGCTTAGGCGTCATCACAACCCCGGCGAAATGGGTCAAATTAGACAAAATCTGCGCCGCTGAGTTCAGCATTCTTTGGGGAGAATCCGGCAAAAGCCCTTTTTCTACCTCGCGAGCGGCGATTTCCTCTAGGGGCCGCACGGTCACCATGGTGTCAACAAATAAACGATAGCCACGTGGGGTCGGAATACGTCCAGCAGAGGTATGGGGGCTCGTTACTAGTCCCATACCCTCTAAATCAGCCATCACGTTGCGAATGGTGGCCGCAGATAGGTCTAATCCAGAGAATCGAGAAAGGGTTCGCGAGCCAATAGGTTGACCCTCCTCGATGTATCGCTCGATGAGTGTTTTAAGTAAGGCGCGGGAACGATCGTCCATAGTGGAAGGGATTTTATGCGTATGGTTTAATCTCCATATGTTAAGCCTATCCCCAAATTCCATCAAAAAGGCATTTAGCCGGGTTGCGCTTGTAGGCAAATATCAGGCTGATGGCATGCAAGAACACCTTGCTGACCTGGCAAAGCTTCTGGGGCAACAGGGTTGCGAGATCTTTATAGAAGCCTCAACAGCGGCTCATCTCAGCCTAACTGCCTACCCCACTAAAAAAATTGAAGAATTTGCTGGAGCCATCGATTTAGCCGTTGTATTGGGCGGTGACGGCACCATGCTTGGCATCGGGCGGCAGCTAGCTGGCAGTCAAGTCCCCTTGGTGGGTATCAATATGGGTCGACTGGGTTACATGACGGATATTCCTATTCGGAGCGTCCAAACGATTCTTCCCCAAATTATTGCCGGGGAATACGAGGCCGATACTAGGACTTTATTAGCCGCAGTAGTACTGCGCAATGGCGAGGAAATCAATCGCTCCTTAGCTCTGAATGATGTCGTTGTGAACCGCTCCGGAATTTCTGGCATGGTGGGACTAGCGGTTAAAGTCAACGGCTCTTTTATGTATAACCTACGATCTGATGGTTTGATTATCTCTACTCCTACTGGCTCGACCGCCTACGCCTTATCAGCGGGTGGCCCAATTTTGCATCCCCGAGTAGCGGGTATTTTATTGGCTCCCATAGCGCCGCACTCTCTATCCAATCGCCCCATTGTTTTGCCGCAGGACATCATGGTGAGCATTGAAGTAGTGGACGGTAGAGAAATCATTGTGAACTTTGACATGCAATCCCAAACGCATTTGCAGACTGGCGACACGATCCAAGTACGTCAGTCTGAAAAAACAATCACCCTACTGCACCCGCGCGCTCATAGTGACTACAAAACTTTGCGAGAAAAGTTACACTGGAATGAGTATCCATCGACATTCTGATGTCGAGTCTATTGATACGCTAAAGCATGCTGCAAACACTTACGCTCCGTGACTTTGTCATTGTTGATCAACTAGAGCTCGACTTTTCTTCTGGCTTTACTGTTCTCACCGGTGAAACTGGTGCCGGTAAATCCATTCTTTTGGACGCGCTAGGTCTCGTACTTGGAGAACGTGCTGATAGCAGCCAAATTCGGGAAGGCAGCAACCGTACGGAAATTAGCGCACTCTTTAGTATTGATGAAGCTCAACTTGATCACTTCAATCATTGGCTGGAGGAGCAAGGTTTCCCACTTGAAGAAAGCGGACAAAGTCTGCTACTCAAAAGGACCATAGAAACGAATGGTCGGAGTCGCGCCTTTATTAATGGCAGCGTGGCTACCCTAGCTCAATTACGAGAAGCGGGCGATCAACTAGTTGATATTCATGGGCAGCATGCCCATCAGCTACTACTAAAAAGTGGAGCGCAACGCGAACTTTTAGATCGTCATGCAAATCACACTGCATTAGTAAATACCGTTTCCCAATCTTTCAAAATCCTTCAAGACTCGCGTCGTCGTCTCGAGCAGGCAGAAAATGCTGGTCAAGATATTGAGCGAGAGCGCGAACGACTGGAATGGCAATTAGAAGAATTAACCGAACTCTCGCCACAAAATGGTGAGTGGATCGCTATTCAGAATGAGCATGCGCGCCTAGCAAATGGCGCAAAGATTATGGGTGGCTGCCAAGAGGCTATTGATGTTTTGAGTGAAGCTGAAAATTCTGTTGAGTCAACACTTTCTAAAGCGAGCATGAATATGAGTGCGCTATCAGCGCATGACTCTGCACTGAGCGCCATTAGCCAAGCCCTAGAATCAGCGCAGATTCAAGTTGATGAGGCCGTACATCATCTCAATCGATATTTACAAAAATTAGAGTTAGACCCAGCACGCTTAAGTCAGGTCGAAGATCGGATGCAGGCCCTACACAGTACAGCGAGAAAATATCGCACTGAAGCTGATTACCTACCCACTCTTTTTGACGAGACCACTGAGCGCTTAGAGGCTCTAACTGCCTCGCAAAACATAGGTGCATTACAAGACAAAGTGAAGCAAGAGGAAGCCGCCTATCTCAAGCTAGCTAAACAACTGACACAAAAACGTGAAATTGCTGCCAAGGATTTAAGTAGCCTTGTGACTTCAGCTATGCAGGATTTATCGATGGCAGGTGGGCAACTAGAGATTGCCCTATCCCCCCTTAGTGAAGGTAGCGCCCACGGTCTTGAGCAAGTCGAATTTTTAGTCGCCGGTCACTCAGGTAGCACGCCGCGCCCTTTGGCGAAAGTCGCCTCCGGTGGTGAGCTAGCGCGGATTAGCTTGGCCATCAGCGTTATTACCAGCAAAGCATCATTTACTCCGACCTTGATATTTGATGAAGTAGATGCCGGTATTGGCGGCGCTGTAGCAGAGACCGTTGGTAAATTGCTGCGACAGCTAGGCGAGTCACATCAAATATTGTGCGTCACTCACTTGCCGCAAGTGTCTGCACAAGGCAATCATCACCTTAAAGTGAGTAAGTCACAAGCCGGTGACAAAACACTCTCACAAGTGAGCCCCCTAGGAAGATCCGAGCGTGTGGAAGAAATTGCACGCATGCTAGGAGGCACCACAATTACCGATACCACTCGCCGTCATGCCCGAGAATTACTAGGGCAAGGTTAAATCTCAGGCGGAGCACCGAAGAGTTCTTGCCATAAATTTAATACTGACTGTCTAGCTTCAATGAGTTTTGGCTCTAGGCGTAAATTCACTCTCGTTTTTTCTGCTCCATCCAAACGCAAACGATGTTGATGGGCTCTCAATAGTCGATAAGCATTCGCGACATTTTGAGCAACGTCTATCGGGATTAAATCTGCTACGCCCGCAATACGTAATAGCGCAATATTGCCTAAATTAGCAATAAGCTGAGGGAAGGTATATGCATGAGCCAAAATTAAATACTGAACCATAAATTCAATATCGACCATTCCGCCAGCATCATGCTTCAAATCGAAATCAGTACCAGGGTTGGGGTGGCCGGCGTGAACCTTACGACGCATCTCTTCAATCTCGAGTCGCAATGCCCCAATATCTCGCTTCTGACCGAGCACTTCAGAACGTACGGCATCAAAATCGAACCCAACGTCTTTACTACCCGCAGAAAACCGGGCTCGAGTTAAAGCTTGATGCTCCCAGACCCAAGCAGTATTGCCGCCCTCGCGAAGTTGGTATTTTTTAAATGCGTCAGTACTCGTCACCAAAAATCCAGCGGCACCATTCGGCCGTAAACGGGTATCGATCTCAAATAAGCTACCAGCTGAGGTATAGGTAGTTAGCCAATTAATGACCCTTTTAGCTAGCAATGTATAAGCCTCTTGAAGAGTGAAGTCACCTTCCTCAGCCTGATACAGAAAGATCACATCTAGATCTGAGGCATAGCCCAACTCCTTACCTCCCAATTTGCCATAAGAAATGATGGCAAATGGCGGCAGTGGTTCTTTTGGCATACCAAACTTCTGCGCCACACTAGGCCAAACACGCTCAAAAGTGGTCTGCAGTATTAAATCCGCCAAGGTCGATAAATGATCGCTGACTTTTTCTACAGAAAGAGCCTGTTCAACTCCAATACCTACATCTGCCAATAAAGTGATAAAGGTTTCCGTGTGATGGGTCACACGCAAAATATCCATTGCTTGCTCAGATCCATCCCCACTTGACATCACATCATCAAGTCGCAGATTCAGAGTGCTACTGACTTCTCGCCAATATTGCTCCGGCTCTTCAATGAGCGCGATCTCTGTTCTGGAATTTAGTAAGTAATCCAATAAGTGAGGGTGTTGTGTTAAATATTCAGCGCCCCATTGAGAAGTTCTAATGAGTACGAGAACATTGAGTAACGCTTTGGGATACTCAGACAAAATGGATAAATAAGCACTACGTCTCGCAATAGCTTCCAGTAAATCAAAAAAGCGAAGTAAGGCAATATCTTTTCCAGCAGCAAGGTTGTCTTCTTGAAGGCTCTGAGCGGCTTTACAAATAAGATTACTAAAAATGAGCTGGCTCTTTTCTGGCAATTGCCTTCTCTTGACGCTATCCATCCAAAGCAGCCAACGCTTTAAAGATTCAGGGAAAAGAACTCCATCTGGCTGCCATCCCAGCGTTATGAGCCCGGTATCTAAGCGCGCACTATCGTCTAATAAAAATGCCTTTTCAAATAACTGCGCAACAACTGCCTGATGAGCATTCAACTCCATTAAGAAAGCAGACTGATCTTGCTGTGTACCTGGAGCCGACATACTCAAAGCTAAACGCGTACGTGCAGCCCCATCCTCTGGCAAGTAATGGGTTTGCTGATCCTCCCAAACTTGGATACGGTGCTCTAGGCGTCGCAAAAATTGGTAAGCCGCCTTTAGTGCCTCAACCTCTTTGGCCGATAAGCCCCCTTGCAGTTTGACAAGATCAAGCACTTCTAGGGTAGGTCGAATACGAAAGCGGGGGTCTGTACCGCCTCGCATCAATTGAAACATTTGAGCTAAAAATTCGATTTCCCGAATGCCTCCCCGTCCTAACTTAATATCTTTCGAGCGCCCCTGATGGGCTGAAGAGCGCTTCTCAGCTTCTCGTTGTATTTGCGCGTGAAGCTCCCTGATAGAAGCAATCACGCCGTAATCTAGGTGGCGGCGGTAAACAAAAGGACGAATCAATTGATCAAGCTCTTTTTGACAAGCGGTAAATGCTGGCGATTCTGGTGATGGGGCAATTAATCTCCCCTTAATCCAGGCATAGCGCTCCCACTCCCTACCTTGAACTAATAAATACTCTTCAAGCATATCCAGGCTACAGACCAAAGGCCCAGAATCTCCGTTCGGTCGTAGGCGCATGTCCACCCGAAATACAAAACCATTCTCATCATGTTCGGCTAGAAACTTAATTAAGCGTTTACCCATGCGGGTAAACCATTCATGGTGGGATAAGCTCTTCGTTATTTGCTGCGTTATTTGCTGCGTTGCGCCCTTTGCCATGCCTGATGCTGCATCTCGGGTGTCACCCTCATGCTCATACAAGAAAATTAAATCAATATCTGAAGACAAATTGAGCTCCATACCACCCAATTTACCCATGCCAACAACCATAAGCGGCATCTCTGCGTCTCTATCAGTACTCCAAGGCAGTCCAAATCGCCCCTCAAGATCACGGCGAATATAGGCAATCGATAAATTGACCGCCTCTTGTGCAAAATAACTTAATGCATGAGTCACCTCAGTTAAATCAGCTAATCCATTGAGATCTCGGAAGGCAACCCAGAGCATTAAGCGTTGCCTGGCTAACCGGAGATCTGCCATAAATCGCACTTCATCGTGCCCTGCTGCACCCACAGCTAATCGGCAAGGGCTTAGTAGCTCCTGAATGCCAAAAAGGTTAATCTCTTGACTACTTTTGATGTTTAACCAATCAATCCAGTCTGGACGTGCATTTAGCCAGCGCTGTGCGTAGGTTGAATGCTGCTTAAGAAATTCAATTTGGGTCGGAAAATCCATCATCTCTCTATCTTAATCTGAGTCCGAGCCCAAACCACAGAAGCGTTGTGCCTACCCAAGGGCTGACGGATAATAAGACATATGCCTGAAAAGATTATCCCGAGTCGCTTATTAAGCGTATTGCACAGCGCGCTTCAAAAGCGCCCCCCTGGCTCTGGAAGCTTCTGGCGCAAACGTGCGCTCATTCTCGGCGGCCTTGTTGTGACCTTATTGATACTTGGGCACCTTGGCGTTCGATTTGTGCTGTGGCCACAAATTGAAAAATCCAAGTCCACCCTAGAAAGCATGATGAGCTCTCGCCTAGGCGCAAGCGTCACTATGGATGATGTTCAAGTGTCGTGGACTGGCATTCGTCCGAAATTTGTTATCCAAGGCCTCAAGTTCACTAAGTTCACTAAGTTCACTAAGCCAGATTCAACATCCACTTCAGCCGCTGCTGCGCCACTAATAATTGAACGCATTCAAGGCGAATTAAGTTGGCTATCTTTTTATTACTTAACGCCTTACTTTCATCAAATTAGTGCTAACGGTGTGCAGCTATACATTCAACGAGATGCCAAAGGTTTCATTTCGGTTGCAGGCATTCCCGCTCATAGTAGCTCGGGCGATCTGTCAACTGAAAATTGGCTGCTAGCTCAAAATACTATTGAAATAAATAATGCGCAGCTAGTTTGGGAGGATCAACAAAGCCAAAAACTGAAAACGACAATTGATATAGAACGGTTTCGCTTTAATAATGGTATTCGCAAACATCAAGCTGAGTTAACGGCACTGACACCCTGGAGCCAAAACCCAATTCAAGTTCAAGCAGACTTTGTCCATCGCCTTGGAAGCCAAGCGGGGAACTGGCACAACTGGACCGGCCAGTTTTCCTGGGATACCTCCGCTTTAAACCTCAGCCAGTTATTGAAGGATATCGCCCTTCCTCTAAACGACTTACAAGGGCGACTCACCTCCAAAGGCAGTATTGAACTGGATGCTGGCAAGGTAAATGAAAGTAAATTGTTCTTAGCTGTCGATCAATTGAAGCTTCAACTCAACAAGGATGAAGCTCCGATTGAATTTGGGAGAATCGAAACGAACTTAGTACAGGAGATTGATCGCGGTTTAAATTCAATTACCACTAAAACTTTGTCATGGCGCGCTACAAACGATCTCACAACAAAACCGCTGGAAACACTAAGTCCTATTACTTTTCGCTGGCGCACTCCTGAAGCCGGCGGAGAAATTAAAACATTTGGATTCTCATCCCCTAAAATTCAATTAGAGGATATTTCCTTATTTGCCCTAAACCTCCCTTTGTCGAAAAAGATACGTCAATGGGTTAAGGTTGCAGCAGCTAATGGCGAACTTAAAAATCTAGAAATGAATTGGTCAGAAAATAAATCTGCTCTAGCCAATCTTCCAGTACCAGGTAATTGGTTTTCTAACGTCAAGCTCGATTTTAGTATCAGTGCAAAGCTCAATAACATCAGCTTTACAAGGGTTAACCCATCGCTACCCTCAATCACCAATTTGACCGGAAACCTGACTAGCAATCAAAAGCAGGGTAACCTCACAATCAATTCCAGCAAGCTCGAATTGAACCTAGATAATTTTTTATCTGCGTCATTATTTAAATTTAATAGTGCAAAAGGTGAACTCAGTTGGACTGAGCAAAAAGGAGCTTGGCTGATCAATGCCAAGAAATTGCAATTAAGTAACCCTGAGATAACAGCCAGCCTCGACTTAAACTATCTTGCAGCAGGCCCAAAGCAGCCTGATCAAATAACACTTGATATGCAATTTTTCCAGGCTAAATTGGCGACTGTACACCGCTACCTTCCGATCGGCATTGACAAAGAAGTCAGAGAGTATCTCGGTAAGGCCTTTGATTCTGGCGATGTTCAGAATGGCTCTCTCCATATTAAAGGCAACGTAGATCAGATTCCGTTTCCTAATGGGCAAAACGGAGAGTTCACTCTTCATTTGCCGATTGTTCAAGCGAGTTATAAGCCGGCGCCATTGATGCCCATAAAGCAGGGTATCTGGTCGGCCTTCAATAATATCAACGGCAAAATCGACATGAAGCAATCTGTTTTATCTGTTGATATTGACCGTGCCAATTATAAAAATACCGCTGTTAGTAATGTCCTTGCTCAGATCCCGGATGTCACTGCAAAAAACCTCACCCTACTGATTAAAGGCCAAGTGATTGGTGATGGCTCGCAAATAATGGAGTACGTGGTTGTGTCACCTATCGGCGTTCAGCAGCCTAGCTTAGTGAAAGGTCTTTCTGTATCCGGCCCAATCAATCTTGATCTTGGACTAAAGCTTCCCCTTTCCGGTAACGAAAATGCCAGTATCGATGCCAAACTCACCTTGTCTGGCAATAAAGTGCAGTGGGGCTCGATTCCGCCCCTGGAAAATCTCAAGGGGAAGGTTCGCATTACCGAAAAGAATCCTGAGTTCGAAAATGTGACAGCTAACTTTCTTGGTGGGAATATAAACATCTCAAGCGTATCAAGCGTCTCGGGCGCCCCCAGCACTACCGACAGTTCCAGCTTTAATATTAGCGGCACTACTGATGCTCGCTTTATCAAAAATTATGTCGCTACTATTTCAGGGTCGCCGCCGTATTTGAAACTATTAAATGCGATGAGTGGGACCGCCAAATATGAAGGCTCATTGGACTTTAATAAGCTCGGGAGCCAAACCAATCTGGTATTTGATTTACGCAACTGGGCAAGTTTAGCACCCAGTCCAGCAAACAAATTAGCTGGCAGTCCTATGTTAGGACAATTTAAATTACGTACATTCCCAGCCACTAAATCAAACTTAGTGCGCGCAGATTGGTCTGCCAAGCTTGGAGAGGATTACTTTTTACAGGGCAATTTAGATAGTAGCGGCGCCTATAAAAACGCAATCGGTATCGGTGCACCCCTCAACCTTCCCCAACAAGGCTTAGCCGTTAATATTGTTAGTAAAGAACTAAATCTCGACACATGGATGGACTTTATTGGATCGAGTCAGCCTAAAAATTCCATGCCAGAAGTAAAGAGTCCAGAAAAATATAGCGACAGTACCCAAGTTACTGCACAAATCAAAAGATTGATTGCACTTGATCGAGCGTGGGATGATTTCAGCTTAAATGCTGTTGAAAAAAATGATGCTTGGCAGCTCCGCCTCAGCGCTCCTTTGTTGGCCGGTCAAATGCAATGGACTCCGAGCAGCATCGATCAATCTAGCGGTCTGATCACTGGGCGCTTATCTAAATTAAAAGTGCCTGAGCAAATACGCGTTGTCGAAACCGCCTCTTTAGATTCAACTCAATCAGTGAAGAAGACGGGGAGCCAATCAAGTCAAACAAAACAGGCCTTAAGCCCCAGTAACATCCCAAGTCTTGATATTACGATCGATGATTTGACTTTAAAAGAAGCGCAATTAGGTCAAGTAAAGCTCAGAACTAAGACTACCCAAGACACTGTAAAGATTGAGTCTTTACAGATAAATAATCCACAAGCCAATTCAACAATAACAGGTCAGTGGATTGGCAAAAATTCGAATACTGCTGAAATGAGTTCGCTTACCGCCAACATGGATATCAAAGATTTTGGCCACATGATTTCGAGATGGAGCAACCCTAAACCTGTAGAGGGGGGGTCAGGAAAATTAAAAGCAAATGTTAGCTGGTCTGGGTCGATATTCTCACCCGATGAGGCCTCGCTTGCGGGCAAGGTGAGTGTTGATCTTACCCAGGGGCGCCTGCTTGAAGTCAATACAGATAGCGCCAAGTTACTTGATGTACTTAGCTTGCAAAGCTTATTTAGATTTGCTACATTAGATTTGCAGGGCAGTTTAGGCAATCTAGCTACCAAGGGCACCCCTTTTAAATCCATTACTAGTCATTTTGAAATTGGCCAAGGCATTGCGCAAGCGGAACAATTTACGATGATCTTAGATCAAGCTCGTGTTGCGATGACAGGTCAAATTAACATTCCACAAAAAACGCAAGATTTACGTATTACGATATTTCCAACAATTGATGCAACCGCTGGCTCGCTAGCGGCATTTGCCCTCAACCCCATTATTGGCTTGGGCGCTGTTTTAGGTCAGTACTTAATTACCAGCCAAATTAATCGTACGATGCAGACAGACTACCTAGTACAGGGCTCTTGGCGTGATCCTGAAGTGGTACCACTAGACCAAAAAGGTCGACCACTAGACGCAAAGACCTTGAATACAATTCGTACGAAGAATTTATTAAAAGAGCAGGATAAGCCTGACCTACCATCTGCGCCACAACAGAATCCTACTGGCACTCCCACCTCTAATTCGCTTCCAGGCTAAGCATGGAAAATGATTCAATGAACACCTCCGAACTCAAAGTGGCATCGGTACAAATGGTGTCGACCCCTGATATCGCTGAGAATCTCAAGACTGCAGAAGGCCTCGTACAAGCCGCGGCAAGAAGCGGTGCCCAAGTCGCAGTCTTACCAGAATATTTTTGCTTAATGGGGCTGAAAGATACCGATAAGGTCAATGCACGCGAGGCACTCGGAAGTGGCCCGATTCAAGAACGGCTTGCCGCAATCGCCCTAGAAAATCATCTGTATTTAGTTGCAGGTACTCTTCCGCTCGTTGCTAGCAGCCCTAATAAAGTCTTGAACACCACACTGGTATTTGACCCCCATGGAAAGCAAATTGCGCGCTATGACAAGATCCATTTGTTTGGCTTCCAGACTGCGCAAGAAAGCTATGAGGAATCTGCCACCATTGAAGCAGGCGATACTCCAGGCCATCTCACTATCAATATCAATCAAGTTAATTGGCGCCTTGGATTAAGTATTTGCTATGACCTACGCTTTCCAGAGCTTTACCGGCAGATGGGCCAAGTAGATTGCCATATTATTCCTGCGGCCTTTACTTACACTACTGGCAAAGAGCATTGGGAGATTTTGCTGCGTGCGCGCGCCATCGAAAATCAATGCTACGTACTATCTTCAGCACAAGGTGGGGTTCACCTTAATCAAAGGCGAACTTGGGGGCACAGCATGCTAGTGGACCCCTGGGGTACAGTACTAAGTGATTTATCTGAGGGGAGCGGATTGATTACGGGCATTCTCAGCAAAGATAAATTAAAAGAAGTACGCTCTAAATTACCCGCACTTCAACATCGCAAGCTTTAACAAAGAAAGTTCAGTCAAATACAAATGAGAGCACCGGAAGCACTATTTCCAAGCGATTGGACCAAACCCACAAAACAAGCTGATCTTATTAAGCTGGCTAAGTCTATTTTGCTCGAGCCAACCGGACTATCCGAGCAAGACTTACACAGCACCTTTGGGAATATGTTTACCCATCAATTGGACGATGCTGATTTGTATTTTCAGCACACTCGCAGTGAAAGTTGGAGTCTGGAAGAGGGAATTGTGAAATCTGGAAGTTTCAATATTGATCAAGGTGTTGGTGTTCGCGCTATTTACGGCGATAAAACAGCCTTTGCTTATTCCGATGAAATTAATTTAGATGCCTTAAACAAAGCAGCAAAATCCACTAGAGTTATAGGCCCACAGGGAGGTAAACAAGCCGTTGCTACAAAGCTATTTACCCCTGTTTCCAATCAACTTTACTCAGATTTAAATCCACTGGATTCTTTGGCGCCCCAAGAAAAAATTGCCTTGTTAGAAGGCATTGAGCGTCGTGCTAAAGCCCGCGACCCTCGCATCATTCAAGTAATGGCGAGCCTTGCCGGTGAATTTGATGTTGTCATGGTGGTAAGAGCGGACGGGCTTTTAGCGGCCGATGTACGACCGCTAGTGCGCGTATCAGTGCATGTAATTGCAGAACAAAATGGTCGACGTGAATCTGGATCATCTGGAGGTGGTGCCCGTCATGACTACCATTACTTCAATGCCGATTTGATTAACCAGTATGTTGATGAGGCGGTAGATGGTGCCCTGATTAATTTAGATTCTCGTCCTGCACCCGCCGGGCCAATGACCGTAGTGATGGGACCAGGCTGGCCTGGTGTTTTGTTACACGAGGCAGTTGGTCATGGCTTAGAGGGCGACTTTAATCGTAAAGGCTCCTCTGCATTTGCAGGATGCATTGGTCAACGTGTAGCTGCTAAAGGCGTCACCGTGGTGGACGATGGAACACTCTCAGGTCGTCGTGGTTCACTTAATATTGATGATGAAGGCACGCCTACCCAGTGCACTACTTTGATTGAGGATGGCATTTTAAAAGGCTATATTCAAGATAGTTTAAATGCCCGTCTCATGAATATGCCCCTCACAGGCAATGGCCGCCGCGAGAGCTTTGCCTCGCTACCTATGCCACGAATGACTAATACCTATATGTTGGCGGGTAAAGATGATCCCCAGGAAATTGTTGCCAGCATCAAGCGCGGTCTTTATGCGGTCAACTTTGGCGGTGGCCAGGTCGACATTACGAGCGGTAAATTTGTCTTCTCAGCCTCAGAAGCTTACTGGGTTGAAAACGGTAAAATTCAATATCCAGTCAAAGGCGCCACAATCATCGGTAGCGGTCCAGAATCCCTCAAACAGGTCTCTATGATCGGTAATGACCTCAAATTAGACGGTGGAATTGGGGTTTGTGGCAAGGAAGGTCAAAGTGTTCCAGTAGGCGTTGGCCAGCCTACTTTACGAATTGATAGCCTAACTGTCGGTGGTACTGCCTGATACGGCTTAAAATAGCTCAATGAGCCAACAAAATACGAATCCCGCTAATTGGTACTCGGTCGTTGATAAAACGTCAGATACAGATGATCAACGCATTGAGAACATTACTGTTCTACCTCCCCCTGAGCATTTAATTCGTTTCTTTCCGATTGCAGGAACGCCAACAGAGGCGTTAATCAGCAAAACCCGGAAAAAAATTCGGGACATTATTCATGGCAAAGATGATCGCTTATTAGTCATCATCGGACCCTGTTCGATTCACGATCCACACGCCGCTCTAGATTATTGCCAACGCCTACTTGCAGAGCGAGAGCGTTTTTCAGGTGAACTAGAAATTGTGATGCGCGTCTACTTTGAAAAGCCCCGCACAACAGTGGGCTGGAAGGGCTTGATCAATGACCCATACCTAGACGAAAGCTATCGCATTGAAGAGGGTCTGCGTATGGCTCGTCAAGTATTGATGGAAATTAATCGATTAGGTATGCCCGCTGGTAGTGAATTTTTAGATGTCATTTCTCCGCAATATATTGCCGACCTAATTTCTTGGGGTGCCATTGGTGCCCGCACCACTGAGAGTCAAGTTCATCGCGAGCTCGCTTCAGGCTTATCTGCACCGATTGGCTTTAAAAATGGTACCGATGGCAATATCAAAATAGCAACGGATGCGATTCAAGCAGCAAGCCGTCCACACCACTTTTTGTCGGTTCATAAAAATGGTCAAGTATCCATCGTAGAAACCAAGGGTAATAAAGACTGTCACGTGATTTTGCGTGGTGGCAAAGAGCCTAATTACGAAGCGCAATATGTGCAAGCTGCTTGTGCCGAGTTATCTTCAGCAAAGCTGCCGGCTAGCTTGATGGTAGACATGTCCCATGCCAACTCTAGCAAAAAACATGAGCGTCAAATGGTTGTTGCTGAAAATATCGCAGAACAAATTGAATCTGGTTCACATCAGATTTTTGGTGTAATGATTGAGAGTCACTTAAAAGATGGTGCTCAGAAATTCTCACCAGGAAAAGATGATCCCAGCAAGCTTGCGTATGGTCAAAGCATCACTGATGCCTGCATCAACTGGGAAGATTCAGTTAATGTATTACAGCGACTTGCCTTGTCAGTGAAGAATCGTAGAAGTCTAAAAAAATAAGGCAGTTCACAAGCTAAGTCTTACAGCTTAGAAATACATGAAAGAGGCTAATTTATTTAGCCTCTTTTTTTTCGTGCTTCCAAAGTACATCATCACCACCAGCAGCGCGATTCAGTACCCGCGCCAATACAAATAGAAGGTCAGATAAACGATTTACGTACTGTCGTGGTGAATCATACAAAGGCTCTTCCCGTCCCAAGCGCACAATCGATCGCTCAGCGCGCCTGCATACCGTCCTACAAACGTGTGCCTGTGCGGCTGCCCGAGAACCTCCCGGTAAGATGAATTCTGTCAAAGGTGGCAATGTAGCATTGTATTTTTCCAGCCAAATATCAAGTTGGGCCACCTGCTCTGGCTTAAGCAATGTGTAGTTGGGAATACAAAGCTCTCCGCCCAAGTCAAATAAGTCGTGCTGAACCTGGAAAAATAGGGCGTGAAACTCCTCTGAAATGGCCTCAGGGATCGATTCGGTCATTAAAACCCCGATTTCAGAGTTCAATTCGTCGACATCACCCATAGCGCAGACGCGCAAATGATCCTTTTCAACGCGACTGCCATCGCCAAGACCGGTCATACCTGCATCGCCAGTTCTAGTGGCTATTTTTGAAAGTCGATTTCCCATAGAACTAATTATAAGTAAATGGCTAAAATGATTCTTATGAACATGGTTACCCCACCCCCAGACATCGCGGCCATCGCCCTCCTTCAATCCAAATTGGTTGCAGCCTTGCGACCCATTCTTCCAGAATATGCCCTGCTTTGGGAACCTGAAGATACGATTCCCTACGAATGCGATGGTTTAGCAGCCTACAGGCGCATGCCTTTGGCCGTTGCCTTGCCAGAAACAGAGGCCCAAGTTGCCCAAATTTTGAAGATTTGCTACGCCATGGCAATCCCTGTAGTACCGCGTGGATCGGGAACTGGACTATCAGGTGGGGCAATGCCCATATCCCAAGGTTTAGTTCTGTCACTAGCTAAACTCAAAAAGATCATTCAGGTTGATCCATTTACTCGTACGGCAATAGTTCAGCCTGGGGTGCGTAATCTCGCTATTTCTGAGGCTGTTGCGCATCTAGGCCTGTATTACGCACCGGATCCCTCTTCTCAGATTGCTTGCTCCATTGGTGGCAACGTTAATGAAAACTCTGGTGGAGTGCACTGCCTTAAATATGGATTAACGCTTCACAACATCTTACGTGTTCGTGGTCTTCTAATGAATGGTGAAGCTGTGGAATTTGGCAGTCTTGCGCCAGACGCTCCAGGCCTAGACTTACTGTCCGTCGTCATTGGTAGCGAAGGCATGCTTGCTGTGGTTACCGAGGTTACAGTAAAGCTAGTAGCTAAACCAAAATTAGCACGCGTCATTATGGCGAGTTTCGACGACATTGAAAAAGGTGGCAATGCTGTTGCTGCCATTATTGCAGCGGGCATTATTCCTGCTGGTCTCGAAATGATGGATAAAGCAACTACAAGAGCAGTGGAAGAATTCGTACACGCAGGTTACGACCTTAATGCGGAAGCCATTTTGCTTTGTGAATCGGATGGCACACCCGAAGAAGTTGCTGAAGAAATAGAACGTATGACCAGTGTGCTGGAGCAAGCTGGCGCAAGTGGTATTCAGATTTCTCAAAATGAAGCTGAGCGTTTGAAGTTCTGGAGTGGCCGAAAAAATGCCTTCCCCGCTGCCGGTCGATTAGCTGCCGATTACTACTGTATGGATGGCACCATACCTCGTCGCCATATCGCTACTCTACTTAAGCGTATTCAAGGTATGGAAAAAAAATATGGTCTTGCCTGCTTAAACGTATTTCATGCGGGCGACGGCAATATGCACCCCCTTATTTTATTTAACGGTGCAGATCAAGATGAGTGGCATCGTGCAGAGGAATTTGGTACTGAAATTTTGGAAGCTTGTGTTGAATTGGATGGCACGATTACTGGCGAGCATGGTGTAGGTATTGAAAAAATTAATTCTATGTGTGTACAGTTTGGTGAAGGTGAACGTGAATCATTTTGGGGTGTCAAGAGCGCTTTCGATCCAGAACATTTATTGAATCCCGACAAAGCTATCCCGACCCTCAATCGTTGCGCTGAATATGGTCGTATGCGAATCAGTGGCGGCAATTTACCCCATCCAGAGTTGGAGCGCTTTTAATGCCGCGTAAAAATTCTAATCCTGCTGCTATCAAACAAATTGAATTATTTCGTGAGCAAATTTTAACCGCCGCTAAAACGCAGACACCTCTCTCAATTCAAGGTGGTGGCACTAAGTCTTGGTATGGAAATAACAATCAATTTGCTAAGCTAGATACGCGCCCCTACTCCGGCATTCTGGAATACCAACCCGAAGAATTAGTGATCACTGCCTGCGCTGGCACACCCTTAAAAGAAATTGAGGCCGCTCTAACGGACAAGAATCAAATGCTCCCGTTTGAGCCGCCACACTTTGGTGAAAATGCTACTTTTGGCGGGGCAATTGCTGCAGGTCTTGCAGGACCTGGCAGAATTAGCGCTGGCAATCTGCGAGATTTTGTATTGGGTGCGCGCATCATGGATGGCAAAGGCCAGGACTTATCTTTTGGCGGCCAAGTAATGAAGAACGTTGCTGGATATGACGTGTCACGCTTACTACCAGGCTCTATGGGCACCCTATCCCTCTTACTAGAAGCATCAGTTAAGGTGTTACCGAAACCCGCAGCAACAACAACGCTTCGGTGCGCAGTCACACAAGCACATGCCTTGCAACTCACCAATCAATGGGCTGGCCAGCCTTTACCCCTTGCAGCAAGTTGCTGGATTGGTTCAGCCAAGTCAGATAAGGAGGGTGTGCTGACGATTCGTTTGTCGGGTGCAGCCGCTGCTGTGAAAGCAGCGATTCCTTTAATGAGTGCCGCTGTAAATGCTGTTGAACTAGACCCAGAAGATGCCCAAGTGTTCTGGCGTCATCTACGCGAACAACAATTACCTAGCTTTACTAATCTGGGTCCAGATGAAACGCTATATCGTTTATCGCTACCAGCAGCCTGTGGCTCACTCACCCTGCCAGGTATGCAAGATGAGATTGTGCTGGAGTGGCACGGCCAACAGCGCTGG